>NZ_JAJPWO010000009.1:0-432199 GCF_046549075.1 Amycolatopsis sp. lyj-84
CTCGCCGCGGTCGCCGCACGACTCAACAACCGCCCCCGCAAAACACTCGACTGGCACACCCCACTCGAGAAACTCACCACGCTACTGTCCTAACAGAGCACGTTGCGACCACCACATGAATCCGCCCCACTTTCGCGACATCTGATGTCCCGAAAGTGGCTTTCGCGACACGGCCACACGGCATCGGACGCGGCGAAGGACACCTTCATCCGTCACCGGCCCCGCCACCTTTGACTTACCCCTCAATAGAACATCCAGCCAGCAGTCCTTGGCCTTCCTAGGAACACACCGACGCGAGATGTGCGAGGAGCAGTGCCGTCGTGGTCTCGGCGGCCTCTTCGGGGATGTTGTGCCCGATCCCTTCGAGATTCTCCAGCCGGTACGGTCCGGTGACCCAGTTCTTGGTCGCCGCCACACCCGAGGGGGCGACCATGCGATCCTTCGTGCTCGCGATGAAGAGCGTCGGCACGGTGACCCGCTGCTCGTAACCCGTGAAATCGTTGGCCCGGTACCAGTTCAACGCGGCGGTCAGGGCGCCCGGTTCGGAAAGCCGCCGGAAGTACTCCGCGCACTTCTCCGGCGAGGCACCCGGAATCTTGGGCGGCCCGCCCGAGAGAATCCAGTTCTCCGGGATCGGGGCCGGCGCCCGGAAGTCGTCCATGTACTTGGACGCCTCCTGCTGCACGGGATCGGTCCGCAGCGCCTCGGCGAAGGCGCCGAGATGCGGCACGGAAACAGCGGTCAGCGACCGCACCCGGCGTGCGTACTTCGCCGCGGCGACCCAGGCGACCGCGGCGCCCCAGTCGTGTCCGACCAGGTCGAACCGGTGCCAGCCGAGGGAATCGGCCATCGCCCGGACGTCCCGGACGGCGTGATCCAGGTGGTAGTTCTCGATCCCGAGAGGGCGTACGCCCGGTGAGTAGCCCCGTTGGTCGGGAGCCACCGCCCGGTAACCGGCGGCGGCGAGTGCGCTCAACTGATGCTCCCACTCGATGCCGAACTCCGGGAATCCGTGCAACAACAGTACTTTCCGGCCGTGCCGCGGACCGGCGGCCACCGCGTCAAAGGTCCCGGCGGGAGTGGGGATCCGCAGCGGTTTGATCCGCGCCGGCTCGGCGGCTTGTGCGGTGCCCGCGATGCCCAGGGACGCCACGCCGATGGCGGCCGTGGCACTCATGGTGAGGAAACCGCGACGAGAAGGAGAGAACGACATGCGGCCAGCCTGTCGGCCGAGCAAGACGAAGAACATCGGGAACACCCCCGTCATCCCACTGGTGCAGGCCCTACCAACGGCGGGCCTGGCTTCGTCGGAGGCTCTGGCGTCACCCTGCCGGGATCCGCCGGGTTTCGACGATCTTGGCGTTGTAGTGGGCACCGTTCACGACCGTGGTCTCGAGAAGAACCTCGAAGTGCTCCATCTTCTTCATCGTGCGAAGAAACTTCCGGTCTCCGAGCTTTTCCGCCGCAGCGGCGGTGCCGTGTTCCCAGCACCCCGCCACGATGACGATCTCCGAGGTGTCCGGCGCCAAGGGATTTCGCGTCCGGATGATCAAGGCGTGGTCACTGACCGGATACCCTGACTCGTCGTACTGCGGCGCGAACACGCGGCCGGTGCGCACATCGTGCACCACGGCCGCCTCATGGTCCCGATCTTCAGCGAAACCGTAGGAGATCACTCCGGTCAGGTTCTCCAACATCGTCCTCGCCACGGCATTCGCCACCGGCCCGCCGATCAGGACCAGGTCCGAACTCAGCTCACGCGGCGACAGCTGCCTCGACTCCGCGATCCTGCCGGCGAACCCCAGTTTGCGGAGCTGGGCCTCGATTTCCACCAGCGCCCCGATATCTCCCATCCCCACCACACCCGCCCTGGCCCACCGCCGTTGCTGCCCCAAGTCATGAGCCCCCAGGACGATCAACGGATGACGACCACCCAGCGCCCGCCAGAACCTGCGCGCACGGACCAGGCCGAGGCGCCGTCTCGCATTCGTCGACAACCAGACCAGGACGCCCCCGATGGCCGCCGCGATCAGATTGCTGGAGATGTCGGGCAAAGCTTGGACCAGCCAACCGCCGACACCCCCGACAGCCAGGCCCATACACAGCCACCCCTCACCGACACGATCCCCTCCCCCAGTCGCACCCGGCCCGCGCCCTGTTACCGCCGGTTCAAACCGCCGACGTCATCGGCTCACACGCTCGACCACGAGGAATGACCGTCGGCGCCCCGGGCGAATTCGGCGGCGTACGCGGCTTCGCCCAAGGCATCGCGCGCTCGCGCCGCGATGCGGTCGACGTCGTCCTGTTCACCGGCGGGCAGGGGCATCCCGACCGAACGCCGGGCCGCCTCGGCCTGTCCGAGCAGCCTCGCCGCCTCCCCCGCGTGGCCCGCCAGTCCCTGTGCACCGGCCAGGCCCTCCAGCGCCAGGGCGATCGTGCGGGGATCCCCGGTGCCGCGGGCGACGGACAGGCCTTCCTGCTGGAGCTTCAGCGCGGAAGCCGCCTCGCCCCTCAGCTCGGCGACGAATCCCAGTTCGGCGAGGATCAACGCGGGCAGACCGGTTTCGTGCGCCATCTTCCGGTGCAGGTCGAGCACGTTCCGCAGGTGTGTCTCCGCGGCATCGAGGTCGCCTTCCCGGCGCGCTCCCATTCCGAGCCCGATCTCGGCGAACAACTCGGCGACCACGTTCGACAGCTCGACCGCGAGCAGCCTTCCGCGCTCGTGGAACTCCCGGGCTCGCGGATAGTCCCTGGTGAGCAAGGCGATCCGGCCCAGCCCCGAAAGCCGGAAGGACACCTCCGTCCACAGCCCGAGCTCCTCGGCCATCCGCAGTCCCTCACGGCACAGCCGTCCGGCGCGTTCGTAGTCGCCCGTCGACTCGGCCAGTGCCTGGAGCGGCTCCATGGCCTTCACCTGCCCCCACTGATCACCCAGCTCGCGAAAGAGCTCCAGGCTCTGCTCACCGTGGCGCCGCAGCGCGTCAAAGTCCCCCACCAGCATGGCGTAGAACGCCAGGCTGCTCAGCGCGGCTGCTGTGCCCCATCGGTCGTCGAGCAACCGGAATGTCGCCAGCGCCGATTCGGCCAGCTTCCGGCTCGGCGACACATCGCTGATGGCGAACAGGTTCAACCCCAGGAACCATTCGGCGCGAGCCTTGCCGAGCGGATCGTCGATCTCCTCGTACGGTCGCAGCGCTTCGCGGCATTTCGCGACCGGGTCGGCGCTTCCGCCGAGCAGCAGCCGGACGCCGCCCAGCCGGCCCGAGGCACCGGCCACCAGTGCGGGCGGCGCTTCGTCGCCGACCGACAGCGCCAGCGCCAGCGACCGCTCGGCCTCGCCGTTCCGCCCGCGCAGGTACCAGTACCAGGCCATCGCGTTGACCAGGCGCAGGGCGTGTCCGCCGTCTTCGGCCCGTACGGCGCCTTCCAATGCGGTCCGCAGATTCGCGGCCTCGGCGTCCAGCAGGCGAAGCCACCGGCGCTGCCCGTGCTCCCGCAGCCGCGGCTCGGCCCGCTCGGCCAGTTCCGTGTAGTACGCGCGATGCCGGAGCTGGAGCGCGTCGAACTCACCGGCTTCGGTCAGCCGTTCGAGGCAGTAGGCGGTGACCGACTCCAGCATCCGGTACCGGGCGCCGTCGTGCGTGTCGATCAGGACGACCAGCGAACAGTCCACCAGCCGGGCGAGGAGGTCGAGGACCTCCGCCCGGTCCACCCCGTCCCCCGCACAGACCTCCTCGGCCGCGGCGAGCGTGCAGCCGTCGGCGTGCACGGCCAGGCGCCGCAGCACCACCCGCTCCGGCTCGCCCAGCAGGTCCCAGGTCCAGTCGATGACCGCCCGCAGCGTCCGCTGGCGTGCCGGGGCGCCTCGCGTGCTCACCAGCAGGCGGAAACGGTCGTCCAGCCGGGCGGCCAGTTCGTGCACGCCCAGGGTCCGGACCCGGGTCGCGGCCATCTCCAACGCCAGGGGAAGCCCGTCGAGGCGGCGGCAGAGGGAGACGACGGCGTCGACGGTGGTCTCGTCGAGGACGAACCGTGGCGCGGACGCCGCCGCTCGCGCCACGAACAGCTCCACGGCGCTGAACCCGCGTATCTCCTCAAGGCTCAGGCCCGCCTCGGCCGCCGGGCGTACCAGCGGAGGCACTTCACTGAGCCGTTCACCGGCGACACCGAGCGGGAGCTGGCTGGTGGCCAGGAAATGCAGGGCAGGCGCCACCTTCAGCAACTGCTCGGCGAGTTCCGCGACGGGCGTGGCGACGTGCTCGCAGTTGTCCAAGATCAGCAGGGTGGGCCGGTCACCCACGGCGCGTGCGACGCGTTCGGCCCGCGGCAGCGGCTTCCCGGAATCGTCGCGGACCCCGAGTGCCGCGTCGACCACCGAGGTCACCTCGGTCCGCCCCGGTGACGGATCGAGCGCGGAGAACTCTGCCAGGTGGACGCCGCCGGGAAACGCCGAGCCGAGCCGAGCGGCGACAGCCAGCGCCAGCCGCGTCTTGCCGACGCCGCCGGGCCCGGTCAGCGTCACCAGCCGATGCGCGCTCAGCAGCGAACGCAGCTCCTCGATCGCCTCGTCGCGGCCGACGAGGCCGGTCAGTGGGGCCGGCAGGGTGGCCGGCGGGCGGGCCACGGTGGTCGCGGGGACGGGCGGGGCGGCCAGCGCCGGATCCTGGGTGAGGATCGCCTGGTACAGCGCGGTGAGTTCGGCGCCGGGATCGACCCCCAGTTCCTCGACCAGCCGGGTGCGCAGATCGGTGTAGCTGCCGAGCGCGGCGCTCTGCCGTCCGGCCAGGTACAGCGCCCGGACGTGGACCGCGCGCAACCGCTCCCGTAGCGGATGCAGGGCGACGAGGTCTCCCAGCTCGTCGGCCACCAGCGCGTGTTCGCCCAGCTCGACCCGAGTCTCGGCGGCTTCCTCGATCGCGGTCAGCCGCTGCTCCTCCCACCGGGCGGCCACGGCACGCGCGAACTCCTCGTCGGCGAAGCCGGCGAACGCGGGCCCGCGCCAGACGGCCAGCGCGTCCGCGAGCAGAACGGCCCGTACGTGTGGTTCGACGGCCTTGCGGGCCCGGGTCAGCAGTTCCTGGAAGTGGTCCGCGTCCGTACCGCCCCGCAGTTCGTAGCCGAGCGGGCCCGACACCACCAGGGAGCGCGCGCCCGGCTCGGCGTCCTCCAGCGCTCGCCGCAGCTGCCACACCTTGGTCTGCAGCACGGCGAGCGGATCACCCGGCCGCTTGGCGCCCCACAGGAACTCGACGAGCCGGTCGGCGGAGACCGGGCGTCCGGCGTGCGCCAGGAGACAGGCCAGCAGCGCACGGACCTTCCGTCCGGGGACCGCCACCGTCGCCCCGCCGGCCGCCCACACCACGAGTGGCCCGAGCACTCCGAAACGCATACGGCCAGGCTAACCCCCGGACCGAGAGCGAACCGAGAGCGGCTCAGGAGCGGCACGGCGCACCGTTCGGGCATGTCATCGAACACCGAGGAAACCGGCATCCGGAAAGCCGGGACCCGGGAATGGCTGGGGCTCGCCGCGCTGGCCCTGCCCACCCTGCTGATCGCCCTCGACCAGAGCGTCCTGTACCTGGCGTTGCCGCATCTCGCCGAGGGATTGCGTCCCACCGGCACCCAGACGCTGTGGATCATGGACATCTACGGCTTCATGATCGCCGGCTTTCTCATCACCATGGGCAGGCTCGGGGACCGGGTCGGCCGCCGCAAGCTGCTGATGATCGGCGCCGCGGCCGTCGGCGTCACCTCGGTGCTGGCCGCCTTCTCCGGCAGTGCCGAGCAGCTCATCGTCACCCGCGCGCTGCTCGGTATCGCCGCCGCGACGCTGATGCCCTCCACTCTCGCGCTGATCGGCACCCTGTTCCACGACCCGGCCCAGCGCGGCCGCGCCATCGCGGTCTGGGCCGGATGCTTCATGGGAGGCACCGCGCTCGGACCGGTGATCGGCGGCGCGCTGCTCGAGTTCTTCTGGTGGGGCTCGGTGTTCCTGATCGGCGTGCCGGTCATGGTGATCCTGCTGATCGTCGCCCCGCTCGTGCTGCCGGAGTACAAGGACCCCGACGCCGAACGACTCGATCTGGTCAGCGTCGTGTTGTCGCTGGCGTCGATCCTGCTGACCATCTACGGGCTGAAGGAGCTGGCACGCCACGGCCTGGCGACCACACCGGTCGCCGCGCTCGTCGCAGGCATCGTCCTCGGCGCGGTGTTCGTGAGGCGGCAACGCAAACTGGCGGACCCGCTGCTGGACCTGGGCCTGTTCAAGATCAGCGCGTTCGCCGCGGCACTGGTGATCCTGGTCGTCACGATGATCGGCACCGGCGGGGCGTACCTCTTCGTCACCGGGTTCCTCCAGATGGTCGAAGGGCTCTCGCCGCTGGACGCGGGCCTGTGGCTGGTGCCCGCGGCCCTCGCGTCGATCCTCGCCGCGCAACTGGCCCCGATCGTCGCCAAGCGGTATCCACTCGGGACCGTCCTCGGGGCGGGCCTGCTCGTCGGCGTAGTCGGCTACCTGCTGCTCGCCTTCGTCGAACCGGGCGGGATGCCGCTGCTGGTGACCGGTTTCGTGATCGTCTTCGTCGGCGTCGGCACCCTCGGCGCGCTCGGCACCGACCTGGTCGTCGGATCCGCCCCACCGGAGCGGGGCGGATCCGCCGCGGCCCTCTCGTCCATCGGCGGTGACCTGGGCACCGCGCTCGGCATCGCCTTGTTCGGCAGCCTCGGTAACGCCGTCTACCGCGGTGTCGTCGAGATACCCGGCGGCGGGCCCGCCGTGGAAAGCATGGAGAACGCCGTCACGACCGCCCAGTCCCTGCCCGGCGATGCCGCCGCCGGGCTGCTGACCGCCGCCGGGGAGGCCTACACCAGCGGACTCAACGCGATCGCCCTCGCCTGCGCCGTCGTCTCCGCGATCAGCGCGGCCATCGCACTGACCGTGCTGCGCAAGAAGGCCGCGGCATGAGAACACCGGCTCGACAGATCGAGCCCCACTTGTGCCCATCGCGCTCCTGCCCACTACACCAGGTCAAGACGTAGCATGGTGATCAGGCGGCGGCGGTCGATCGGCCGCCGCTGTCATCCTTCTTCGGTTCTCCTCGCATGCCACAGCCGGTTCTGACCGGTCCGACTCACTCCACAGGAGACCCTCCATCACTGTTCCCGTCGTTCTGCCGTACGCCGTCAGCGCTCCTCGTTCCCTCACCGATGTGTACGGTCCCGGCATCGCCGTCTGCGCACGCCCCGAACTGGCCGCCACCGAACCTGTGAACAGGCACCGCCACACCCGCGACGTGGTTTCCGCGCGACCGATCGCTGTCGCGGCCGACATGCCCGTGATCTGCAGCGCCGGTGGCACGGACCCGGATTTGCTGGCACACCTGCGTGACAGCGGCCTGCCTGTCGGCACCGACCTGCGCGAGTTCCGAACCGAAAGGGAATTCGCCACCCGCGTGACCGAAGCGATATCCGACGGCCTGCTGATGTCGATGGAATACCCGCAGCCGACCACGCTGTGCCCGGACGAACGCGCGCTCAAAAGCGCGCAACTCGTCGGCTATTTGAACAACAAAGCCAGCATCACCACGTTGGTCGATCCACGTTTCCAAGCGCACCGCAGCGTCGTGACCCGCGGGCAACTCGCGGAGGCAGCACCGGCGGAGAAGTCGTGGGTTCTCAAGGCCGCGACCAACGACGCGCACGGCGGCAGCCTCGATGTCTATCTGCATCAGGCCGACGAACAGATCACGCTGCCGGCTTTCACCGATGTTCTCAACGAGTTCGTCGTCGAGGAGTACCTGCAGATCCTGCGCAACTGGGGCCTGCAGTTCTACGTGGCAGCGGACGCGCGGGCCCGCCTGCTGGCCGTGACCGAACAACGCGTCGACGCGATCGGGGTCTATGCCGGCGGCAGATTCGGTGCGGTCACCACTCCTCCTGCCGAACTGCTCGCCGAATGCCTGGCGATCACCCAGCGCGCGGCCGATGTCGGCTATCGCGGCCTGTGCAGTCTCGACTGCGCCGAAACCCGGGACGGCCAGCAGGTCGTACTCGACCTGAACTTCCGGATCACCAGTGGCTCGATCCCTTTGCTGGCTATGCAGTCCGCCCGCCCCGACACCCTTGACCACCCCGCCGAATCCGTGAAGCTGACCGTCGCCGGTGCACTCACCGACCTGCTCGCCGAGATCCGTCCGGCCTTGGCCGCCGGCGGCCTGCTCGTCGTGGCTGGTCATGACACCGGCCACACGGACAATCCGATCCGGCAAAGCACCCTGCAACTACTGGTCCTCGGGGACGACCCCGACGAGGTGACCGCTCGACGCCGTGCGCTGGAAGAGAAAATCGGCCAATAGCGTTCGGCCGCGGAGTGAAATCCTTACCCCGCAAGAAGTCCTGAACGAGCAGGATCCCACTCTTGACGTGTCTTTCTCTGGTTATCAGGGAAAGACACGTCAAGGACAGGATGGTTTGTTCGCATGTCACTGGTAACGTACGGCGTCGTGTTCACAACAGTCGAGCGAGACCGTGTCCGTGACGAGCTGGTGGCGGCGGCAAAGGCCGAACCGAGGGTCACGGCGGCGGGATTCGCCGGATCAAGTGCACACGGCAAAGAAGACCGCTGGTCGGACATCGACCTGGCGCTGCGCTTGGCTCCCGACGTCGACTACGACGAATTCGTCGCACTATGGACCGAATCGCTCTATCGCAAGCACAATGCGATCACCCATCTGGATGTGCGGGCGGGAAACACGTTGTTCAGGGTGTTCTTGCTGCCCGGCACTCTCCAGGTCGATATCGCGTTCTGGCACGACGAAGACTTCGGCGCGACCGGTCCGCGTTTCGAAGTGCTTTTCGGTGAAGCGAACGATGTCGAGAAGACAAAGTCACCGATGGCGCGGGACCTCATCGACTGGGCTTGGCTCTACGCGCTGCATGCCAGGTCGAGCATCGCCAGGCGTCGAGTCCGGCAGGCGGAATACATGATCAGCGGAATGCGCGACGGGATCTTCACTCTCGCTTGCCTGCGCCACGATGTGCCCGCCACTCAAGGCCGGGGCATCGACGATCTCCCCGCCGAGACGGCCGACCCGATCATGGACGCGCTGGTGCGCTCGGTGGACCCCGCCGAGCTGAGCCGGGCGTTCACTGCCGCGTGCGAGGCTTTGCTGACCGAGGCCGAGCAGGTCGATCCGGACTACGCCGAGCGGCTCGCACCCTCACTCCGTGAGTTGGCCGCCGGCGCAAACCCGTGACCGACGAGGGCCGCCCGGTTGTCAGCGGGACAGCGCGGCGATGAGCGGGCCCGGGTCGGGGTGCTCCGACGTGCCTTGCAGGATGACGGAGGTGGCGCCGGCCGCGCCCAGTTCGGCGATCAGGGCGCGGGCCCGGTCGCCGAGGGCGGGTGCGTCCTGCTCGATCTCCGCGAAGGTGACTACCTGCGGCGCCGGCCGTCCCGCGGCCCGTGCGGCCTCCGTGGCACGGGCTTTCTCCGACGCGACGTACTCGGGGGTGGCGAGCGGGGAGTCGAGGAGCACGCCGTCGCCCACCTCTCCGGCCAGCGCGACGGTCTTCGGCCCCCGCGCGCCGATGATCAGGGGCGGGACCTGCACCGGCGGCCAGTCCAGTGCCACCGCGTCGAGGGTCACATAGCGTCCGGTCACGCTGACGGTCTCGCCGTGCAGCAGCCGCCGGACGGCGTCGGCGTGCTCGCGCAGCAACGTCATCGGCGACGCGGCCCGGGCGCCGACCTGCGCCATCCAGTCGAGCACCCCGTGCCCGACGGCCGGGACGAACCGGCCGGGGAACAGCCGCGCCAGCGTCGCGATCTCCATGGCGGCGACGGCCGGGTTGCGCAGCGGCACCGGCATCAGCCCGATCCCGACGGTGAGCCGCTCGCTCCACGCCAGCGCGGCCGCGGCACTGGTGGGACCACCTTCGAGAAAGCAGTCTTCCCACAGCCACAACTCGTCGATACCGGCCTCGTCAGCCGCGACGACGGTCTTTCGCAGCTCCTCCGGCGGCAACTGCGGACGGAACACCACACCAACACGAACCTCGGCCATACCTTCTACGCTAGTCCCACCTCCCGGATCTCCGCCGCAGAACCGATCAGGTTTTCGCGCCGCACCCGTCTGTACAGGTGAGATCGACTCACGGAGGCTGACGCATGCGGAAACTGACCTTTGGCATGAACGTGACCCTGGACGGCTACATCGCCGCGCCCGGCGACGACCTCGGGTGGAGCGGGGGTGAGGGCCCGGACTCGTCACCGAGCGACGAGCTGTTCCAGTGGTGGTCCGACCGGGTGGCGGCGACGGGTCTGGCGCTGTACGGGCGCAAACTGTGGGAGGCGATGAGTTCCCACTGGCCGACCGCCGACCGGCGGCCCGGCGCCACACCGGCGGTGATCGAGTACGCCCGTCGCTGGCGGGACATGCCGAAGGTGGTGTTCTCCTCGACGACCGGCACGGTCGACGGGAACACCCGCCTGGTCACCGGCGACGCGGTCACCGAGATCACCCGGCTCAAGGCCGAGGACGCCGGCCCGATGGACATCGGCGGCGCGACGCTCGCCGGGGCGGCCATGCGGGCCGGGCTGATCGACGAGTACGTGCTGGTCACCGTGCCGGTCTTGGTGGGCGGCGGCACGCCGTTCTTCACGGCGCTGGACAGCTGGGTGAACCTGAACCTGGTGGAGACCCGGACGTTTCCCGGCGGCGTGATGTTGACCCGATACGAGACGCGGCACTGATGGGGACTCGGGTGATCACAGTGTCCGCGGCAGGCCCAGCCATGGTTTGCCGGCGGCGTCGAATCCGGTGAGATCGGCGATCTTCCCGTCGACGATGTGCAGGACCGCGATGGCGAACAGCCGGTACTCCGGGTCGTCGGGGGTGCGCAGGTACAGCACGGCGGCGGGCATGCGGTTGACGGTCGTGGCGATACCGCGCCAGTCGTCGTGGCCGCGCTGGAAGAGCCCACCGGAGACCCAGCCGTCCACCGCTTCCTCGGCCGTCATGAGCACGGTGCCCGACTCGGGCAGCATCGCGAAGCGCAGGTCGTCGCGCAGCAGGGACATCAGCCCGTCGAGGTCGTTGCGCTCGTGGGCATCGATGTAGGACTTCACCACGCCGCGCTCGTCACTCGACAGCTCGTGGGTGGCGGGGCTCCGCCAGTCGAGGCGGCGGTCGGGCAGCTGTTCGCGCATCGTCACGCGCGCCCGTTGCAGTGCGCTGGTCACCGAGGCGACGGTCAGCTCGAGGGCTTCGGCGGCCTTCGACGCCGGCCAGCCGAGGACGTCGCGCAGGATGAACACCGCCCGCTGCCGCGGCGGCAGGTACTGGACGGCGACGATGAACGCCAGTTCGATCGTCTCCCGCGCCACCACCGATTCCTGCGGGTCCTCGGGGAGCATCCGGTCGGGGTACGGCTGCAGGTACAGCAGCTCGGAGCCGGGGTCCGACAGCCCGGCCGGTACGGGTGTGCGGTCGTTGCGCTTCTCCAGGAAGTCGAGACAGGCGTTCGTCGCGATCCGGTACAGCCAAGTCCGCAGCGCGGCGTGGCCTTTGAACGACTCCCGCTTGTTCCACACTCGCAGGAACGTCTCCTGCGTCATGTCCTGGGCGTCTTCGTAGTTCGCGAGCATCCGGTAGCAGTGCACCTGCAGCTCACGCCGGTGGCGCTCCGTGATGAGCGCGAATCGCGCCGTATCGCCTGAGCGGGCCACCGCGATGAACGCGGCCTCGTCGGCGCCCAGCGGTCCAGCGTCGGTCATGGTCATCGATCCTTCCACCGGGGCGAGGGGGTCACCAGAAATGACGACGCGGCGGAGGATTTCTGATCGGTGGAGTCGCTGACGCTGGGCCGTCGTCAGGGAGGCCGGGTCAGGTAGGTGGCCGCGGACGGCCGAGCGGGTGCACCGGATCCCGGCACACCCGCTCGGCGAACAGCGAAGTCAGTTAGTGGTCGTAGCCTGCGTTTCGCTCTCGATCACGCCGACCTGCTCAGGATCCTCCGGGGCGGCCATGTGGCGAATGCTTTCGCTGCCCTTGTGGTCGTGGGCGCGGGAATGCCGGGAATCCAGCAGACTCCTCAGTTTGTGCGCCGCACCGGCGTACGCGTCGTCCACCGTCGCCGCATGATGGGTGACCACGACGGGTTGCTTGCCTCCGGGGCGCGCTTCGATCACGCACTTCTTGTCTTCCGCCTTGGCACCTCCGTTGTCGCTGAGGTGCACCTCCACCCGGGTCAACCACCCTACGAACCTGGACAGGCTGCTCTCCAGATCCGTCTTCACGTAGGTAGCCAGGCGTTCGCCGCCGTGGACGTTGTGGTCGGTGTTGACTTGGATCTGCACGAGCACCCCTCCGCAGGAAGACAGCGATGATCTCCTTCAGTACCACGGGGACGAGTGGTTCAAACCGCACACGAGGATCGCGCCACCAAGGCCGCATAGCGTGACAGCGAGATGTGCCGCCGGCGCGCCATCTCCCTCAACTCCGCACCCGCCCGCCCACGACTGACCCCGCGGGCGACCAGCACGGCGATCGCTCGCTCGACATCACCAACGGGCACGAGCGCTTTCCTGCGAAACGACAACAAGATTCCTCCAGCGAGCCTTCACAACGACTCATCGCCACGTACCCATCGGCGGACGGATGAAACCTCCTACTTCGATGTTTGGCGCGGCACAGGCAGGGGAACAGGTAGGCAACGGTCCCCAATCGTGCCGGCAGATTCGTTTCGGCCGCGCAAAGAAAAGAGAGAGTCACCATGATCGTGCTCGGAGTCATCATCCTCGTGATCGGCCTGATCGTCGGCATTCCCGTGCTGACCACCATCGGCGCCGTACTCGCCGTCGTGGGTGTCGTTCTCGCGATCCTCGGCGGCACGGGACGCAAGGTGGGCGGCCGCGCTCACTGGTTCTGAGCCGGCCCTTCCCGCGAGGCCCCGGTCCACGCTCGATCGGACCGGGGCCTGTTCCGCTCCGGCCACGCTTCGAGCGCGGCCGGACTCAGTCTTCGCCTGGTCTCCTTCGATCCGAAGAACGGACATGCCGTCCGCCGCGTCAGCCCGTGACTGCGCGGCGGACGGCATGTCCGCTGTGACCTCAGATTCAGAGCAGCAGGGCTTGCGCTAGTCGGGACGGCCGACCTGGGTGTTCGCCAGGTCGAGACCGATCGCGAAGTCCGCCGTATAGCTGGTTCCGACCTGCTGTGGACGCAACAGCATTTGAGCTCCGCCACTGCGGTAGATCGAGTCGCGGCTGTTGGTCGTGTCGGCCGGACCTTTCCGCCGGTACGGTTCGGTCCGCAGATAGGCCGCGCCGAACTCGGGCGTGAAGTAAAGCTGCGACGTGAACTCGTACGGCCGGCCGTTGGTTCCGGTGGTTCGAATTTTGACGTGGATATGCAGCGTACGTCCCGTATACCAGCCTGGCAGAATGGTAGTGAACCGGGCAACCCCCGATTGGTCGGTATTCTGATAGCCGCGCAGGAATCGGCGGCCGGAACTTCCCTGCGACGGAATGTCCGAATACAGCCCGAACGCGTCGCACTGCCAGAGGTCGATCATCGCTCCCGGCAGTGGCGTGCACACCTGCTGGCGAATCTGCTGAATGGTGAAGTTGATTGCCAGCGCAGTGCCGGGAACCAGTTGTCCAGTGGCCGGCTCACTGCGGATATCGGAGCGGTTGAGCCGCTCGTCCACGAAGTACGGGCCCTCCATTTGTTCTGGCTTGACCACGCAATCCAGCGTGCAGATCTCGGGTGTGCCCGTGGTGGAGGTGGTGGCACTCGCCGTCGCGGATCCAGCGGCGGCGAGTGTCGCACCGGCGGCGCCGAGCAGAATCAACGCCTGCCGCCTACCGAGCACTCGTCCTACTGGCTCGTCATCGTCATGCATGGATTTCCTTTTCGCCGAATGATGGGAGCGGGAACTGAGCGCGACAAGAGCTTGCCGCAGGGTGCCGCGCGGATCCGATTGTCCGTCATGGCCAGTCCACTGTCGAGAAAGTTCACTCTGGCGCATCATACTTCGACATGAGCAGTATCTTTGATGGGCCAAATTCTCGAACCTCTACTACGGCATTTCGCCTACGACTTTATGAGGTTCAGGTTGAAAAAGTACAACAACAGCGACTATTTTCGCTTACCGCGTTTCGGGGAGGCAACTCATTTCGCATGCGGGGCGCGGAAGTGGCCGGGAGCGGGACACGCTCCCGGCCACCGATCCGCTACCCGGGCAGGACGTTGGTCCACTCGGCGTTGATCCCGGCGCCGGCGGGGTTGGCCACCTTGTACACCGCCCCGTCCATGGTGACGAAGACCGACGTCCCGTTCACCCGTCCGGTCGCCGGATCGACGACGAGCCGCTCGCCCTCGGGCAGCAACAGGCCATGCCCGCCCGGCACCGCACCGAGGTTTTGGACACCTGGATAGCCGGCGATCAAGCGGAAGGCCGTGGCCCGGACCTCCGGGGTGGCCGGCAGTGTGGACACCAGTGAGATCAACGACTGGAAGCCGGCTCGTTCCCGGTCGCTCGCGGTGAGCCTGCCCGCGCTCGTCCTGGCGTCGCTGCGCTCGAGGGCCTCGGCGATCCAGGCCTTCAACGCGTCCGGGTCCGCCGGCAGGGCACGCAACTGCTCGAGGGTCAGATCGACGGCGACCAGCGAGAACGGAGTGGCCGAATGCGCCCCGATCGGCATGACCTCGCCTCCCGTCTTCGCTCCCCGCATCCACGACTGGCCGTCCGGCTTGATCCAGTACTCGTACCCACTCGAAACAGCGGCGCCGTCCGCCTCGGTCACCTTCACGTGCCAGTAGGTGCCAGACCCCTCGGGGGAACGCTCGGCGGCGGTGGCGGCCGCGAGCAGGATCTCCTGCCCACTGACCGTTCGCACCGGCGGACCGTCGACCGGTGCGACCGGCATGGCCGCGATCGCCACGGCGGCAGCGGCGGCCGCCGTGAGCCCGGCCCCCGCGATCAGCCATCCGGTCCGCCGCCGGGAGACCCGGCCGCCGCGGATCCGGTTCTGGAGCCGGTGCCTGCTGCGGTCGACCACGTCCTGGGACGGCTCGTCCGTGGCCAGCGCGGCGCGCAGCGTCTGCAGGTCATTCATCGAGTGCCTCCGGGGTGAGGATGAAGTTGAGCTTCTTGCGTGCGCGGTTGAGCCGGGAACCGACCGTGCCGGAGGAGATACCGAGCGCCGCGGCCACTTCCTCGTACCCGAGCTGGCCGAGCGCCACGAGCATCAGCACGTCCCGTTCCCCGGCCGACAGCCGCGACAGCGCGTTCGCGAGCTGAGGAAGCAGCCGCCGGGCGGCCACCGACGCGACCACCCTGCTCTCGTGCCCCTCGACCGCCGGTGCGACGCTCACCCGTGCCAGCGCCCGATAGTGGCGAGCCTCCCTGCGGCGGTGCCTGGCCACCAGATTCGTGGCGATGCCGAACAACCAGACCCGCACCTCACCGCGTTCGGCGTCGAACGTGCCACGCCGGTCGAACGCGACGAGGAACGTCTCCGCGGCGATGTCCTCCGCGGTCTGCGCGTCCAGCCGGCCGGCCACATACCGGTAGATGGCCGCGAAGTAGCGGTCGTGCACTTCGGTGAACAGCTCCGGGTCCTGAGGCAACCGGGCGGCCAGGTCGGCATCGGTCACCTGCTCGCCCGTTCCCGCCGTCATATGTCCGCCTCTGACATGTGGATCCTTCCCGTCGACGGTCAGCTTTCACCACCACTTCGCCGTCGGCCGGTTTCTTCTTCCCACCCGGCTGCGACTCACCGGCATGACAGGACTCGAGGCTTGCTGTTTATCGGGTCGCTGTCGGCGTGGTGGCGCGGCTAACGTGGCCGAATCGATCATCCGCGCTTCGAAGGACGGCCCAGCCGATCATGAGCACGTCGTACGTCCACCGGATCACCAAATACGACCCAGCCGATCGCGACGACCGGGGCGTGTACCGCGGGTCCGAGGACGTGTCGAGCGACCATGGTCCGGTGGAGGGCGCCTACCTCGCCGCCGTGACGGCCTTCGCCGAGGACACCGGCGTGACCCTGCTGAATATCCGCGACCCCTCGGTCACTGGATTCGTCCACTTCGGAGTAGAGCCGCCCATCGACGGCCACGGACTGCACGGGCTCTTCCCCGCCGACCTCACCGGCTACCACGACGGCGCACAGATCACCCTGGACGTCGGGCGTGAACTGGTGCGCGCCATGCTGCGTGACAACGGCGCCTGGTGCCGGCTCGAGGCCGAAGACCGGTTCTTCGTCCACGTCGGCTACGACCAATACATGTACATCGGAAGCGACCAACCGTGCGGACGTGCGGTCGCGCTGACCACCGCGAACGGTTTGTTCGCCGAACCGGTGGACGGCTCGCCCTACGACCCGGATGACGGCGAGCCGTGCGAATCGCGTCCGGCGGACGCGGCGTTCTGGGCCGAGGTGGCGGCACTCGTGGCGCAGCGCGGCGGGGTCCTATTGGAAGAGCAGGTCGTCGGCAACCGTTCCCGTTGGCATCGGCTCACCGCCGGCACCGTGCCGACCTTGGGCCAGCGCGCCCTGCTGAACGTATGGCCGGACCTGTCCACCGATGTCCCGGCAGTGCTGCGCACGATGTCGCCGGAATTCCTCGGCTGGGCCGTCATTGAGCACGCGGACAGCCGCATCCAGGGCTTCCACGCCGACGGCCATGACCGGGCGGGCCTGGCCGAAGCGTTCGCCGGCGCCCGCGCGGCCAGCCTCCTGTCGCTCACCACCGACGACCACAACCCGCTGTTGGTGGCCGTGCGACCGGACGACGACGGAATCGTCCGCGCCCGCTGGCCCATCTGAATCACGGCGGACGTCCGCTCCTCGGTTGACCGCGCGCCCGGTCGCCGCACATCGACCGCCTCGCGGCGTTGCGGCTTTGCGGTCGGGCAGTTCGCTGCCAGTCCCCGCCCGGCGGCACCGGGGCGTCCAGGTGTACTTGCGGGAACCTCGGCGAGGATGGTGAGCCCCTTCGTGGGGCTCTGTTTGTGAGTCATTCTGCGATCATCAGGGCGACCCATCCGCCGGTGGCCGTGGCGAGCGCGCCGAAGATGAATCCGAGCCACCGTGGGTAGGTGCAGTCGTCGGTGATGAGTTCGCGTACCAAGGCGCCGAGCAGGCCGACCGTGCCGAGCCCGATGAGGACCACGTACCCGTCCACGGTGTCGCGCAGGTCCACGACGATGGTGCCCTTGCGCAGGAACACGATCTCACCGGTCGCTGTCGAGACCTGCACCACCACCGGGGTACCCGGTTCGGTGTCGGTCACCGGTTGGTGGTTGCCGAACTCGAAGTCCCCGGTCGCGCCGCGGACGGTGATGAAGTAGGTGAAATACAGTTGGTTGTGTTCCGATACGTGGCGCTCCTGCCGGTGCGCGATGACCGTGCCCTCGATGCTGGAGGTCGGTGCGTCCCGCACGTTCAGTTCGTAGACGGCGTAGGTGAGCATGCCGGCCGAAACGCCGAACCACAGCAGGGTTGCGAGGAGCCGCATTGCCAGCATCACCGCAACGTAGGGGCGGTGCGCGGCGGCCGGGGAGGGCATAACCACCCTCAGCCCCGCTCCGTACCGACGGTCCGGCCAGGGGCCGTCACCCGGGGCGGTTCGCGGGTCGATCCCACCGCAGCGGCCGACAACAGATCCAGACAGCGAAAGCACGCTGATCGCGGCACGAGAGTGTGTTTCACTACTTGGCGACGAGAGCACCGAGTGCGGGCCACGGCGGTCCTTGGCGGAGCAAGGACAGGATGTCTCGGCCGTGCTGATGCCCATCCGGGAATTCATCGCGGATGTCCCAGCGCCAGGCGGCGACCATCGCTAGTACGAGCCGCCGGCACTCCGCGAGCAGAACTTGGTCGATGTCCGGGTAAAGCGCGCTGACTTCCTCGGGCACGTGAGCCACATCAAACTCGATGGGTCCACGGCAGCAGGTTTCGAAGTCGATGAACAGCAGGCCGTCACGGGTGCTGAGAAGGTTGCCTGGATGCGGTTCGCCGTGCAGCAGCTGCTCGGCAGCACCACGGCTGCTGATCTGTTCACGAGCACTCTGCAGCGTACTGAGGAGGAGCTGCCGGTCGGCCTCGGCGAGCGCCGGGGTTTCGTCTCGATGCATGACCAGCCGTTCAGCTTCTGCGGCTCGGTCCAGGAAGTGCGTGGTTGCGATATCGACGTTGCGCATGCCGGCGTGCAGACGTTGGAGCGCGCCCGCGTATGCGCCTGGGAAGTCCCGTTCAGGACGCACGACCTCGTAGTAAGCCCACAAGGTCAATGCGAAGCCGTCGCGCTCGTAGACCCGCGGCTCGACCCCAGGCTCCAGCGCCGCGACGGGGCTCGCGGTTTCACCGAGTCGCAGAGCGAATTCGACCTCGAGTGCGGCTACTTCCTGTCCCGCCGGTGCTACTCGGGCGAGGACGCCACACGGCAATAGGTGTAGGGCGAGCCTGTTCGAATTATGAATCACGACGGCGTCGTCGACCCGCAGATGCAGCTCTCTGGCCAGTGTCGTCGCCGCAGCCATCGCACGTGAAACGATCTCTGCCTCCACAACGTGGATCCTCGCATGCGCTCGATCATCGGCACGCCAGCGGGCCAGCCGAAATGTGCACTCGGCGGCACGAGAGGGCGTTTGGTACAGGCTGGAGTTTTCGTGCCGGTGTAGCGCTTGGCGGCTGCGGTGCGAGGCAGCAAGACAGACCGCACTGCTCCAGCAGAGTGACATATTGCCTCGAACTGTCACACTCTTTGATGATCTTTGCTAGCGTCCGGGGAATCGACTTGAGGAGGCTGGACGATGGCAGGGGATCTCGGGCGGCGGGCCGCCTTTGGGGTGGCGGCGTCCGCGGGTGGCGCGTTGCTGGCCGGTGGCACCGCGGGCGCGGCGGAGTCCACGGTGAACGGCAAGCAGGTGAGCCCGTCGTTCACCGTGGTGGACAAGAGAGGGCGGCAGCGGTTTCTGCTCGACAGCCGTAAGCCGCCGTTGATCGTCGACGGTCAGACCTACCCGCCCGAGCGACGCTCCGGGCCGGAGAACGGCTCTTATCTGATCTTCAACGACGAGACCGGTGACGAAAAAGGCGGCCTGCTCGTCCACCCCACCGGCGGCCACATCGCCTTCGACTATCCGCACGCGGTGGACGGGATCAATCTCAGCCTGTCCGCGAAGGACGGCGTGGGTGGCGCGGGCCTGACCATCAACGGTATTCCGGATCCCGACGCCGGGCCCGGCGTCCGTGCCACGCCGCGCGCGCTCTTCGGCTGCCACACCGCCTTCGGCGCGCAACTGGCGTTGTGCGATTCACAAGGACGTCCGAGAATAGTGCTCCAGGTCGACGAGAACGACCGGCCGACCATCAAGATCCTTGACGGGGACGGCAAAACGATCAACGAACTGGCCTGACGCCGCAACCCGGCATCGGCACGTGGACGACACGGCTTTCGCGAGCTAGGTCTCACTCGGCATCCGCCAGTACGGCTCCCGATCCTGAACTTCCGGCGTCACCAAGGATTTTCGGCGTACTCGCGAAGTGCGGCCGAAATCTGCCGCCGGGTACCGGGGTCCGCGGGTGGCTCGAAGCGAACGACCGGCAGGCCGTACTGCCAGGCGGGCGTCATCGTCGCGCCGGGAAGGTCGCGAAGCCTGTCGAAGGGGATCCAGGCCCAGTCGTCCTGCTGGGGGTCCAGGTTTTCGAACCCGACGTACTCGACGAACGGAAGGTACTGGGTCGGGCCGACCAGGGTCGTGGAGCTGTAACTGAACGGGAGCGAGGTCTTCGCGTTCTCGCCCCGTTGCGCCGCCGCGACGTCCGCTTCGACACCGTGCAGGTGCTCACGGAGGTATTCGAGGAAGTCGGCGTACGCGACGACCCGCTGGATCACCTCGGCTTCGCGCACCGTCGGGTACGCCGGTGAATCCTCCGGTGGCCGCCAAGGGCTGAGTGCACCGTCGACGATCGCGTAGGGCGCGGGAGACAGCCGCCGGTCTCCTGAAGACCGGAAGTGGTCGATCGCGCTGCTCACCATGATTTCGAGATACTCGCCGTCCGCACCGATGATCATGATGTCGTCGTCGCAGGCGGGCAGGACGATGAGTTCACCCGGCACCCGATTCCGCCACGGCTCCAGCAGGGCCGGGGCAACGAGCGGAATGGTGCGACGGGAACTCCGCACGGACCGCACGGCGAAGCTCTTCGCCGGACCGCCGTCACCGATCTTCACCTCGGCCCCGCCGGTTCCGCCAAGCAGTCCGGCGGTGGTGGCCCGCGCCCGCTCGATCGCGGTCTCCCGGTCCGCGCCCAGTTTCTCCAGCAGTTCCGGCGTGACGACATGGTTCTCACCGGTCGGTTCCTCGAAGACCAGCCACGGCTGGAAAAGATCGAGTTCCGGCCGGAACCGCCAGGCCGCCGCGGTGTCGCCCCCGAGCACCGCGGTCCTGATGAGGTCGCCGTGCGGGTCGAGCGGGCCGGGGTCGCCGCTGTGAGGGTCACGGAAGACGGGAGCCCGCAGGGTCAGATACAGGTTGTCGATCGACGGTTCGGCCGGACTCGACGGCGACGGACTCGTGGTGCCGGCCGCGGCCGATCGCGTTCGGGTACGGCGCATCCGGTCCAGAATTCCCATTCGGCCACATTAGCAACGAGACGGATCAGGGAAGAGCGAGACGAACGATCTTCCGGATCACCGAGCCCGCTCGCCAGCACCACAGAACCCTCGGCCACGCCTGCGCCTTCGGTTCGAATGCGGTGCACGCCAATGTCAGGAAGACTTCCCAGCAGACGCGCCCGGTCGGCGCGGATCGCGAGCAAACGTGGCCGGTCTCGCGCTCCGTGACCGCTGGAGTTGAGCCAGGTTTACCCCTGCCTCAGGAACACGGCGGACTGTACGGCAGCTCAGCCGACACGAACTTGTCCCACATTTCGCGAGTGAGTGTGTTCCCCGTGATGGCACAGATGCTGTGCATGGCATGGGGCACGGTCATGTCCCACAGCCGCACGGTGTGGTCATGGCTGCCGGTGACGAGGGTGGCGCCATCGGGGCTGAACGCCACCGTGTTGACGTCGGCCTGGTGTCCGGTGAGCGGCTGACCCAACTGCGTCCGGTCGGCTGTCCGCCAGAGCCGCACGGTGTTGTCGCCGCTGCCGCTGGCCACCGTGTGTCCATCAGGGCTGAACGCCACCCCCAAGACGGGGTTGGTGTGGCCGACAAGGGGTTCACCGAGCGGTGTGGCGTGAGCAGGATCGGTGACGTCCCACAGCCGTACCTGCTCGTCGTCGCTGCCGCTGGCCAATGTCCGCCCATCCGGGCTGAACGCGACCTGGCGTATATCGTCCTGGTGCCCTTTGAGGGATCCGGCCAGCAACGTGGGCTTGGCCGGATCAGAAACGTTCCACAACCTCACGGCGACGTCGCTGTATTCGGCGCCCGTCGCCAAAGTTCTTCCGTTCGGGCTGAACGCCACCGCCAGGGCATTGGCGTCCGGTCCGATCACGATCTGGGCCAGCAGCACGGGTTTGGCCGGGTCGGCGACGTCCCACAACCGCGCGGTGTTCTCGTCCTTCACATCGCCGCCGGTGACCAGGATGCGGCCATCCGGGCTGAACGCCATCGACCGGACGCCGTCGGCATGCCCGGTGATCGGCGCGCCGATGGGCGCCAGGCGGGCTGGATCGCTGACGTCCCACAGCCGCACGGTCCGGTCGCCGCCGCCGGTGGCCAGTACGCGGCCATCCGGGCTGAACGCCAAGGCGTTGATGTCGTCTTGGTGGCCGGTGAGCGGCCGGCCCAGCTGCCGTCGATCGGCCAGCGTCCACAACCGGACGGTCCGGTCGCCGCCGCCGGTAGCCAGGATGTGCCCGTCCGGGCTGAACGCCAACGCGTTGACTTCTCTCGTATGTCCAGTTAGGACAGTGTCGGGCATGTTCCACAGCCTTACCGACCGGTCACCACTGGCGGTGGCCAGGATGCGGCCATCCGGGCTGAACGCCATCGACCGGACGCCGTCGGCATGCCCGGTGATCGGCGCGCCGATGGGCGCCGGGCGGGCTGGATCGGTGAGGTCCCACAGCCGCACGGTGTAGTCATCGCCGCCGGTGGCCAGCGTCCGCCCGTCGGGCCCGAACGCCAACGACCGGATTGCGCTGGCATGCCCCGTGATCGGCCGGCCCAGCGTCACCGGGCGAGCCGGGTCGGCAACGTTCCACAGCCGCACTGTCCGGTCGTTGCTCGCACTGGCCAGCGTCCGTCCATCGGGACTGAACGCCACCGAATGGACAGCCCCGGTATGTCCGGTCAACGGTGGCCCGAAGGGTTTGGCCCGGTCCGGCGCGGCGATGTCCCATAGACGCATTGTCCGGTCATCGCCGCCGGTAGCCAGAGTCCGGCCATCAGGACTGAACGCCACGGAGTAGATGGTGTCGGTGTGCGCGGCCATCGGTGGGCCGAGGGCCGTGGGCTGAGTGAGGTCGGTGACGTTCCACAGCCGTACGGTCCGATCGTCGCCCGCGCTGGCCAACGTCCGCCCGTCAGGACTGAACGCCAACGACCGGATCGTCTTGGTGTGCCTTGTAATCGGCAGGCCGAGCGCCTCAGGGCGGGCCGGGTTGGTGACGTTCCACAGCCGCACTCTGTTGTCAGCGCCGCCGGTGCCCAGAGTGCGTCCGTCCGGGCTGAACGCCAGCGCACGAGTTGCTTCGCCGTGACTGATGGTTTCGTTCAGTAGCACCGGGCGGGCCAGATCAGCGACGTTCCACAACCGCACGAGTCTGTCACCGCTGCCGCTGCCGGTGGCCAGCGTTCGCCCATCGGGACTGAACGCCACCACGCTGACGTCCTTGGCGCCCGAGGGCAACGTGGCGGACAGCGGCGCGTTCGCGTCAACGATCAAGTGGGTGCCCGTGTCCAGATCGGCCGGGCGCATGCGGTGGGCGACGAGATCGAGCTGCGCCGCCAGCGACACGTCGATGGTCCGTATCCGGTTCGCCTCTGCGGTGACCTTGTTGAAGATCGCGGCGTCACGTTGTTCATGGGCGATGTCGCGTTGCTGGAAGGCGTAGACAGCGGCACTGGACGCGACAAGGCCGAGAACGGCCAGCATGGTGACCGCGGTTCGACGAACTCTGGCCCGCCGGCTTTCGTGCCGGGTCGACGCGCTGAGGAAGGCCTCTCCGAGCGGCGTGATGGCGGCGCGGTGCTCACTCCTGTAGTGCCACCCCTTCGCGATGGCCAGCCGATCGCCGCGATACAGCGATCCGACCGGTTTCCCTTCTCTCTCCCACTGTTCGGCGGCCTCGATCGACTGCTGCCGGATGACCTGATCGTTGCGGCCCGTCTCGATCCAGGCGCCGAGCTGCGGCCACGCTCGCAGTAACACTTCGTGGGAAAGCTCGACGGCGTTGTCCTCCAGCGTGACCAGACGTTTCTCGATCAGCCAGCCGAGAACTGTCTCAGCGGTCCGCGGTGCTTCGAAACCCTTGACAAGGTCGGCCGGATCCGCGCGCCGCCTGGCAGGCGGCGCGTCGTGCCTGACCACGACCAAGTGCATGAGGATGTGCTGGAAAATCACACGCTGCTCGGCCGTGGAACAACGCGCGTAGGCCTCGTCCGCGGTAGCCACGATCGCGCCTTGGATCCGCCCGGTCCGATCGTAATCCGCCAAGGTCAGCTTGTCGCCCGCGCGCCGCTGCCAGGTGACGGCCAATGCGTGGGCCAGTAGTGGGAGCCCGCCCGCATCCGTCCCGATCTCGTGCAGGAGGATCTCGACCAGACTCGGCTCGACGTCGACGCCGATCTGCCGAGCCGGCCGCTCGATGGCCGCTCGCAACCCGTCCGGAGTCATCGCCTGGAGGTTGAACTGGCTTGCCGGCAGGAACGTTGCGAGCTGTTCGTCAGCGAGGCAGTGGTCGTAGAAGTCGCCCCGCACCCCGAGAACCGCACGCATCGCGATCAGTGCGGCGATGAAACGCCGCCGTTCGGCCTCGCCGGCGCACAGGGTGAACACCTCTTCGAACTGATCCACCACGATGACAGTCCCGTCAGGCAGCATGCTTGCCAGCAGGGCAGGATCAGATCTGACTGCTGAGAGCACGCCATCCACGCTGCCGTCGATGAGCTGCGCGACCTGCTGTGCCAGTGTCTCGCAAGGCTCCTTTGCCGGGGTGAGCAACAGCCATGGGCGTCCACTGTCGGCGACCGCGGTTGTCACGCCTGCTCGAAGCAGCGACGACTTGCCAACACCGGACGGTGCGACGACGAAGACCGGTCCACTGCGGTGATCGATCTTGTCCATCAACACCGACAAGGTCGCCTCGCGGCCGAAGAACCAACGCGCTTGGTCAGGTTGAAACGCACGCAGACCCGGATAGGGGCAGACGTCCTCCGGCCACTCCGACTGGCTGACGTCGGGCGGGTACGGGTCGTCCGGCAGGCAGATCCACCCCACCGTCTCCGTTTCCTTGACCCGGACGCGTTTGGGCCGATAGCGGGTCTCATCAGCAGCGCTGTGCCAGACCACTTCACGGAACAACCAGTCGGAGGTGATCACCGCGAGCACACCGCCCGACCCGGCGAGGGCGTCCTTCAACGGCGACGCGTCGAGCAACCGGAACGTGTGGTTGATCGCGACGCCGGTCGCGCCGTACGCGTCGAGCAGAACTTCCCCGGCGTGCACCGCCATCCTCAACCGGATCTGCTCGCCGGTCCCGTGCGCCCGGTTGTGCCTGTTCAACGCTTTCACCAGGCGACCGGGCACCTGCTCGACGAACAGTTGCTTCGGAACAGCCGCCGGCGCCAGAAGAAGCACACCGTCACCCCGGTCTTCGCGATGACAGGCGCTCCAGTGCGAGCCGAGCGCATGAGCCAAGGCCGCATAGACGGCGTAGCGCACATTTCTCTGTTCCGGGTTCTTCCGGCCGCTAAATTTCTCCACGTCCACAACCAGAACAGTGCGATGCAGCGCATCAGGCGACACGAAACCTCCCCGGATCACGTCACTCAGTCAAAGATCCCGCCATACTCCCGGCAGCCGCGCACAGCCTGACGAGCTTTCACTCGTTCGCGTGAACCGAGATCGGCACCACGATCCGGAGCCCATGGCCTGCCACGAGGCGAAACCCCATGTCGCATCACCGAGGCAACTCCAGCTGCCGGTCCTGAACCCGCGCTGCAGCTTGTCATCTTGCCCAGCCAGATGAGTTCTCCGCCGGCGTCGACGTACGGTGCCAGTGCTCGCAAGAGATGTACGTCGCCCCCTGCGGCGCGCGTTCCGCCGATCAATTCGACGCCGTCGATCTCACCGTCGCGTTCCGTCGTTGCCTCGTGCCGGAAAGCTCGCACGTCGGCATGAGCGGACGTGGCCCGTCACGGCCGTCTCATGCCGGCGGCCGGAGTCGCGTGGATGCCCGTGCCGTACTCGTAGCGCAAGCCGTTGTGGTCGATGAAACGCGCCGCGTTCGGCAGGACCGGGTGCGAGCCGATCTTGGTCACGGCCATCCGGCGAATAGCGCGGTTGAGCCTGCCGGAGGCGCTGGTGACCGTCGCCCAGTTCCACTCGGCGGGGTCACCGAGTCGCTGCAAGGTCGTGGACCAGGCCGCAGCCCGCTTCTCCGAGTTGTGGTTCGTATGACTCCATCGCAGCTGCTGCGTCCCGGACACCCAGCCATGGTGAAGCTGAATGAGCCCCCAACCCTCGCAGCAGTACCGAAAAGTGGCGTCAGGATGCACTCCTGGAAGGAACTCGATCCTTTTCGCGAGGGGCCCCGGCCCCGACCCGATGGCGAACAACGCCAGACTTCGTCCCGCCCGGCCGCCAGGGACCTCCGCGGCGGCGTGGAACTCACTCAGCTCACGGCCCGGCTCCGAGTCCGACTCGAAGACACGGAACAAGCCGAGATCGAAGACGGTCTCAAGGACCGCGGCCCAATCGTCGCCAACGGCGTAGAAGTCGAGGTTCGGCACAAGCGGACTATCCCAGCCGGGGGCACCGCGGTCGCCAACGGCTATGCAGAGATCAGAGAGTGCTGGGCTTTGCCCGTGCCGTCTCGATGAAGGGCGAGTCAGATGAGTCCTTCTCTCAACGCGTAGGCGACGGCGTGAGACCTGTTGCGCAGCTGGAAACGCATGGTCACGTCGTGGAGCGCGTTCTTGACGGTCCGGACCGAATAGCAGAGTTCGGACGCGATCTCGCCGGTGTCGAGGCCGTCGGCCACCAAGGACAGGATCGCGGCTTCGCGTTCGGTCAGCCCGGCGAGTCGCAGGCCGCGCGGGGTGAGCACTTCGGTCTGCATATGGGAGACCTGCTTGAGCAGTTTGGCGAGCATGTCCGGCGGGATCGCCGCCTCACCGGACGCGGCCTTCTCGATCAGGGCGGCCAGTTTCGCCGCGGTGACCTCGTTCCGGCGGATCAGGGCGCAGACGCCGGCTTCGATGATGGTGAGCAGGTCGTTGTCGTTCACCGCGGTGACCAGCAGGACGAGCCGCTCGAAGCCGTGCCGTTTCAGGTCGCCCAGGGTGCGCATCGTCGCGTCGTCCACGGTTTCCGCCGCCACCACGGCCACCACCGCGTCCGCGCGGCGCTCCTCCGGCATCAGGACCAGGCTCGGCTGGAAACGGAGCTGGCTTTCCAGCCCGGCCCGCGAGATCGGGTCGGCGGCGAACGCGTAGACCGGCACTCGACTTCCCATGGGCACCTCCGGTTCGCACGGTGACGGCACCACGAACGATGCCGCACCCACGCACCCGAGGGCACTAGGGAAGATCCCTAGTGCCCTCACGAGACCCCTGGGAACCGACACGATCCACACGGACCCGCTGAAGCGATCAGCTGAGCTTGCCGGAGAACGACACCGACGGCGTGCACCGCGCGGCGCCCGGTCCCGGCGTCGCACAGTTCACGGACACGATCACCGACGTCCCGGGGACGGCGTGCAGCGGGTCGAGGTAGTGATAGTCCAGGTCGCGGAAGTTGGCGAGACCGGTTTCGAGGACGACATCGGCACCGAGCGCGATCCGCAGGATCCCGGTGTCGCCCCTAGGGTTCTGCAGCACCAGGTCACCGATGTCGAGTGTTTTCCCGTCCGGTACACGGTAAGTGAATTCCTTGAACGACCCGTCGGTGACCGGGACGGAATCCGTCTGCACCCGGAAGCTGACCGGGTTCTTGCCCGCTTCGGCGGTACCGGGACGGGCCTCACCCGAAGGTTGCGAAGGGCTCGTCGGTGGCTTCGCCCCTGACTGGCCCGCGCTGGTGCCGCCGCTCACCGCCTGCGCCGTCGACGCCGCCGCGCCGGCGGCCTTCGCCGAGTCGTCCGCTCGGCTCGCCGCGCTTTCGGCGCGTTCGACCTGTTTCTGCGCCTGTTCGGTGGCGACCGAGACCACCGCCGGTTTCAGGACGGCGAACCAGAACGCGATGGCCGCGCCCACGAGTGCGACGAGCGCCAGCAGCGCGGGCAGCAGCCACTTCGGGATGAGCTGCTCCTGCTGCAGGACGGCGTCCTCGGTGTGCGGCTCCTCGTCGACGGGGGTGGCGATCACCTGGAACGGCAGGATCCGGGTCTGCCCGCGGAGGAATCGCTTGCGTGGCGCCGCCTTGATCGTCACGAAAGTGGCAGTGCCGGGCTCGGTGCGCACGAGGGCCGGGTCGGCGTGGAGCAGCAGGTCGCCGTCCGGGTCCTCCGGGAGGATTTCGACCACCGTGATGGTGTTGCCGAGGTTGTCGATCGCCAGCCGGTACTTGGCCTTGCGCCTGGCCTGCCGTTTGGCCGGGATCAGCTCGGTGACGATCTCCGTGAACGGTTCGACCGTGAGGACGGCTTCCTCGACGATCGAGCTTTCGGGATCCTCCCGGGACTCCGACCGAAGCCCGAAATGATGCTCCCCGGCCATCGCCTCGGGCGAGCGCGGCGGCTCGAACGTCACCGTGACGACGGCGGACGTTCCCGGCATCAGGTTGACCGACTCGGGTTCGACCGAGGTCCACGCGGCCGTTTCGCCCACCACGGTGAAGGTGAACCGGTCGACCAGGTCGCCGGTGTTGGCGATGCTCACCGCACACGTCATCGTTTCGCCGGGTACGACCGTGGGCGCGTCGCCGGTGAAGGACACAGTGGATGCCATCCGTCCAGTGTTCCCGCGGCCGGACCCGCGACCCCAGTGGTGCGAGGGCACGCACGGCGGCCTCATCGGGCAAGAAGTGCGCTCCCCGCGGTGGCATGGACTGCCCTCTCGGCAGGCCCGGAAGGCCTTAACGTCGGACCCGGTTCCGAGAAGGGGACGCAGATGGGAATACGACGGTTCGTCACGCTCGCGGTCGCGGTCACGGCGCTCACCGGGGAGGTGACCGCCTGGGGTGACACCTCCCCCGGCGGTACGGAAGTCGTCTCCGTCGCGCAAGACGGAACGGCCGGAACGGGGCTCGACCCGGACATCTCGGGGAACGCCCGCTACGTGGCCTTCTCGTCGACGGCACCGCTGGACCCGCTCGCCGCGCCGAGCGGACTGTCCACTGTGTACGTTCGCGATCGGTCGGCACCGGGCCGTACCATGCTGATCAGCCGCGGCTATCCGATCGAAGCTTTCACGCTCTCCGCTGTGGCCGCGCCTTGGGAAGCGCCCGCGAACGGATCGAGCGGGAGCGCGTCGATTTCCGCCGACGGACGGTATGTGGCGTTCGCGACCGAAGCGACGAACATCGCGGACGGCTACGTGGGTTACGGGCGGCACATCGTCGTGGCGGACCGTGATCCGGACGGCGACGGGAGCTACGACGAACCACGCGCCGACGGCGGCATGGACTACGGCTTCGTCTCGCTGGGTGTGCCCAACGAAACCCGGAACGACCGGCCGTCCCTCTCCGGCGACGGGACCACGATCGCTTGGAACGAAACGGATTCCGAAGACACCCGAGTGGTCGTCGCGCGGCTCGCCAAGGACTCCTCGGGTGCACTCGCACCACCCGATCCGACGACCTACCGGCGACTGGCGCCCGAGGCCACGGTCGGTACCGAAGATCGCCCCCGGGTGTCCGCCGACGGCACTCAGGTCGTTTTCGGCCGGGCTTCGTGCGAGGACTGCGAGGACCGGGCCACTTCGGTGTGGGTCCACGACGTCGGCGGCGCGAAGACCGGCCGCGTCGACTCCGGCGCGTTCTCCGGGCGCGCCCGGCGTCCCTCGGTGTCCGGGAACGGGAGGCTGATCGCGTTCGAGCACCGGGAACCGGACGGGACCGGCCAGGTGGTCGTGGCCGACCGGAACTCGCCGTCGCGCGTCTTCGTCGCCAGCCGCGACGCGAGCGGCGCCGCCACGGACAGCGCCGAACCGGCCCTTTCCGGCGACGGCAGATACCTCACCTTCCTGACGTCGACGGTGGTCCTGGTGCGAGACCTGACCGTGGACACGGCGAGAGAACAGGCGGGTCTCCCCCGTCTGGACGCCGAGCTGGCCTCGCCGTCCGCGGGCCCCTGCGGCACCTGCCCCGCGAACGGGCCGAGCACGGGACCCGCGTTGTCGAGCAACGGCTCGGTGACCGTCTTCGCCTCCGCCGCCGACGACCTCGTGCCGGGCTGCTGCGCGGGTTCCGTGTTCGCGCGTGTCTTTCGCCCGACCGTCTCCGGAGACGCCACCGACTACGGGACGGTCACCGTGGGCGAGTCGGCGGAGCGGACGATCACCGTACGCCACAACGGTTTCGGGCCGCTGAAAGTGGACAGCGTGGCCGTAGCCGGGCCATCGGCCGGAGACTTCGTGGTCTCGACGGCGGAGACCTGTGCGGGCGCCGTTCTGCATACGACCGGAACCTGCCTCGTCACGATCTCCTTCCGGCCCGTGGCGCCCGGCCGAAAGGACGCCGCACTGGTCGTCACGGCGGGCGGTGCGCCGGTCGCGATCGCCCTGACCGGAGGCGCCGGACCGCCGCGGGGCGGGCTCACCGTGGATCCGCCGTCCGTCGTCTTCGGTGAGCCGGTCCTCGCGTTGTCCCCCGCCGGATCGCGGCTCGTGCGCGTCGGGATCACCGGAGGTGTCCCTATCACCGTCGAGCGGGTCTCGATCGCCGCCGGTCCCCGGTTCTCCGCCGAGGACTTCGCCATCACGGCGACGACCTGCGCACCGGCAGTGCTCGCACCCGGCGCCACGTGCACCATCGAGGTCACGGCCTCACCGCGCGGCGCGGGACAGCGGATCGGGGCGCTGCTCATCCAGGCCGCACCGCCCGAACTCTCGCTTCTCGTGCCGCTTCAAGACGCGGGGATCGCGCCCGCGGTCAGCTTGTCGCCCGCAGTGGCGAGACCCCGGCGCGTCGTCCAGCTGACCGGTTCCGGTTTCCCCGCCGCGCACGACGTCACCGTGGCCTTCGGCGGGTTCACCACCACCGTGCGCACCGGCGCGGACGGGGCGTTCGGCGCGCCGGTGCTCGTGCCGGCGTACACGGACATCGGCGACCGGCGGGTGGTGGCGGCCGTTCCGGGTCTGCCGCTGACCGCGGAGGCTCCCCTGCTGGTCCAGCCGGGCACCTACCAGCCGCCGAACTTCACTTCGCGGCGGTGACCGTGACGTGATGGTGGACGTGCGCGGGCTTCGCGGCCGCGACAAGCGCTTCGACCGCCGCCAGGTCCAGGGAACCGCCCTCGACGACGACCGTCAGCTCGGGCGCCCGGTCCGGCTCGGGCGTCGTCGGGGTCAGTGACCACTCCACCCCGCCGCTGTCGGTGATCTCGACCCGGCCGCCGGTCGCCGTCTCGAGATCCGCGCGAAGCCCGGCGACCGTCCCTCGAGCCCGGTGCAGGCCGGCGGCCGCGGCGACGACGGCGCGGCGCCTGCCCAGCGGCCAGGACGGTGCCAGTTCGGCGCCGACCCAGCCCGCCAGCCAGTCCAGGAAGTCCTCCGGCGCCAGCGCCGGATCGAGGTAGCCGGGCAGGCAGTCGAGCACCGCGAACACCGGCGCCAGCACCCGGTCGAGCGCGGCGGTCAGCATCATCACCGTCACGTCGTCCTGGAACACCGCGGGCAGGATCTCGCCCAGCGGGCTCGGGGTCCCGAGCCCGGACGGGGTACCTCGCATGACCGTCCTCCCTTGCCGTCAGCCACCGATACCGAACAGCTCGACCTCGGCGACCGCCACGTCCTTGGCGTCCTGCGCCGCGTGCACCGCCGACACGGTGATCTTCAGCCCGGTCACCCCGACGGCGTTGGTGAGGGCGAGTTCCTGGGGCTGCGGGCTGTCGCGCACCGAGACGATGTCGGACTTCTCGTTCGAGTACGAGAACTCGAGGGACGCGGGACGGCCGTGCGCGGCGAAGGCGTCGCTCGCGCCACTGGTCACGATGACCTTGCGCAACGCGACCGGGCCGTTCAGCTTGATCACCAGCGAGGGTCGTTTCCGGGCGTCCCAGGTCGTCGCCCAGTAGGTGTTCTTGAACGTGTCGAAAGCGGCTTTGGGCGGATGGTCCGGCGATCCACCCGGACCGTCCACAGTGGACGGGCGAACCGGGCCCAGTGCCGTTTCCGCGGTGTCGAGCACCCATTGCCTGAGCCGGTCCACCTGGTGCAGCGCGGCGGTGCGCAACGGCGGATAGAGCCCCACCACCAGACCGCCGACGAGGATCACGACCCCGATCGCGGCGCGGATCCGCCGCGCGGCGAGCGAAAGGGCCCGCCGTCCCCGGCCGTCGCCCGGTCTCGACGGACGGCTGCCCGCCTTCCGCACCCGGCGCCGGGGCAGCAACCGCCGCCACCACGGCCGTTTCGCGACCTCGGCGGTGGCGAGCGAGTCCCCGCACCGGCGGCAGAACTTGCGGTGCACAGGGTTTCCCTCGCCGCACTCACCGCAGATGAGGTCGCCCGGCCGTGGCTTGGTCCTCGGCGGAACGCGGCTGACCGTCACCGCTCGCGGGCGGTCGGGCTGGGGTTTCTGTTCGGGGGGTTCGGTTTCGACCACCGGTGCCGCCAGATGACGTTCCGGACCGGGCAGATCCGCCGGATCGTCCGGGAGATCCGCGAAATCGACGAGACCGGCCGGATCGCCGGGCATCCCGGGCGGCATCCCCGGCGGAAGTCCTGGAGGCAAACCCGGTGGCATCCCCGGCGGGAGCCCGGGAGGCATGCCGGGCGGCATTCCCGGTGGCGGTCCCGGTGGGAGGCCGGGAGGCGCGGCTGGCGGAGCTTCGGCCGGTTCGGGTTTCTTCGCGGGCTTCGAGTCCGGAAGCGGTGTCCCGCCGACGAGTTCGTGTGCCGCGCGCCGGATCCGGACGAGCAGACCGCGTTTGGTCGCGTCCTCCTCCGCCTGCTCGATGAGCGCGGGCGCGACCTCGACCTTGACCCGCTTGCCGTCCCATTCGAGGAACTTCCCGCAAGCGCCGCAGAAGGTGTCCGGATCCGCGTTCGGATGGCCGCATTTCCCGCAGATCAGCATCAGCGTTCCTCCACCCGGACCTGGTGGTCGAACGAATAGATCAGGCTGTTCGGCTCCACCGTGATGTTCGGCTGCTCCGTGCCGCGTTTGCCGGTCACCGGGTCGGCGGTGAACAGGCGCACCTCCTCGACGAACTCCACCCCGCGGACGGCCTGCAGCACGCCGTAGATGTCGCCGATCCGCACCGAGCGCCCGAACGGCCAGCCGAGACCGTCCGGGCCGCCGCCCGGCAGCGGGTTCAGGAACCGGTACAGCCCGTCGAGCGCGTCCGCGGAGATCCGCCGCCGGTCGGCGCGCGTCAGCGTGGTGAGCCTGGCGACCACGGTCACGCCCCGGTAGCGCGGCGGCTCGACCACCACCGTCGTGCCGATGACGCGTACGTGGTCGAGCCGTGCGGCGAGCCTGTCGAGCATGGCGGGCGGCGGGAGCAGGTCGGCGAAGACGATCCGGCCGGTCTCCTGGGCGGCGGCCGGGATCACCAGCACCTTGACCGTCCCGCCCGGCACGTCCTCACCCCCGGCGGTCACGCAGCGGACCCGCGCCGCCTCCGGAACCTCTTGCCTGGCCAGGACTTCGTAGTCTTCCGCGGTGACGGCGCGCGCCCGGCTCCGCAACAGCAGCGGGGCGCGGTCGCGGGCTTCGGCGAGGGTCTCCCCCTCGGTACCGCCCTGGGCCGCCTTGCGGTTTTCGACGGCGGACACGAACGGCACCGAAGACTTGAGTACGCGGATCGCCGCCCGTGCCACGTTTCCCGCCGAGCCGCCGCCGGTCGCGTAGCCGCTCAGCCGGACCACCGCCCCCTCGGCCGGGATCGCGCCGTGCCATCGGAGGCCGCCGTCGGGCAACCGTACGACCGGGCCGAAAGAGACCTCGCCGAGCACGGCGTCGAGGCGGAAGTGCCGGTCGTCCGGCCCGCTGTCGGCGAAGTCGGGCACCTCGGTCCACTCCTGCCACCCGTCGTCCGACCCGATCTCGACGACCGGCGCGCCCACCCCGCCCAGCAGCGGCCGCGACCTGACCTCGAACGCCTGACCCGCCACGCCGCTCGCGGTGCCGAGCACCTCGCCGAAGACCAGTTCCGCGTGCACGGATTCCACCGTGCCGCCGACCGTGCCGGCGCCGAGCCGTCCGATGACCGGCGGCGCGGTGTAGTAGGGCCCGCCGTGCTCCACCGGAACGACCCTGGCCCGCAGCCAAGCCGCGAGAGCGCCGTCCACCGTCCCGGAACAGTGCTCCGGGGGCAGGTGCAGGACGACGGCGCCGTCCTGGTTCAGCCCGCCGGTCGTGTCGCTGTCCAGTTCGCAGGCGGCCCAGCCTTCGCCGGTCCACGCCTCCCACGCGAGCGGCGGGTCGGCGGGGGCGACACCGAGTCCTTCGGTCCGGCAGGCGAAGTCGAGGCGCACGGCGCAACCGGGTACCGCGTGGTCGAGCCCGATCAGCAGTTCGTCGCCGACCTTGGGCGGCTGCGAGAACGCGGGAAACCCGGCGCCACTGGTGCGCTGGACGCTTTCTTCCTCGTCCGGGTCCCTGGTCCGCAGCAGTTCGACGGCGCAGGGCGGCATGGTCAGCTCTTCGGTGGTGGTGAACACGATCGGTTCGGCCGTCTCGGTACGGTCGGTTCCCGCCTCCGTCCCGCGCGGCACGGTCATCGTCGTCCTGGCGGGGCTGGACAGCCAGAACGTCAGCGGTGCCCCGGCCGGGGTCGGCGGGACCAGCCGGAGCCCGATCAGGTCGAGGAACTTCACGTGCAGCCGGTCCGGGACCCGGTTCAGCCTGCCCAGCAGTTGATCGGTCATCGCGGCGAAGGCCTCGATCAGCGTCATCCCCGGGTCGGAGGCGGTCCGGTCCGTCCATTCCGGACAGGACTGGCGCACCAGGCGGATCGCGTCTTCGACCAGGTCGGCGAACCGCCGGTCGTCCAGATCGGGGGTGGGCAGTGGCATCAGGACACCTTGTCTTCCGGCAGCACGGAGAACGGGACCACCAGTTCGCGCCGCTCGGAGGACCCGGTGAGCCGGTAGCCGATCGCGATGTGCAGCAGGCCGTGCGCGGCCTCGTCCGGGGTCACGTCGATCGCGAGGACCTCGGCCCGCTCCTCCCACACCTCCAGCGCGCGGCGTACCTCGGCGGCGAGCCGGGCCGCGGTGTCCGGGGTCACCGGCTCGAAGACGAAATCCCGCAGCCTGCAGCCGAAATCGGGCCGGTGCGCGCGCTCGCCCGGATAAGTCAGCAGGACGAGCACCATCGCCTGTTCGACCTTGCGTGCCCGCCCGGCCACCGCGAAAGTCCCCCACGGCGTGAAGCCGATCGGGAAGGCGATCCCGTGGTCGCTCATCGGACACCTCAATTCAGCTTGATCGGATTGCCCTTGATCTCGACGACACCGGCGCTCTCGATGCTGATCGCGGCCTGTGCGGTGAGATTCAGTTGCGCGCCACCGTCCACGGTGATCGTTCCGCCCTGCCCGGCCACCAGGTCGATCGTTCCCGCCGGGCCGCATTCGATGGTCAGCTTGCCGACGGCGGGGCCACCGCCGGCGGCGGGCTGGGGATCGCAGCGCAGCAGGACGGTGCCCGCCTGCTGGTCGACCTGCAGGGTGAGATCGGCGGCCCCGGTGCCGAGTTCGATCAGTGACACCGCGGGAGCCTCGTCGTGGAACAGCAGCCGGGAGCCCGACGGTGCGACGATCCCCCGGCGCACCACCGAAGCCGTCGCTCCCTCGACCCGGACGGGTTCGCCGCCGAGAGTGGCCTGGCTGTGGTCGTTGACGATCCCGCCGAGCACGTACGGACGCCGGATGTCACCGAACTCGAAGCCCACGAGCACTTCGTCGCCGACCTCCGGCAGGAAGACGGTCCCACTCGCCTGCCCCGCGCCCGCCTGCACCGGGCAGGCCCAGTCGGATTCGTACTGCGGTGAGAGCCACGGCAGGGTCACCTTGACCCGGCCCTTCCGGAGCGGGTCGTTGATGTTGCTGACGATCCCGCAGACCACGCCGGGCACCCGCTCGCCGGTGTCCGCGACCCCGTTGGCGAGGCCGAGCAGCGAACGGTCCTGACGGCCGCTGACCTCGAACGACGTCCGGTAGGACCCGAACTCGAACCGGTGTCGCGTCCGGGTGAGCAGCCAGGTCCCCGCGAAGGTCGCGGCGACCCCGCGGACGTCGACCATCCGACCCGCGCCGAGCCAGGGGTCGCCGATGGCCTCACCGGAGGCTTCGGCGAATGTGTCCGACATCCGCTCGGACAGACCGTCCGCCGCCTGCCTCGCGGCCGCGCCGATCGCCGCACCCCAGCCCAAGGGCAGTTCCGAGACGACGGTCGCCTGCTCGGACGGTGCCGGTCCGTGAATACCTCCCGGCGCCGCTGGAGCAGCGGGAGCCATACCCGAAAAGCGCCTGGCGACGACGGGGACGTCGTCCGGCAGCCGGGCGGTGGAGGTGGACGGCGACCGCTGCTCGCTGACCACTCTCGCCGCGAGCGGATCCCAGATCCGGACCTCCGTGAACGGGGCGAGGTTCCCGGCGGTGACCCTGGCGGAGAACGACAGCAGGTTCGCGCCCAGCGCCAGGACCACCGGTTCGCTCGGGCCCGCGGCCGCGCGGAATTCGAAGCGGCCGCAGGTGACGCCGACCTGGTAGCCGATGGCCGCGGCCCGGCGGACGAGGAAGTCCCAATCGGTCTGGTTCACCTGGCCGGTGTGCTGGTGGGTGACCGTCGTCGGCTCGATCACGCCGATCATCAGCCCGGCCTCGGTGGCGATCTTCCGCGCGATGTCCGAGTCCGTCATGTCGAGGAAGGTCCGGGTCCGCTTCGTCCGCTGCAATCGATGATCCTCGGCGTAGCCGCGGAAGACGATCGACGCCGTCGAGTGGTACTCGGCTTCGATCGACGTCACCTCGCCGCTCATCAAGAGACGCGGATCGTTCGGATGCCCGGGCGCCGCGCCGCCGATCGCCACCTCCGTGCCGATCGCCAGCGCCCGCAACGCCTGCGCGCTCGCGTCACGATCGGTGACGACGATCTCGAACATGTCCGGCAGGTGCAGATGCGTGTCCACGGTGACACGCAGGACGGACTTCGCGACGGCGGGCGGAAGCGGGCGCTTCGCCGGTCCGATGTGGATCGACGAGGCCACCGGGTCGTCCTGCCACGGCGTACTCACGGCCGTCCCTTCGTGCCGGGTTTTTCCTGCAGTACCAGGCCGATGACGGCCCGGCTGGGCTTGCCGTCGGCGGTGAACCGGGTGAAGTTCACGTCGATGCTCTTGAGGACGACGGCGCTGGGCAGGTAGGCGACGTCGGCACCGAGTGAGAGCGTGAGGTTCGCGTACCGGGCCTCCGGACGGGTCGACGGGGGTTTTTGGCCGCACTGCCCACAGCTGAGCGGTTTGGCGTCCTTGCTGATAGGCGGCGGCACGGAGCTGACGGGTTTCCCGTCGGGAAGGGGTTCGAGCCATTTCTTGAGTTTGGTGATCCCGTCCTGGACGTCGTCGGTTCCTTCCAGGAGGAGGTCGTTGAGCTTGAGGCTGAGCGCGTCGTCGTCGACGACCTTCGCGCCGTCGCGGTAGGTCTTGCCCTCTTTGAGTTTCACCTGCCGTGATTGGTTGAGGCTGAACTTCGCCGGGCTGCAGTGGAACGTCACGCCGGTGGCCGGGGCCTGCGCCTCCGTGATCCGCAGCCGTGCCCGTTCCCCGGTCGGGCGGCCACCGGCGACCGCGGCGGTGTCCAGAAACCCGTTGTGCACGAACGAAAGCTTCTCGATCGCGATGCCGCCGCCGGAGCTGGACAACGTGGGCACGGACCAGGAGACGGGCATCGCGTCCCGCAGTTTCCACGTATGGACGACGTGATCCTCCGGGCTCAGCCCGCTGAACAGCTGGACGGTGATCGCCGGCCGATCCCGCCGGGGGCCGCCTCCGCCGTCCAGCCAGTCGGCCACCTGTTGTTGCAGCCACCGCCGGACCTTCAGCGATCCCGCCGTCGTCATGGCGCGCTCCAGGGTCACCTTGCCGTAGGTGATCTTGCCGGGCAGGTACCGGGGCGAGTCGTAGCTGCCCGCCTCGTCGAGCGGGCCCTCCGGGGCGAACTGCACGTCGAGCCCCGAACAGCCCGACCACAGGCCCAGCGAACCGGTCCGCGCCGAGCCGTCGAGGTCCGGCACGATCACGTTGAACCACATGGTCATGCCGTAGCGGTCGGCCCGCGTTTTCGCCCCCGATCTGGCCGGGCTCAAGCCCGCCGCGGCGGCCGCCGAGTTGATCTTCCCGTGGATCATGGCTTGCGCACCTCGTCGTCGAGGAAGCCGCCGTGGGCGAGTTCGAGCGTCTCGATCACCGGCCGGGCGCCGCCCGAGTCGAACTCGCCGATCTTCCAGCCGATCGGATAGAACTCCTTGAGTTTCCAGGTGATCATCGGCAGTCCGAGGAAATCGACCAGGTAGACCGCGCCGCTGAGCAACTGCCGTCTCCGGACGATGGTGGCCAGCCACTTCTGGACGGTGGACGAGTCGGTGCACGCGGCGCGCGAAAGGCTGATGGTGCCGTAGGAGGGCACGCCTGGCTGGAACCGTTCGACGTTGGTGTTCCCCGGCCGGTAGCCGTGTTTCGCCCAGCTGACACTCAGCCCGGACGCCTTGGCCCACCGGCCGAAGTCGTACTGCCCGTGGTCGATCTGGATCACGAAGTGGTGGCTCATGCTGACCTGTCCGGTCAGCATCTCCAGCGCTTTTCCCGGTGTCGAAAGACCCGGTTTGGCTATCGATGGCATGGCGTCCTCACCAGCGGTCGGCGAGCGTGCCCCGGCGCTCGCGGTCGACAAGGAGTTCCCCGCGCAGCCGGTGCCGGAGGCGGTGGTAGAGGCGGTCGGCGAGAAGATCGGGGTTCTCGCGCGCGGGAACCTCCCGGTCCCGCTCGTCCAGGCGGGTGATCGCCGCGTCCATGCGGTCGAGCCGGGTGAGAAGGTCGGCGTCGCTCCGCTCGGGAGCGGCGGGTTCCGGGGCCACGGCCCTGTCCGGGAACGTGTCGTCGATCGACCACGAAAGCCCCTGCTCCGGCTCAGCTTGGACAGGAGCGACGCCATCAGGTGCTTTCTCCTCCGCCCGCACCACCTCGGGCGGTGCGGCTTGCGGTGCTCCGGCAGCGACCTGCCGATGCACCAGCGCTTCGGGCGCCGTGTTCTCGCCGCGTGCCCAGCGTTCGGCCTCCAGCGCCCGGCGTTCGAGCTCGGCGCCGTCGGCGGAGACCTCGGGTGGCATGGCCGCCCCGAGCATCCGCTGCTGCGCGACGTGGGTGAGCTCGTGCACGAGCAGGCCGCGGGCGTTCACGGTGTCCAGCGCGCCCGCCTCGTCGGGCAGGAAGACTTCCCCGCCGGTCGTGAAGGCCCGCGCGGAGATCGCGGCGGCCTGCGCGCTCACGGTCTTCCCTCGCCGCACCGGGACATCCGCGACGTCGACGCCGAACTGCGCGCGGAACGAGTCGGCGATCGTCTCGGGCACCTGCAGTGTCGAGCGTTCGGGGTGGTCCGCCTCGATGAGCGGGACCGGGCTGGTCAGCGAAGCGATCGCGGCGCGGTAGACGTGCGGGCTCACTTCCTCGTGCACAAGGGACTTCCGAGTGGTGACGGCCGGGTGGGGCATGTCGGCTTGAGGGATCGGCTCCGGCAGGACGAACTCGGAAGTACTCGCCTCCTTCGCGGTGTCGCCGTATTTCGGCGATTCCGTCTCGACAGGCAGACTTGAGGCGGGATCCGGTGCGACATCGCTCGCTGCTTCCGTTGGCGTAGCGAGAACGCTCGTGGTTTCGATGGGCACAGCGATGCCGGAATCCGAGCCAGCGACCGGCTCCGCCCGCCCTGGCCGTTCCGGTATCACCGGACCGGCGACTGGACGGCTCACCACCTCCGGCGGCACAGCGAGAACGCTTGCGGCCTCGACAGGCACAGGGGTGTCTGAAACCGGACCGGCGACCGGCTCCACCCATCCCGACGATTCCGGTACCGCCGGACCGGCATCCGGATGGCTCACCACCTCCGGCGGTACGGCGAAATCACCTGCGATCTCGACGGGCACAGCGAAGCCGGGATCCTGAGTGGCAGGCGGCTCGTGTTCGAACACGACGGGCTCGGGGACTTCACCCGGAACCATGGGAGGTTCGGCCGGGCCACGATTCTGGACCGAAGCCGTGCCCTTCTCCGAGGCCGGCGCACCCGGTTCCCCGGCGGACGACGCCCGCGCGAGCCTGCGTGTCTGGCCCAGCGTCGGGCGTCGAAGCCGTCGCACCTCGGGCCGTGGAGGCTCGGGAACCGTCGTCGGCGGCCCGGTGACCGAAGAGAACCCGGTGAGTGCCGCCAATCCGGCGACGTCGTTCGCCTCGTACTCGGCGAACAGCCGCTCGACCTCGGTGATGCTGCGAAACGGCTGCACCGGTTCGGTCGGCTCGCCGACGGACTCCTCCGTCACCTTGGTGAGCACCGGACGCGGTGCCGGAGCGGGAGCCGGTGACGCCCGTCGCCGTACTGGCGGTGGCGGTTCCGGCTCGAACGTCTCCCCCGCCGTGACGGCCGGACCGACCGTCTCCCCCACTTCTCCGGAAGGCGGCTCTTCCAAGGGCTCGATGAGCCGGACCAGACCGTTCATCCGGCCGCGATGCGCGCCACCCCGGCGCTCGGGGAACAGGAGGACGGTCACCGCCGCATCGGGGACGAGGGGCGTCGCGCCCGTGACCGGTGGCGGCCGGTGAAGCGGGCTGAGCAAGGGCGGCCGGAGCGCGACCGTCGTGCCGAGCACGGGCAGCCGGGCCCAGTGGCGCCGGGGCGTCGGCACCCGGCCGGGCGGGCGATTCCGCCGGAACGGCCAGCGCATGGTTCACCTCCTGGGATTCAGGGACCGAGTTCCGTGTGGATGCCGCCGATCTCCCCGATGACCTTCGTCCTGACGTGGTGCTCCAGGTCGAGGATCTCGGCGGACGGCCAATGCAGGTAGTAGGCCACGTACACGACCTCCTTCCAGAGGCGGTCGGCCGTGTACGTCAAGATCCCCCCGGCGCATCACCGGCCACGTCGACGGCGAAGTCGTGCCGGCACTGGGGACAGGTCACGTCGACCTCGGTGTGCCCGCTCTGGTTGATCCGGCGGTACAGGTCCTGGAGGAAAGCCAGATCCGAAGCGAACAGGCATTCCACCACCAGCGTGTCCACTGTGGCCAGTGAGCCGAGCCGGGTGACGGTGCGCTCGAGCAGGAGCACGGTCAGGTAGGCCGGATTCTGCCGGACCCGGGGGTCGGTCTGCGTCGAGATCTCGTCCCGCGCGGTCGCGAGCCGCATGACGCCTTCGCGGTGCAGGACACCGTGCTCGTCGACGAATCCGCGCGGCAGGCAGAAGGGATACTCGGTGCGCAGCCCCGCTTCGGCCCGCGAGAGATCGGGTGCGAGCGTCATCAGCGGTTCCCCGCACCGGTGATCGACGCGCAGGTGATCTTGCATTCGATCATCGCGACGTCCGAAGTTCCCGCCTTGACACTGGTGATGTTCACTTCGGAGATCCAGGCTTCTTCGAGATGGTAGGTCGCCTGGACGGTTCCGCCCGCGTCGAAGACGGTGAGCGTGCCGGGACACCGCGCGCTGTTGTCGCCGCTGCGAGCGAACGCGTGCCAGGCGAGGATGGCGTTGCTGCCCGCCTGGTCGAGGCCGCGCTTGACGGAGATCGTCGGCGGTTCGGTCTTGCCGAACTGCTTGGTGTGGTTCACCTTTCCGGTGGCGTCGCTGAAGATGTACTCCTGGGAAGCCACCTTCGAGGTGATGCCGCCGAGTTCCGAGAACGCCATCCGGCCGATGGGCGAGCCGGTGAACTCCACCACGAAGCTCGCCGCGCTGACCACCTGGGTCTGGCTGGTGAGACTGGACGTCATGAGCAGGACTCCTTTGCCACGAGGACTTTCAGAGCAGCAGGATGCTGTCGCACACGATCGTGACCCGCATCATCGAGACCGCCGAGGCGTCCGCCTGGGTCTGGTCGATTTCGAGCTTCTGGCACCAGGCGTTCTCCAGCAGGCAGGCGAGCACCGGCTCCCCCGACTTCGTGAGGATGTCGAACGACGCCGGCAGTTTCGCCAGCGGGTTGTTCACCCTGGCCAGCAGGTGCCAGCCGTAGAGCTGGGCGAAACCGAGGCTGTCCAGCGCGCGTTCCAAGGTGATCGACGGCGGTTTCGCCCGGCCGAACTGCTTCGTGTGCGTGTTCCCGAGCCTGCTGTTGTAGGAGTACTCCTGGAACTCCACTTCGGACTGCAGGCTGCCGAGCTTCGAGAACCCCAGTCCCGCCGCCCAGCCCTCGCACATGATCACGAACCGGGGAGCGCTCAGCACCGCGGGCGCCGGGATACCGCCGAAGGACGCGGCGGTCGTCATTCCTTCAGCTCCGCGCCTTCGGAGAACTGGGCGAGGCGGAAGACCACGAACTCGGCGGGTTTGACCGGCGCGACGCCGATGTCCACGGTGAGGATGCCCGCGTCACGGTTCTCCGGCGGGTTGTTCTCCTCGTCGCATTTGACGTAGAACGCCTCCTCCGGAGTCCGGCCGAACAGCGCGCCGCTGCGCCAGATCCGCCGCAGGAACATGCTGATGATCCGCTCGACCGAGTTCCAGAGGAAGTGGTCGTTGGGCTCGAACACCACCCAGCTCGTCCCGGTGAGGATGGACTTCTCGATGTAGTTGAACAGCCGCCGCACGTTCAGGTAACGCCATTCCGGATCGCTGGACAGCGTGCGCGCGCCCCAGATCCGGATGCCCTGTCCGGGGAAGAACCGGATGCAGTTCACACCGACCGGGTTCAGCCGGTCGTGCTCGCCGCGGGTGATCCCGCACTGCAGGTCGGTCACCCCGCGCAGTACCTCGTTCGCCGGTGCCTTGTGCACGCCGCGGGTGTCGTCGTTGCGGGCCCACACACCGGCCACGTGCCCGCTCGGCGGCAGGAACACCGGCTTGCCCGAGCGCGGATCGGCCACCTTGACCCACGGCCAGTACAGCGCGGCGTACTTCGAGTCGTACCCGGCGATTTCCTCTCGCCATCGCACGACCTGCTGCGGGCGCAGTCCGGGTGGCGGGTCGAGGATCGCGACCCGGTCGGCCATCAGCTCGCAGTGCGCGATCATGGCGAGCTGGACCGCCTTGACGCCGTCCATGTCGATCTGCCCGGACTCGTAGGCCGTCATGAGGTCGGGGACGCACAGCATGGTGATGTCGTCGATCGCCTCCAGTGTCCCGAATCCGGTCCGTTCCTCGGGATCACCGACGTAGTCCTGGACGGTCAGCGCGCCCGACGGCGCCTCGGTGATCGTCGTACGGGTGTTCTTCGCGGGCAAGGCCAGTGTGGCCCCTTTGGTCTCCTCGACGGCGACCAAAGTGGACTTCCGCAACGCGGTCGCCACGTTCGTCGCGCCGCGGCGGTTGGTCACGTTGTCGAAGACCTCCTCCTCGTCCCCGAACCGGACGACGAGTTTGAACGCGTCGTCGCCGCGTTCCGTCGCTTCCTGCACCTCGACGCTCAACTGCCTGCCTTGCTCCGGCGCCTTCAGCGCCCGGACGACGATCGGCTTGCCGGCGCCTTCGCTCGGCAGTTCGGTGCCGGTGGGGGCGGGCTGTTCCGCCGAGCCGCCACCGACCCGGATGACGTAGGCGGCGCCACCGCCGTTCGCGAAGTAGGCGTAGACGGCGTGCGCCAGATACGCGCCTTCCGTGAACTGGCCGAAGTTCTGGGTGAACTGGGTCCAGTTGGTGACCAGGACCGGCTCGTCCACCGGTCCCGTCTCGGCGAAGCCGACGAACGCGGCGACAGCGGTGCCGACACCCTCGATCGGTTTCGAGCCGGATGACACCTCTTCGACGTAGACACCCGGTGACAGGTACGACGGCATGGCGCCTCCAAGAGAACGATGCGGGCTTCTCGATCACAGTGCTCGCCGGAACGGGGCCGCACCACGAGCCCGGGGGCACACCGGCTTGCCCGATCGGGTAGACCGTTCGGGCCGCTCCGATGCACCGGGATCGCTGCCGCCGGGACACCGGTTCTCCGCACACTGGCGCCATGTTCGATGAAGTCGACATAGCGCTGCGGTCGCTGTTGAGGGAGTCTTTGCCTCCCGAAGTCGTCGTGCGCTTCGACACGCCAGGCGAGAACTGGATCGCCGAGTGCTCCGGTACCGAAACGGTCGGCATCTTCCTGCACCGGGTGCGGGAAGACGTCGCGGCGGGTACGCCGATCGGCTGGTCGGACGAACGCGCGCCGGACGGTCGCGTCGTGCGGCGTACGCAGGAAGCACGGCGCTACGAGCTCTGCTATCTGGTCACCGCCTGGGCCGACGACATCGAACGGGAGCATCTGCTCCTCGGCGCCGTCCTTTCGGCCTGCACCCGGACCGCGCGACTCTCCGCGGCCCACCTCACCGGAACGCTCTCGGCCGCGACCTCTCCGGTCACCGTTTCCGTTGCCAGACCGGGACTTTCGAGTGCGCCGGTGGACATCTGGGCGGCACTGGGCCTGGTCGCGCGCGGCTGCCTGGACCTGGTGGTCGTCGCCCCGCTGGCCCCGCCGGAGTCCGGCGAACCGGCACCGCCGCCGGACTCGGTCGATCTGGGCGCTCGCACGCTACGGCCACCTCGGCCGTCCACCGGTGGTATGCGGCGCTTGCCGGCCAAGATCACGGAAGGGGTGCGCGATGGGCAGGGCCGCGGCGAAAATGGGTGACCTCGTCACCGGGACCGACACGCATGTCGTCATGGTCCCTTCGGCGGGCGGGCCCGTGCCGACGCCGACCCAGCTGCCGTTCGCCGGGAAGATCACGCTCGGCTGCAGTACCGACGTGCTCATCGGCGGGCAGCCCGCGGCGGTCGTGGGCAGCGTCGCGATCAACACCCCGCCGCACGTGCCGACCGGCGGCACGTTCCAGCGGCCGCCGGACAACCGCGGCACGGTACTGGCGGGCAGCCCGCTCGTGCTGGTGAACGGGAAACCGCTGGCACGCGACGGGGATCAGGTTCTCGACTGCAACGATCCGGCGCCCGCCCCGACCGGGACCGTCGTCGCCGTCGGCACCGTACTGGCCGGCTGAAACCGATCGAATCCGAAACGAGGTGAGGCACGTGGAACCGATGGAAGCGGCGATTGTCTCGGTCGCGGGCAAACTCCGGGACGACCAGGTGACGCCCTGGTTCGAGGCGGTGAGCTCCGCGCACCAGGAGTCCGAAGAGGACTGGACACGGTTCAAGCAGCTCCTGACGGCGCAGGTGTCCGAGCGTTCCCTGCCCCCGGAAGCACTGGAGACGTTCGTGGAGCACATGGACACCAAGGTCTCCGATCAACGGAGCGTGCTGTCCGAAATGGACGCCAGGAAGGACGAGCTGCCACGGCTCTACGAAGGTCTCCTCGCGAAGGCCCGCGAGAGCCGGCAGGATTCACCACCGCCGTGGGACGGCGCGACCGCCCCGCGCTGGTACGCACACCTCACCCAGGTGCTCGGCAACGGCTGGCCCGGCTGGTCGGGCAAGGAAGAGGAATGGGATCGCTTCAAGGCCTTCTTCCTCGGATACGCCGATCAGGCCGGTGTCCGCCCCCAGGCGCAGCTGCTGCTGGACGACGTCGAGCGTGCGCCGGACAAGATCGGGGGCTTCGCCGGGTACGGCATCGCCATCGCGACGCACGAGCAACTCGTCGCGCGGACGAAGGCGCCGGATCTCTGGTCGCAGTACGAGCCCAAGGCCTGGTACGCCACCCTGACGAAGGGCTGGGGCGGCTGGTCCGGCCGGGAAGCCGACTGGGCGAAGTTCAAGCGGTATTTCCTGAAGTTCGCCCAGGACCGGGGAGTCGGGGAAGGGGCAGGGAAGTTCCTCGACCTCGTCGAAGCCGGTGAGGACAAGAGAGCCGCGTTCGCCGAGCACGGCATCACGCTGCCGGACGAGCAGCCCGCGGAGCCCGGTGGCGAGATCGCCGAAAAGGTCGCCGAACGCGACAAGCGGGTGGAAGCGGAACTGGCCGAGCTCGTCGAGGCTTCCGAGGAACAGATGCGGCAGGCGGCCGAAGAACTCGAGAAGAACGACGCGTTCTTCGAAAAGGTCGTCGCCGAAATCATGGAAAAGGCGGACTTTTCGGAATTCGAAGGCCTGACCAGTGACGAGATCCAGGAAATCTGGGAGGAGGCGCTCCTCGCCAGAATCCAGGAATTCGCCGGCCAGGCATCGGCGGAAGAGCTGAGGGGCCTGACCGCGAACGAGGCCGTGTCCGGGAAGGTCAAGGCGATTCTCCCCGAACAGCACTGATCATTCGTGAACCAGGAGGAAGACCATGACGACGAGCACGCCGCCTGCCTCGAAGAAGGACGCCAAAGCCGCCGCCTCCGTGAAGCAGGCTCTCCGGGATCTGGATCTCGACTACGGGAAGACGCTCACCCTGTCGATCTGGGGCCTGAGCCGGGTCGGCGTCGGCCACGTCGGAGTCCGGGTCAAACACCACTCCGATGCCAAGAAGGCCAGGGAAACCGCCGCCAAGGACTATGGGGAGTTCGGCACCCTGCGCGAGGACAACCCGGAAATGGTCCGGCTGCGCAAGGAGATCGCACTCATGGCCGTCGACGCGGGCGCGGCACAGGGGGTCGTCCACGCACTCCACCAGAAGACCTTCCCGCTGCAGAAGATCACTCTCTATCGGAAGTGTTCCAAGGTCACCCTCAGCAACGCCGAGAACCTGCTCGCCTTCACCCTCAAGCGGAGCAATCACGTGAAGGAGATCTACGGCGAGTCCCACAAGTACGCCGCGCGCGACGCGTCGGCGGCCGTCGGCAAGGACGTCTATTGCGATGTCGTCGAACTGCACACGCGGATGCGCAAGTGCATCGACGACATCGTCCTGAATCTCGCCGTCTGCCGTCAGCTGGTCGTCAAGGAGATGAGCCTCCAGCGGTACGCGGCGGTGGCCGAGAACGACGAGTTCCGTGTCGGCGGGAAGAAGTTCACCGGAGACGAGGTCACCAGCGCGATCAAGCTGACCAAGGAGATCTTCAAGGGCGCCAACACCGGTGCCGGCGTCGCCGCCTCGGTGGTGCCGGAGGAAGGCACCTCGCAGGCCCTGAGCGCAGCCAACCTGGTCGGCGGGGTGATGATCAGCGAGTTCGGCGCCATCGCGGAATCGCTCGACCGCAAACGCCGGGCCAAGCAGATCATGAAGGATCCGCAGTACAAGCAGCAGGCGGACGAGTTCCTCGCGAAGCATCCCCTGGCGATCCTCGACTACATCATCAAGCGCAACGAGGACGACCTCGAGCGGGCCCTGTGCCGGGCCGAACCCGCGGCGGCGGCGTTCCTCTCGGTCGCGAGCTACGGACTGGACCTCACCGGTGTCGGCGGGGTGGTCGCGAAATGCGTCTTCCCGTTCGTGTTCCCCACCGTGAAGACCCTCGTGACGGAGTTCTTCTCCGGGGTGCACAAGGAGGCACGCAAGGCCGAGGAGGCGTCGGGCCGGAAGGATCTGGCCGCCTTCAAGGCGACCATGATCGCCGAATGGGCGGCGCTGAACGACGGTCGAGCAGTCGACAGGCTCATCGAAAAGGCTCGCACCAGGGTGAAGGCGAAAGCCGAACTGAGTGACGAACTGCAGGACGAGGTCGCCCTGCTCATCGCGGACTTCGATCAGATCAAGGACGTGAAGACCCGCGAAAAGATGCTGAAGAAGCACGCGGCCGCCCTCTCCGGCCTCGGTCTGAAGGCCGCGGCGGCGTCGGTCGAAAAGGCCAACGAACTCGGCGGCTACCTGACTCCGCAGTGGCTCATCGACGGCGTGATCGCGAAAAGTCTCAGGCCGGTGGTGGTGAGGGTGCTGGGCTACGTCGATCCGGCGCACGACCCCGGACTGATCTCCAATGTCGAGATGATGAAACTGCAGGACGGGGTGGCCGAGATGGCGGCCGTCGAACTCAAGTACGCGCGGGCCTGACCCGGCCCGGCGAGTACCCCGGGTGGCCCAACCTGCTGGTCCATTCGTCCCATGGCGGGCAGAATGCCTGAGTCTGCGGAGAAAGCGGGGGCGAAGTGAGGGAACGCGGCGCCATCACCCCGTTCACCGGTGGTTTCGTCGGGCGTGCCGCCGAACTCGCGCTCCTGGCCGATGTCACGGGGAAGGTCCGGATCGGCACTCACCATCTCGTCCGTTTGGAGGGTCTCGCGGGGATCGGCAAGACGGCGCTCGCCCGCCGGTTCTTGGCGGGCGTGCCGGACTTCCGGTTGTTGCGCGCGGTCGGCGACCCCGCGGAAGCCGGCAGCGAGTTCGGTGTCGTCGACCAGCTCGCGCTGTGCCTGCCCGCGGGCGCCGGCGAGTCGTTGCCGCTGCTGTCCGGACGGCGTCCGGCGGGAGTGGACCCGCTCGCGGTCGGCAAGCAGTTGCACGCCGCGCTGTCCGGGCTGCTGGACCGCAGCCCGGTCGCGCTGTTGCTGGACGGGCTCGACTGGGCCGACCCGCCGTCGCTGACCGCCCTCGGATTCGTGCTGCGGCGCAGCTGGGCCGATCAGCTGCTCGTGGTCGCCCTCAGCCGTACCGCCGCGGACGGCACCCGGGCGGGCGACCCGCTCGGTGAGGGGCCGGCGGCGGTACGGGTGGAACTGACCGGGCTGGCCACCGACGAGGTGGCCACCCTCGCGAGCACGATCCTCGGGCAGGCCATCCCTGGCAAGGTCGTCGAGCGGTTGTGTGCGTACACCGGAGGGCACCCCGCGCACCTGCGCACCCTCTTCAAGGAGGTCGAGCCGGAGGCTCTGGCCACCGGGGAACTGTTCCGGACGGCATCGAGTTCGGCGGTCGTCGCGGCGCGGAGGACTCTCGCCGGCCTGCCCGCCGAGACCAGGGAACTGCTGGCCGCGCTCGCCGTGCTCGGCGTCCGGTCTCCGCTGGCGAGGGTGGCGCAGGTGGCCGCGATCGAGCACGCGGAAGAGGCGCTGCAGCCGGCGCTCGAAGCGGGTCTGGTGACGTGGTGGCCGCGCGAGGTGTCGAGTCCGGTCGAGCTGACCCATGACGTGCAGCGGGAAGCCGTCTATCTCTCGCTGACACCGACCCGGCGGAGCAGGCTGCACCTGCGGGCGGCCGAGGCCGTGGACAGGGCGAGTTCGTGGCGGCACCGGGTCGCGGCGGTGACCATGACCGACGGCGACCTCGCGCGGGAGCTGGAGAAGGCCGCCCAGGAGGAGGCCGACCGCGGTGAGCACGGACCCGCCGCCACCTATCTCGGCTGGGCCGCCGACATCTCGCCGTCCGGGCCGGACGCCGAACGTCTGCTGCTCACGTCGGTCATCCATCAGCTGCTCAGCGAGGAACGGTGGCGTGCCTCGGGGGCGCAGGCCCGGATCGCCCGCTGCGCCCGGTCCGCCCTGCGTTCCCTGTGCGAAGGTCTCGTCTCCCTGTTCGGCTCGGGCGAACGGGTGCGGGCCGAACGGGAACTGACGGCCGCCTTGCGCCAGGCCGAGGCGGAGAACGCGCCCCGCTGGGTGCGCGCGTCGGCCGCGGCGGGTTTGGCGGGCGCGCTGACCTGGCGCGGCGAGTCCGATTCGGTGATCGAGCACGGGCGGCTCGCGTTGTCGCTCGGTGAGGTGCCGACCGGCCTCGCGGACTTCACCAAGGTGCTGCTCGCGGTGGCCAGGGGCCGACGCGACGGGCTTGAGAGCGGCCTCGACGAGCTCGGGCATCTGTCCCCCGAACCGGCCGAAGTCCCGACCCCCCACCTGGATTCACTCGCCTGCCGCGGCGCGCTGCGCACCGTGCTCGGCAGGCTCGACGAGGCCAAACGAGACCTGCACGAGGTGCGGCGCCGTCATCGGAGCGGTGCGCATTTCCTCAGTGGAACCTGCCCCTACTCGTATCTGACGGCGGCGCACTACCAGTCGGGAGACTGGGACGCGGCCGCGCTCACCGTCGCGCAGGTCGTGTCCGTCTCCCAGGCGGAAGAGCAGCCCACGAACCAGGCTCTCTGCAGTTTCGCCGCGTCCCTGGTCCCCGCGGGACGCGGCGACTGGGCGACGGCCGCCCGGCACGTCCGTCGCGCGGAAGAGGCCGCCGCGCGGACCGGCGCGCTCCAAGACCTGCGGTACGCCGGAATCGCGGGAGCCGTTCTCGGACAGGCGAAAGACGATCCGGCCGCGATACTTTCCGCGCTCCAAGCCATCCCGGGCCTGACCGAGGCGACGGGGGCACACGAATGGTGGAGTCTCTGGTGGCGCCCGCTCCTGGTGGAAGCCCTCCTGGGCACCGGCAGGATCGCCGAAGCGCGAGCGCAGCTCAAGGTGTTCGCGGCGAAGGCGAGCGGCGTCGGTTCCTGGGAAAGCACCGTGATCCGCCTGACGGCGTCGTTCTTGGCCGCCCGTGGTGACCACGCCGCCGCCCTCCACTGCGTGGAAAACCGTTACCCCACCCCGGCCGCGCTCGGCGTCTCTCTCGCCGATGGCCTGCTGCTCCATGAGCACGCTCGCCGCCTCCTCGGTACGGCGAGACCCGTCCCCGGCGCACAGTGGCTTCGTGCGGCCAAAATCCGCTTCGCCACCTTGGGCGCGGTCCCGTTCGAACGGCGGGCCGACGCGGACCTGACCGAGTCGCAGGTCGACGTCTCCCTCGATCCGACCGCGCTGGCCGGGCTGACCGACCGCGAAAGCGAGGTGGCCCGTCTCGTCGGCAAACACCTGACCAACCGGGAGATCGCCGCGGAGATCTTCGTGACGGTGAAGACCGTCGAATTCCACCTGGGGAACATCTACGCGAAATTCGGGCTCGGTTCACGAAAAGAACTGCGGGATCTCCTCACCGGGGGCCGCCACGCGCTCTCCGGACTGCCCGTCGACTCGAGATGAGCCTGCCTGCGACAAGACTGCGACAGTCCCGGGACCGGCGGCCGACATCGCCGCAGCACAGTCGGGATCATGACGAACATCGACCAGGCCCCGGTGGTTCGCGCGGACGCCGGACGCGGGACGCACGTCCCCGCGCTGGACGGGTTGCGAGGGATCGCGATCCTCGGCGTCCTGCTGTTCCACACCGATCTCCTGCCCGGCGGTTTCCTCGGGGTGGACCTGTTCTTCACCTTGTCCGGCTACCTCATCACCGACCTGATCCTGCGTGAGGCCGAGGCGACCGGGACGGTGTCACTGACCGCTTTCTGGGGCCGCAGGATCCGGCGGCTGCTTCCCGCCCTGGCGGCCATGCTCGCCGTGGTCACCGTCGTGGTGTGGCTCGCGGCGTCACCGGACGTGGTGCGGACGACGCTCGGGGACGGCCCCTGGGTGCAGCTGAACCTGGTCAACTGGCACCTGATCGCGGAGTCGTCCGGGTATTGGGACCGCTTCGGCTCGGCCCGGGTCTTCGAGCATCTGTGGAGCATCGCGGTCGAGGAGCAGTTCTATCTGGTGTGGCCGGCGCTGCTGTTGATCTCGACCCTGGCCGGACGACGGCTACTGCACCGGCGGGTCGCCGTGATCACGCTCGCGGCCTCGGTGGTCTCTCTGGTGCTGATGATCACGCTGCTGACGCCGTCCGATCCGACCCGGGTCTACACCGGCACCGACACCCGGGCGTTCTCCCTGCTGCTGGGCGCGATGGTCGCCACCGGTCCGGTGCGCGACGTCCTGGCCCGCTCGACTGCCCGGACAGCGGGAGTGGTGCCGGCGTTCTTGGCCGCCGGAATCGGTGTGCTGTGGTGGTTCGCCGACGGTGTGGGCTCACCGTGGCTGTTCACCGGTGGGCTCTTCGCGCACTCGCTGGCCGCCGCGGTGCTGATCGGGTTGTGTGTCCGGACGCCGGGAACGGTGGCCGCCAAGCTCCTTGCCTGGCGGCCACTGCGCTGGATGGGGCTGATCTCCTACAGCCTCTATCTGTGGCACTGGCCCGTTTTCGTGCTGGTGTCCGAGCAGTGGACCGGGATCGGCCGATGGCCCCGGACCGTGCTGGTCTGCGTCCTGTCGATCGGCTTGGCCGCGTTGTCGAAGTACGCGGTCGAAGACCCCATCCGGTTCCGCGCGAAGTGGGCACGCGGCCGCGGCGGGGTGCTCGCGTTCGCGGCGGTCATGGTCGCCCTTGCCTTGCTGTGGCTTGCCCTTCCCGCCCCCGAACCGCCCGGCATCGACATCACCCGGCTCGGAAGCGCCCGCTGATCACGTGTTCAGCGGGCAGGTCCGCTGAACATCCGATTCCGGGGTGGGCTGGGTGAAACCGATCCGTACCTTGGTGGCCTTCGATCCGCCGCTCTGCACGTGGACGCCGAGCGCCGTGCACACGATCTGGTCGATACCCAGTGGTGTGACCTCACGGTCGGTCAGCGGCACCAGAAGCTGGATGAGGCCGGGTTCGGTGGTCACCACGACCTGGGTGACCGGCGTCGACGCGATGTCGGTGTCCAGCTCCGAGCCGCCGGGACCGGTGAGCAGCAGTGATACCGCTTCGGCGATCGTGCCGAGTCGCCTGGTTTCCCTCAGCTGTGGCTGGAGCCGACGGTGCACGTCGACGAAGTACAGCGTCACCCCGGGCGCGACGCCGGTCGGGGCGTCACCGTCGGCGGCGGGTCCCGACGGTGCGACTCCGCAACCCGCCAGTAGCAGGGTCAGTGCGACAAGCCGGATGCGTTTCACCGGTCCTCCAGGTTCCGTGGCAGCCGCAGCTCGAACCGCGCGCCACCGTCGACGGTGTTGTCCGCGGTGAGGTCGCCGCCGTGCAGGCGCGCGTTCTCGCGCGCGATCGCCAGTCCGAGCCCGCTGCCCGGCGTTCGCGTGCGCGCGGTGTCCGCCTTGTAGAAGCGGTCGAACACCTTCGGCAGCACGTGTTCCGGCAAGCCGGGGCCGTGATCGGTCACCTCGACGCGGACCTGGTCCGGCAGCACCGAGATCCGCACGCGCACCGGTGGCGCGCCGTACCGCAGCGCGTTGCCGACCAGGTTGGCCACGACGACGTCCAGGCGGCGACGGTCCAGCCGCAGCGAAATCTCCTCCGGCACCAGCAGCTCGACCTGCTCCAGCCAGCCCCGGGAACGGAGGCATTCCCGCACGGCGGCCGCGACGTCCGTCTCCTCCCACCGCATCTGTGCGGTGCCCGCGTCGAAACGGGACACTTCCATCAGATCCTCGACCAGCCGGACCAGCCGGTGGGTCTCGGTGATCGCGAGCTGCGCCGATTCCCGGGCGTCCGGCTCCATCGTGTCCGCCGTGGCCGCCATCACCTCCACCACCGCGGTCAGCGTGCTCAGCGGGGTGCGCAGTTCGTGGGAGACGTCCGCGGCGAACCGTTTGGCGTCGGCCTGCATGCGCTGCAACGACTCGGCCATCTCGTTGACGGTGACGGTCAAGTCGGCCAGCTCGTCGGCACCCTGCGGTGGTGTGCGAGCGTCGAGATCACCCGCCGCGAGCCGGCGCGCGGTGTCACGGAGCTTCCGCACCGGCCGCAGGACACTGCCCGCCGCGAGCAGCGCCAGGAGCACCGCCAGAGGCAACGCCATCGCGGCGGTGATCGCCGCGGAGCGGGTGAGGTGATCGATCTGCTCCTCGACTCCGGTGAGATCGTGCGCCGAGTACACCTCGATACCGGACGGGGCACGGGCGCCGTCCGGGGCGGTGAGCATGACCGGCGTGCCGATCAGCAACCACGGGGTCTCGCCCGCGATGAGCCTCTGCGTGACCAGCCGTTTCTCGCCGCGCACGGCCGCTCGCAGCGAGCCCGTGCCGAGGTCGGCCCCGTCCTCGGAGCGCAGATCCCCGTAGGTGACCAGCGTGTTCGCGCCGAGGGCCGCGCGCAGCCGGTCGAGCGAGTCCTGAGTCGGCGGGTAGGTCAGCTGGGGCGCGACCGCGGCGATCTGGCCGGTGAGGGTGCCGGCGAGCCGCTGCTGGGTGGTCGCGACCAGCGCGGCGCTCGCCGACCGGGCGCTCGACCAGGCGGCCGCGGCGGCCGCGAGCACGGCGACCAGGACGAAAGCGACCAGCAGGCGGGCGCGAAGTCCCCGCGGCAGGAGCCGACCGGCATTCATACCGGCCCGAACCGGTAGCCGAACCCTCGGACGGTCTGCACGTACACCGGACTCGCCTGGTCGTCCTCGACCTTCGCCCGCAGCCGCTGCACACAGTTGTCGACCAGCCTGGAATCACCGAGGTAGTCGTGCTCCCACACCTCTTCCAGCAACTGGCTGCGGCTGAACACCCGGCCGGGCGACCGGGACAACGTCAACAGCAGCCGCATTTCCGTCGGCGTCAGCGAAACCGGCTCACCGCGCACGGCCACCGCGAGCGCGGCGGTGTCGATCCGCAGGTCGCGATGCACCCGCACACCCTCGGCCGGAGCGGCTCCACGGCGGAGTACCGCACGAATCCGCGCGTCCAGCACGGAGGGCCGCGCCGGTTTGATCACATAGTCGTCCGCGCCCGCCGCCAGGCCGCCGACGACATCGAAGTCGTCACCCCGCGCGGTCAGCATGATCACCGGCACCTCGCCCGCCGCCCGGATCCGGCGGCACACCTCGAAACCGTCGATCCCCGGCAACATCAGGTCGAGCACGACCAGGTCCGGCGCGGACACGTGGAACTGCTCCAGCCCGTCCTCACCGGTCTCCGCGGTCCGCACATCGTGTCCGTGTCTGGACAACGCCAGCTGAAGGCCGCGCCTGACCAGCGGATCGTCCTCGATGAGCAATATCGCCACCACGTGTCCATTATGGACTCCTCCGGGCCGTCTCATCGGTCAAGCGATCTTCTGCGACACAACCGGGACACGATCGCGGAACGCCCGGGACGCGGCGACGGCACGGTCGAAGACATGACCAAGAACCGAAAAATCATGCTCGGCCTGGCCGGTTTGGTCCTGGCGACCTCGGCCTGCTCGACCCAGGCCGCCCCAGGTCCGACCCCAGCGGCCAGTTCGGAACAGGCCAAGGTGCTCTTCCTCGGCGACTCCATCGCCGTCGGCGAGGCATTGCCGCTGTCCGCCGCGTTCAAAGCCGGTGGAGCCGGTTTCACCTCCATAGCCGCGGAGGGCGGCGGGAACGTCGTCGGCCCCTTCTCCGAGGAAAACTGGAAGAAACTGCCGGAACAGATCACCTCCGCCAAGCCCACCGTGGTCGTCTACCAGATAGCCAGCTACGACTGGGGAACCCAGCAGGAGCAGCAGACCGCCTACGAGAAACTGCTGAGCACCACGACGGGCGCCGGCGCGAAACTGGTCTTCGTCACCATGCCCCCGCTGAAGCCGGACGACTTCTACAAGCCGCACATGGCAGACCTCGATCGCACCCCGGACGTCGCCCGCGCGGTGGCGGCCGGATCCGGCGGCAAGGCCGTCGTGCTCGACGCCACCGAAGTGTGGGGCAGCGCCTACGAGCAGACGAAAGACGGCAAAGCGGATCGCAGCGCCGACGGCATCCATACCTGTCCTCAAGGAGCCGCGCGCTTCACCAGCTGGCTGCTCACCGGTTTGGCTGCGGTGATCCCGGGCTTCGCTCCCCCGGCGGCGGAAAGCTGGGCCAATACGGGCTGGTCGGCCGACAAGCACTTCCAAGGCTGCTGACGAACAACATCGCGCAGGTCACCGTGTGCGGTGGCCCCGGGCTGGGCGATGACGGCGGGAGACTGTGTACATGCCGAACGACGAGCTGCGGGCACAACCTCGATGGCGGAGAACGGGCGACACGTACTTCCCGTACGCGGCCAGTGTCGAGAGCCTGGAGGACTCCTTCGGTGGACGTGTCACCGGTGAGGGAGGGCGCCTTCGTTGTCGCTCGGTGCTCAACGCGGCGCTTCGGGCGTCAGCGGGTTTTTGAGCGCTTTCCCGAGCGAGGCCAGCGCTGGTCCCGCGGCGGCCAGCTTGTCTCGTTCGTCCGGAGAAAGGTTCTCCAGCGCGACGGCGAGCAGCTCGGCCCAGGAGCTCTCGATCCGTGCCATGCCGTGCTGTGCGTTCATCGTCGGAAGCAGTCGTACCGACCTTCGGTCGTCCGGGTCGGGCTCGCGTTCCACAAGCTCGCGGGCGACCAGGTTCCGCACCACGACGCTGGCGTTGCTGGTCTGCAATCCAAGCTCACGCGCCATCGTGCTCAGGGGAGTGCCCGGGGTGTCCATCACGTAGCGCAGCACTTCCAGCTCGGATGGCGGGAGCTGATACAGCCCCGCCTCGGCGACTCCTCGCAGCCGTAGTGCACGGGACAACCCGTACAGGCCGGGTACCAGGCCTCTCGCCTGCTTGAGTCGCGCGGCGTTGTCATCGGTCACGGCACCAGTGTACCGTTAGTTATGCTTATATAAGTATAACTAACTGGGAGACTTCGGATGCCCTCTGTCAAACCCGCCGGCACGCTCATCGCGGTGTTGGCCTTGTTGTCCTTCGTGCTGCCCATGGCCACCGACCTGTACCTGTCGGCGTTCCCGCGGATGGCCGAGGAACTCGGCACCGATGCCTCCGGTGTACAGCTCACACTCACCGCGTTCTTGATCGGACTGGCGGCCGGGCAACTCGTCCTCGGCCCGCTGTCCGACCGGTACGGACGCCGGGGTCTCTTGCTCGCCGGAACCGCCATGTGCGCGGCGAGCACGGCCCTTTGCGCTCTCGCTCCGACGCTGGAGTGGTTGGTGGCACTGCGTTTCGTCACCGGTTTCGCCGGCGCGGCCGGGGTGGTGCTCGGTCGCGCCGTTATCTCCGACATCGCCACCGGCAGCGCCGCGGCACGCCTGTTCGGCATCCTGATGGCCCTCGGCGGTATCGCGCCGATCGTCGCGCCGCTGGCAGGCGGAGCGGTTTTCGAGGAATTCGGCTGGCGTGCCGTCTTCTGGCTGCTGGCCACGGTCGTGATGTCGATGTTCGCCGCGGCGTTCTTCCTGGTCCCGGAAACCCTGCCGCGAGAACGACGCCACGCCAAGGGATTCGCGACTACGCTGCGCGCGGCGGCCGGAGTGCTGGGCAACCGGGTCTACCTCGGTCACACCCTGGTCTTCGTCTTCGCGTCCGGAGCGCTGTTCTCCTACATCTCCGCATCGCCCTTCCTTTATCAGAAGATGCTCGGCATGAGTGTCCAGGAGTACTCCGTCGTCTTCGCCGCGGGAGCACTGATTGCCACCCTTTCCAGCGGCGCCAGTGCCAAACTGGTCAACCGCGTCCATCCGTCGGTGCTACTGCGGATCGGATTGGTGGCCATGTCCGGCTCCACGGCCGCGTCCTTGCTGATCGCGACCATCGGGAAATTGGCCCCGGTCAGCGCGTTGTCGCTGCTGGCGATCACCGGTGCCGGCCTCGGTCTGGTATTCGGCAACGCGACCGCACTGGCGATCGAAGCGGTCCCCGAATCCGCCGGAACCGCGTCGGCATTGCTGGGAACACTCCAAAGTGGACTCGGCGCGCTCGCCGCACCCCTGGTCGGACTCGGCGGCCAGCACACCGCGATTCCCCTCTACCTGGCTATGACAGTGTGCTCGGTCGCGGCCCTGCTGTGCGGGTCGGTCCTGACGGGACAGAAGGCGAAGCGACCACAGTCCGTGCGATTCAAGCCCGCCTCTTGAAATGGGCACTCGCTCGGACGTCGCAGGTCGGCGATCCACCCGGTCCGGAGCGACGCCGGGCGAGTGTTCCGAACGCGACGGTGATCAGGTAGGCCTCGTTGTCGTCGGTCATCACCTAGGCGGAGGCGGCTATCGCAGCGGCACGAACACCCGCGCATGCCGCGATGCGGTCGATGCGCAGACCGGGCGCGAGGTCATGCCGATGAGCGGCTACGACCTTGCACTGAGAACCACCCTGGTGGCCTACACCTCGCCGAGCGGTGCGGCTGGTGCAGAAGGACGCGTCGGCTGGATCATCCGGTGCCGGGTGTTCTGCTCTGTTCGAGTGGTTGTGATTTCCGGCCCTGGGGGTGCTGATCACCGGACGCTAGCGTCGGTCGGGCCGGCGGTGGACCGCCGCCTGGGGAGAGCCTTCGGGCTTCGAGGGGAGTTTTTCCGATTATGCAAAGAACATTGCCTCGGCCTTTGCAGAGGATTCGACTCGTGGTCGCGCTCACCGCGGCCGGACTGCTCGCCACCACGGGCACCGCGCTCGCCGACACCGGCGCCGACCGCAAGGTCGTGCAGGAGGCGCTGGACCAGTTCACCACGAGCGGCGCGGCGCTCGGCGCGCAGGTCAGGGTGACCGACGGCCATCAGCGCTTCACCGCGCGCTCCGGCAAGGCGGAGCTGGGTTCGAATCGCCCGGTGCCGGAGAACGGCCGGTTCCGCGTCGGCAGCATCACCAAGACGTTCGTGTCGACGGTCCTGCTGCAGCTTTCGGGCGAAGGCAAGGTCGCCCTGGACGCGCCGGTCGTCCGCTACCTGCCCGGCCTGATCGACAACCGCGTCACGGTGCGCCAGGTCCTCCAGCACACCAGCGGCCTCTACAACTACACCGACGCGTTGCCGCTCGACCCGGCCGAGTTCGAGAAGATCCGCTACAAGCACTGGACGCCCCGGGAACTGCTCAAGATCTCCACCGACAAGCCGCTCGACTTCGACCCCGGCACCCGGTGGAACTACTCCAACACCAACTATGTGGTCGCGGGACTGCTGGTGGAGAAGCTGACCGGCAGGCCGTACGCGAAGGCGGTCGAGCAGCGGATCCTCAAGCCCTTGCGCCTCGACGACACCGAGGTTCCCGGCGACAACGTCGACATCAGGGGCCCGCATGCCCACGGCTACGTGACCGTGGCGGGCAAGCCGAACGACGTCACCCGCATCAACCCGTCGGTCGCCTGGGCCGCGGGCGAGGTGATCTCCACGACCCGCGACCTGGACACGTTCGGGGTGGCGCTGGCGAGCGGCAAGCTGCTCAGGCCCGCGCAACAGCAGGAGATCAGCAAGACGACCGCGGTCAGCCCCCAGTACGGCCTGGGCCTGCAGGTGGAGACCTTGCCGTGCGGCACCAAGGTGTGGGGCCACGGCGGCGGCATCCCCGGCTACTCCTCGCAACTGCTGACCACGCCGGACACCACGAAGCGGCTGGAGCTCTCGGTCACGAGCGCGCCGACCGCGGGCGACCCCGGCGACGCGTTCGGCAAGCTGCTCACCGAAGTCTTCTGCTGACGTCTTCCGGGCCGGCGGCGGGCGCGCCATACGTGGCGTTCCCGTCCCGGCCGTCGCGCCACGCAGGCCGAGCGAGAAGCGAGCGCGCCCTTCCCGGTCGCGAAGCGGGATACCGATCGTGCGGAGACCCGCGGCCAGTTCCTGGTCAGTCATCCGTCGCTGTGGTTCACCCGCCGCGACTTCGCCGAGAACCACCGCGACGAGCTCACCGAGATCGTCCGGTCGCTGCAAGAGTCCGACGCCTGGATCACGCCCCCCGGGCGGTCGATCCGCGGTCCTGCCGTGGCTCAACGATCTGCTGACTCCGCAAGCGGTCGAGTAGCCCTCTCGTCGAGGAACGGGGTGAGGAGCCGAAGCAGTTCCGCGGGCCGGTCCAGCGGAATGATGTGGCCGCAATCCTCGACGAGGTGACCGGTGAGGTCGTCGGCGACGGGACGCAGCTGCCGTTCCAGCGCGCGGCCGACCGGATGGGCGCCGATCGCCATCGTGGGCATGGTGAGCCTGCCCGCCGTCACGGCCTCGCCGATCTGGCGGGCCGTGGCCGGCATGGCGCGGTAATAGGAGAAAGCGCAGCGCAGGGCCTCCTGTCCGGTGTAGGCGTCGACGAAGGCGTCGCGGATCTCGGACGGCACCCCGCGACCGAGGGTGCCCGCGCCGAGAAACCAGTCGAGGTACTCCGCCTCGTGTCCGAGCAGGACCGTTTCGGCGAGGCCGGGCACGGCGTGGAATCCGAACCACCACGGCGGGCCTGCGTCGAGGAAGTCCTCGGCGCCGGGCAGTGACCCCAGCAGTGACTCCATCACCACGAGCCGCCGCACCCGCTCCGGCCGCCGCATGGCGAGCAGGAAGGCGGCCGGGGTGCCGGCGTCGATGGCGACCACGGCCGCGGCTGGTTCGTCGAGGGCGTCAAGGATGCCTTCGGCGTCAGCGGCCAGCGTGCCCGCGTCGTAGCCCTCCGCGGCGCGGGTGCCGGCGCCGAGTCCGCGCAGGTCCGGGGCGATGACCCGGTGATGCTCGGCCAGCGGCCCGATGATCTCGGTCCAGAGCCGCCAGGTGTGCGGAAACCCGTGCAGCAGCAGAACCGCGGGTCCGGAACCGGCGGTGGCCACGGTGGTCTGGATGCCGTTGACGGTGATCTGTCGCAGTGTGCCGGGCACGGTGCCTCCGCGGTGGTTACCATTGGTTACCAGAAAACCGTAGGTAACCTCCGCGGTGCCGACAAGACGGCACTTTCCCCTCAGGTGGTGAGCTCCAGGTGACCCCCAAGAAAGGCGATCTGTTCGACCCCGAGTGCCCGACCCGGCGGCTTTTGGACCGTATCGGCACGAAATGGACGTCGATGGCGGTCAAGGTCCTCGCGGAGGCGGCCCCGAACGAGGTGCGTTTCGCCGAGTTGCGGCGCCGGATTCCCGGTGTCTCCCAGAAAATGCTGTCGGTGACCCTGCACAGCCTGGTCCGCGACGGCCTGGTCGCCCGCCGCGTGGAGCCCACCGTGCCACCGCGCGTGCACTACCGGCTCACCGACCTGGGCTTGTCCCTCGAAGTCCCGTTGGCGGCGCTCCGGACCTGGGCCGAGGAGAACATGGCCGGGATCGACCGGGCCAACGCGCTCAGCGATGCCCACGCCGCTGCCGAAGGGTGAGAAGCCGGGCTCCCGGGGACGGTGGACCACACCGTCCCCGGGGCCGGTCACTCGGCGGCCATCCGCTCCCGGAGGCTCCGGGGGCGCATGTCCGTCCAGACCTCGTCCACGTGATCCATGCACTCCTGGCGGCTGCCGGTCTTGCCGTCGGGGCGCCAGCCTTCCGGCACCTCCTTGTCCGACGGCCAAAGGGAGTACTGCTCTTCGTCGTTGATCAGGACCTGGAACGTGGTGTTGTCGTCCATCGGGTTTCTCTCCTTATTTTCCGGTGATTTCCGCTTCGAGTGGTTCGGACGCGGCGGGGAGGCCGCGCAGGGTGCGGTTGAGCGTGGTGAACACGGTGACGACCGCGATGGCGCCCGCGCACGCGAGCACCGCGGCGGGGCCGGTCAGCACCTCGACCAGCCAGCCGCCCAGCGCGGGGCCGACCGCGGCGGCCAGGCCGCCGGTCACCCCCAGTACGCCGCCGAGGCGACCACGCAGCTCGTCGGGCGTGTTCAACAGCTGGTAGGTGCTGATGGCGGTGTTGACCGACGGCGGGAGGAAGGCGATCGCGGCGAACAGCAGTCCCATCAGATAGCCGCTGTGCACGAAGATCGCGATCGGCGTCAGCACGGTCAGCGCCCAGAACACCCCGGTGATCAACAGGTACGGGCTGATCTTGCGATACAGGACGGGCGCGGCGAAGGCGCCGAGCACCCCGCCGGCGCCGAGCATCGCCGCCATGACACCGATCTCGCCGGCGGGCATGCCCCGGCGGTCGGCCAGCACGATGATCACCAGGTAGTAGGCCGAGAAGAACAGGTTCAGGCTGACCACGCAGAACGTCGTGACCCGCAGCCGAGGTTGCCCCCACACCCACTTCAGCCCCTCCACGATCTCCCGGCCGAGATGCGCGGGCGGCCGGGAGACCGCGGCAGGCCGTGCGGGCAGCCGGACGAACAGCAGCGCCACGAAGGCGAAAAGATGCGTGAGGACGTCGAAAACGAACGGGACGACCCGGCCGAGGGCGAACAGGAACCCGCCGAGCGCGGTGCCCGACAGCTGCCCGGCGCTGGTCCTCGCGGCGTTCAGCGAGACCGCCGTCGGTACTTCCCCGGCTTGGACCAGGAGGGGCAGGCTCGCCTCCTCCGCCGGTTCGAACAGGGCACGGCACACCCCCATCACCACGGCGACGACGACCAGGAGGCCGACTCCGGCGCCGTCCCACCACAGCGCGAGGACGAGCGCTGCGGCCGCGACCGCCTGCACGGCCTCGCAGCCGAGCATGATCCGCTTGCGGTGCCAGCGGTCCGCCAGCGCGCCGGCGGGCAGCCCGGCGACCAGCTGGGCGATCGCCACCGAGCCGACCACGAGTCCCGACTGCACACCGGATCCGGTGATCGCCAAGACCAGCAAGGGGAACGCGATCATCGTGGTACTGAAACCGGCCTCGGAGACGACCTGCCCGGTCCACAGGAGCCGGTAGTCGCGATTGCTCCTCAGCCCGCTCACGCCTCCTCACCCCGGCAGTCCGACGCGATGGCGCGCAAGGCTTCGGCGAAGTCCGCGGCGACGGCCGCCACCGTGGTCCGCGTGTTCAGGTGAGGCTGGTAGTACCAGGAGAACTCCAGACGGCCGTCACGCACACCGCCGACCACCTCGAGGACGTGCGGCGGGCGGTTCGCGGGGTCCTGCTCGCGGCCGAGAGGCGCGTGGGCCCGGAGATAGAGCCCGCTCCCCTCCCCCGCGTGATCGCCCTGGCCCAGGTAGTTGAACGCGACCTCCGACGCCGTGTCACCGAGCTCCGGGAACCGGAAGTACCGCAGGGCGCCATAGCCGAAACCGTTGCCCGGCAAGGCACGCAGCTGTTTCCGGACCGCCTTGACCAGTTCTCTCCAGCCGAGGGAGTCCTCGACCGTGAGACCGACCGGGAACAGGGTGGTGAACCATCCCACGGTCCGCGAAAGGTCGACGTCGTCGAGGATCTCTTCGCGTCCGTGGCCTTCCAGATCGACGGCGACGGCTCGCTGTCCCGTCCAGCGGGTGAGCGCCCGGGCCAGCGCGGTCAGCAGAACGTCGTTGATCCGGGTGCGGTACGCGCCGGGCGCCAGATGCAGCAGGGCGTCGGTGTCCCGCTCGTCGATCTCGACGGTCACCGATTCCGGCGGAGCGGGCGGAGCGCCGGTCTGATCGCGCGGGATCGTGCGACCGGGCAGCTCACGCGCCCAATGCGCGTGTTCGCCGTCCAGACCGCCGTCCGCGACGAACTCGCGCAGCCGGTGCGCCCAGTCCCGGAAGGACGTCGTCTTGGCCCCGAGGTCCGCCTTCTCCCCGGCTTCGATCTGCCGGTACGCGCGTTCGAGGTCTTCGAGCAGGATGCTCCACGACACCGCGTCGACGACCAGGTGGTGCGCGGCGAGCAGCAGTCGTGGGTTCTCCGCTCCCTCCGGTTCGGTCAGCAGTGCGCGCAGATGCGGTGGCCGGGCCAGGTCGAAGTCCGCTTGCGCCGACTCGGCCTCGTTCTCCAGGTCGGCGGCGGGCACCCTCTTCAGCACCGGCCTCGGCTCGGCCGGTTCGTTGTACTGCGTCCACCCGGCGGCGGTCCGCTCGAAGCGCAGGCGCAGCGCGTCGTGCTGGGCGACGACGGCGTCGAGCGCGAGCCGCAGTGACTCCTCCTCCACCGGTCCGGCCAGTTCGACCACCACCGATTGGTTGAAGTGCGCCGGATTCGCCGGTTCGGAGGCGAAGAACCACCGCTGGATCGGCGTCAGCGGAACGTCACCGACGACGACCTCGCGATCCTCGGCCACCGTGTCGACCGGCTTCACCACCGTCGCCAGCTCGGCGACCGTCTGGTGGGTGAACAGATCCTTCGACCGCATCGCCAGGCCCGCCTGCCGGGCGCGGTGGACGACCTGGATGCTCAGGATCGAGTCGCCGCCGACATCGAAGAAGTTGTCCGTGGCCCCGACCCGGTCCAGGCCGAGGACTTCGGCCCAGAGGTTCGCCAGGGTCTCTTCCGTTTCGGTGCGCGGCTTCACGTAGTCCGCACTCTGTGCCAGAGACGGATCCGGGGCGGGGAGCGCCGCGCGGTCCACCTTGCCGTTGGCGGTGATCGGGATCGCGTCCACCGGGACGAAGATCGACGGCACGAGGTAGTCCGGCAGCGTCTCCCCGAGGAAGGCCCGGAGGTCCGTCGCCTCGCCGACCACGTAGGCGACGAGCCGTTTGTGGCCGGCGATCTCGCGGGCGACCACGACGGCGTCCCGTACCGAGGGATGCCGGCGCAGCGCCGTTTCGATCTCACCGAGTTCCACCCGGAAGCCGCGGACCTTGACCTGCTCGTCCACGCGTCCCACGAACTCCAGCCCGCCCGGCACCGTCCAGCGGACCAGGTCACCGGTCCGGTACATCCGGCTTCCCCGTGTGCCGAAGGGGTTCGCGACGAACCGGTCCGCGGTCAAACCGGGCCGGTTCAGGTATCCCCGCGCGAGACCGGCGCCGTCGACGAACAGCTCGCCGGTCGTCCCGATCGGCACCGGCCGCAGCGCGGTGTCCAGGACGTGGACCTCGGTGTTCGGGATCGGCGCGCCGATCGGCGGCGTGCCGCCGGGGGTCAGCGGCGCGCTCCACGAGGTGACGACGGTGGACTCCGTGGGCCCGTAAGCGTTGATCATCCGCCTGCCCGGCGCCCATCGGTCCACCAGCGCCGCCGGGCAGGAGTCCCCGCCGACGAGCACGGTGCGGAAGTCCGGCAGGTCCACCTCGGGAACGGTGGCCAGCGCGATCGGCGGGATCAGGGCGTGGCTGATCCGCCGACGCCGCAGGACCTCGGCGAGCTGGGTGCCGAGCAACGGCCCCTCGGGAGGGACGACGAGCGCGGCGCCCGCGGGCAGGGACAGGCACAGTTCCAGGATCGACGCGTCGAAACTGGGCGAACTGAACGCCAGCACGCGATCCCCCGGACGTACCTCGCAGTGCTCGATTCCGGCGGCGGAGAAGGACGCCAGCCCGGCGTGGGAAACGACGACGCCCTTGGGCCGCCCGGTCGAACCGGACGTGTAGATCACGTACGCGGGCTGCGCCGGATCGACCGGCGTCCCCGGATCGGTGTCGTCGTACCCGGTCGCGTCGAGTGCGCCGTCCACCACCAGGACCGGGTCCGCGTCGCGCAGCATGAACTCGATGCGCTCGGCCGGGTAGCCGGGATCCACCGGCAGGAACGCGGCTCCGGTCTTGGCCACGGCCAGTTCGGTGACCACGAGGTCCACCGAACGCGGCAGCCGGACGGCGACGATCCGCTGGGGACCGGCGCCCCTCGTCGCGAGGAGCCGGGCCAGCCGGTTCGCCCGCGCGTTCAGTTCAGCGAAGGTCAGCGAGCCGTCGTCGGACACGAGCGCGGGCGCCGTGGGTGTCCGCCGCGCCTGTGTCTCGACCAGTTCGGCCAGGGAGGCGGCCGGGACGTCGCGCGCGGTGTCGTTCCACGCTCGCAGCTGGTCGAGTTCGACCTGGGGCAGCGACGGCAAGGTGGCCATCGGGCGATCCGGTTCGGCCGCGAGCGCGGTCAGGAGGGTCCGCAACCGCGCGATCAGCCTGTCGATCGTCGCCGCGTCGAACAGCCCGGTGCTGTAGTTGATCGCCCCGTGCAGCGCGTCGCCGTCCTGCTCGAACTGCACGAGCAGATCGAAGGTGGCCGACACCGCGGGCAGCGCGACCTCCTCCGCGACCAGCGTGCCGGAGCCGGGCCGGTCACCGGTGTTCTGCAGGACCACCATGGCCTGGAACAGCGGGGTCCGGCTCGGGTCGCGGGCAGGCTGCACGGCGTCCACCACGCGTTCGAAGGGGACGTCCTGGTGGGCGAACGCGTCGAGCACCGTGTTCCGCACCCGCGCCAGGAACTCACGGAACGACCGTCCGCTGTCCACAGTGGACCGCAGGGTGAGGGTGTTGACGAAGAACCCGACGAGGCGTTGCAGTTCGGCGCGCTCCCGGCCGGAGGTCACGGTACCCACGGCGACGTCTTCCTGACCCGCCCAACCGGCCAGAAGCACCTGGCAGGCGGCCACGAGGGTCATGAAGAGGGTGCCGTCCTGGGCGTTGGCCAGCTCCCGGAGTTTCGTGGCGACGTCGGCGGGGACGTCGAATCCGGCCCACTCCCCCTCGGTCGTGCGCACCGCGGGCCGGGGCCGGTCGGTGGGCAGCTCGAGCGGTTCCAGCCCGGCGAGACGGTCTCGCCAATGGTCCAGCTGCCCGGCGAGCTCGGGGCCGTCGAGGAGCCGGCGTTGCCAGGAAGCGAAGTCCGCGTACTGCACCGGAAGCTCCGCCAACCGCGGCTCTTCGCCACGGACGAAAGCGGCGTAGCAGTCGTCGAGTTCGGCGGCCAGCACGCCCGAAGACCAGCCGTCGGTGACGATGTGGTGCAGCACCAGCAGGAGGACGTGCTCGTCGGCCGACCGCCGGAACAGCCGGGCCCGCAGCAGCGGTCCGGTGCGCAGCTCGAACGGCCGCGACGCTTCCCGCACCAGAGTGTTCTCGTCGAAGTCCTCCACCGGCAGGTCGACGTGGTACGGCTCGTGCACGAACTGGACACCACGGCCGTCGACGGCGTCGAAGGTCGTCCGCAGTGATTCGTGCCGGGCCACCAGGAAGTCCAGTGTCCGGTTCAGCGCGTCGACGTCGAGCTCGCCGCGGAGCAGCAACGCCGTGGGTGAAAGGTATTCGGTGCCACCGGATTCGAACTCGTCGAGGAACCACAACCGCTGCTGGGAGAACGACAACGGCAAGGCACCGTCGCGGGCGACGACCGGGATGGGCGAGGTGCCGGCCTGCTGCTCCGGCAGCGCCGCGGCGAACCGGCCGAGGGTCGGCGCGCTGAACAACGCGCGTGGCGAGACGTCGACGCCCAGCTCGGTGCGCACCCGCGACGTGATCCGCATGCTCAGGATCGAGTCACCGCCGAGTTCGAAGAAGTTGTCCGTGACGCCGGCCCGGTCCAGTTTCAGTACTTCGGCCCAGATGGCGGCGAGACGGCGTTCGGTCTCGTTCCGGGGCGCCACGTATTCCGCGGCGGTGTCGCGGCCGGGCGCGGGAAGCGCCCGCTTGTCGACCTTTCCGTTGCGAGTCAAGGGAAGTACGTCGAGGGCGACGTACGCCGTCGGGACGAGGTGATCCGGCAGGCGCTCCCGCAGCCAGTCCCGCAGGCCCTCGGTGTCGCCGACGACGTAGGCGACGAGGCGTCCGTCGCGCGCCGCGACCGTGGTGTCGGTGACCGCGGGATGCCGCCGCAGCACGGCTTCCACCTCTCCGGGCTCGATCCGGAAGCCGCGGATCTTCACCTGGTCGTCGACGCGGCCGAGGTAGTCGAGTCGTCCGTCCGCGGTCCAGCGGACGCGGTCGCCGGTGCGGTACATGCGAGTGCCCGGCGGGCCGAAGGGATCGGCCACGAACCGGTCCGCGGTCAGCCCCGGACGGCCGAGGTAGCCGCGCGCGAGCTGGACGCCGGCGAGGAACAACTCGCCCGGCATCCCCGCCGGGACCGGTACGCCGGTCGCGTCGAGGACGTACGCCCGCAGGTTGGCCAGCGGACGGCCGATCAGCGGCCGGTCCCCCGTCACCGGCGTGTGGACGGAATCGACGGTCACTTCGGTGGGCCCGTAGTAGTTGTGCGAGGTGATCCCGGACTCCACCAGTTCACGCCACAGCCGCTCGTCGATCGCCTCGCCGCCGACCATCACCGTGTCCGGCCGGTGTTGCCCGGTCAGCAGTCCGGCGTCCATCAGCTGGCGGAGATAGGTCGGCGTCAGGTCGAGCAGGCCGATCCGGTGGTGCCGGACGTAGTCGACGGCGGCACGGGGGTCGAGCCGGGTGTCGTCGTCCAGCACGTGCAGCTCGTGACCGTCGATCAGGGCCAGCACTCCTTCCCAGGACGTGTCGAAGGAGAACGAGGCGGTGAGCGCGATCCGGCGGCGCTCCCCGCCGAGGAAACCGCGACGGTGCGCGGCGAGCATGTTCATCAGGCCGCGGTGCTCGATGACGACGCCCTTGGGCGTTCCCGTCGAGCCCGAGGTGTAGATGACGTACGCGGCGGTGTCCACACTCGCCCGCGTCCCGGCGGAGGTCGCCGACGTGTGCCCTGGCTCGTCGAGGACGACCACCGGCCGCGCGTCGTCGAGCAGGAAACGTTTGCGTTCTTCCGGAAGGCCGGGGTCGATCGGCAGATACACCGCGCCCGCCTTGAAGATCGCGAGGATCGCGATGACGGCCTCGGCCGACCGCGGCAACGCGACGGCCACCACCGATTCCGGACCGGCGCCTCGTGCGGCCAGTTCCCCCGCCAGCCGCGTGGCGCGGGCGTCGACCTCGGCGAAGTCCCAGGCCGTGTCCCGGAAGACCAAGGCGGTCTCGTGCGGCACGCGGGCCACCGTGGCTTCGAAGACGTCCAGGACCGTGCCGGACGGCACGTCGATCACCGGCCCGCTGCTCGAGGCGAGCAGTTCGCGCCGTCCGGACGGCGACAGCGGGGACAGCGCGTCGACGCGGCACCGCGGGTCGTCGGCGAAGGCGCGGAGGAAGCCCGCGAGCTGATCCGCCAGACGGCGGATCGTGGCCGTGTCGAACAACCGCGGGTCGTAGGACAGTTCGAGCCCGAGCTTGTCGTGCAGATAGGCGGTGAGGTTGAGCGGGAAGTTCGTCGTGTCCAGCGACTCGACGTCCAGCACGCGCACGTCGGCCTGACCGCTGTCCTCGATCGGGTAGTTCTCGAACACCACCACGCTGTCGAACAGGGCCGTACCGGCGGGCACGCCCGTGAACGCCTGCAGTTCGGACAGGGCGAGGAAGTCGTACCGGCGCGCGTCGGCCTGTGCCGTCTGGGTTTCCCGCAGCCAGTCGACGGCGGGCTGGTGACCGCGGATCTCCACGCGGGCCGGGACGGTGTTGATGAACATGCCGATCATCGCCTCGACGCCCGGCATTCCTTCCGGGCGGCCGGACACGGTGGCGCCGAACAGCACGTCGGTTTCCCCGCTGTAGCGCCCGAGCAGCAGCGCCCAGGCGCCTTGCACGACGGTGTTGACCGTCAGCGCCGCGGACTTCGCCGTCTCGTGCAGCCGCGCGGACTCCTCCGGGGACAGTTCGACCAGGATCGCTTCGCCCGATTCGGCGCGATGCGCTTCCCGCGGCCGCCGGTCGAAGGGCAGCGGGGTCGGCGTGGTGAACCCGTCCAGCACCGCGCGCCAGTGGTCCTCCGCCTCGGCACGGTCCTGGTCGGCGAGCCAGGCCAGGTAGTCGCGGAACGGACGGCGCGGCACCAGGCGCGCGGCCCGGCCTTCGACGATGGCCGCGTACTGCTCGCACACCTCGCCGAAGACCTGCGCCGTGCTCCAGCCATCGAGCAGGACGTGGTGCGAGGTCCACACCAGTTGCACTTCGTCCTCGGTGAGCCGGGCGATCGCCAGGCGCATCAGCGGCGGCGCGGTCAGCTCCATCCCCGCCGCCACGTCCTCGGCCAGCACCTTCGCCAGTTCCCGGTGCTGCTCCGCCGGGGCGAGCGCACGCCAGTCGTACTGCCGGACCGGGACCCGGACCTCACGGTGGACTCGCTGGATCGGCGCCTCGATGCCCTCCCACGCGGTACTGCTGCGCAGGATCGGCGTGCGGTCGACCACGCGCTGCCAGGCCTCGGCGAGCGCCTCCGGACGGCTCACCCCGGCCAGCCGGAGCCGGAACTGGTCGAAATACGCGGTCGAACCGGTGTCGACCAGACTGTGGAACAGCATGCCCGTCTGCAACGGGGTGAGCGGGTAGATGTCCTCGACGTCGCGGCCGTCCCCGGCGAAGCGGTCGACGTCGGCCTGAACGAGGCTGGCCAGCGGGAAGTCGGACGGTGTGCGCCCGCCCGCCCCGGCGCAATGCGCGATGATGCCCCGCAAAGCGTCGAGTGTGTCTTCGGCGAGCGCGCGGACCGTGCTTTCCTCGTGCACCTCATCGGAATACTGCCAGGTGAGATGCAATTCGCCGCCTTCGACGACGCCGACGACGTCGAGCAGATACGGGCGGACGCTTTCCGGGTCGCTGTCGTGCCCGATGCTTTCGCCTCGTCCCTGGAACCATCCGTCCGCGGCACCGCCCATGTCCCAGCGGCCGTGGTAATTGAAGGAGATCCGGGGCGTGGGTATCTCGCGCATTGCGGAACCCGGCGTATCTTCGGCCCCCAGATACCGCAACGCCTCGTAGCCGGCGCCTTTGTTCGGAACCGCGCGCAGTTGTTCCTTGACGGATTTGAGCACGTCGCCCCAGTCGCCTTCGGACACTACGGGCGCGATCGGGTACTGCGCGGTGAACCAGCCGATCGTCCGCGAAAGGTCGAGCGGCCCGGCGATTTCCTCGCGGCCGTGGCCTTCCATCGCGATCATGACCCGCGACCCCGCCCAGCGGGTCAGCACGCGGCCGAGCGCGCTCATCAGGACGTCGTTGACCTCCGTGCGGTACGCACCGGGAACGTCGCCGAGGAGCGCGGTGGTCTCGGCCCGGCCAAGTGACACCGAGACACCGCGCTCCGACTTCGCGGCGTTACGGCCCGGACGGTCAACCGGAATATCCGCCCGCGCACCGCGCAGAGAATTTTTCCAGTACGCGGTTTCCCTGTCGAGGTGTCCCATTTTCACGTTCTCGGCCAGACAATGAGCCCAATGGGTGAACGATGTGCGCACCTGGCCGAGGGATTCACCGAGGTACGCGCGTTCGAGGTCGGCCAGCAGAATTCGCCACGACACCCCGTCCATGACGAGGTGGTGGGCGGTGAGGAACAACTGCGGCGGCTCGTCGTGGAAGGTGAACAGCACCGCGCGCCACAGCGGTCCGGTGGTGATGTCGAGTGAGGTCTGCGCCCGCACCGCCTCGGTGTGCATGGCGGCCGCCGTGTCGTCCACTTCGGACAGATCGACGTGCCGGAGGATGTCGTGCGTTTCGGCGGGCGCGGGTTCCTGCACCCAGCCGCCGTCCGCGCGGGAGAACCGCATGCGCAGGGCATCGTGCCGCTCGGCGACACTGTTCAGGGCGGAGACGAGCTTCGGGACGTCCACGGAGGACAGCACGAGGTGCACGGACATGGTCAGCCGCCACGGATCGTCCATCCGCTCGAACAGCCAGGACTGGATCGGGCCGAGCGGGGCCGGGCCGCGGTCTTCCTCTTCGACGTGCTCGGCGGGCGCCTCGGGCCGGGCGACGTGGGCGAGTTCGGCGATGGTCTGGTTCCGGAACAGGTCCTTCGACGACATCGTCAGCCCCGCCTGCCGGGCGGCCGCGACGACCTGGATGCTGAGGATCGAATCGCCGCCGAGGCCGAAGAAGTTGTCCTCGACGCCGACACGGTCGATGCCCAGGACCTCCGACCAGACCCCGGCCAGAATCGTCTCGACGTCGGTGCGCGGGGCCGTGTAACGGTTTTCGGCCCGCGCGCCCGGCTCCGGCAGCGCCCGGGTGTCGAGTTTCCCGTTGGCGTTGAGCGGCAGTCGCTCCAGCGCGACGAACACCGCGGGCACCATGTGCGCGGGCAGCGAGCGGCCGAGGAACTCCCGCAGCGCCGTCGTTCCGGGCACGGCGCCGGTCAGGTAGGCGACGAGCCGCCGGGCGTCCCCGGTGCCGTGGGCGACGACGGCCGCCGTCTCGACGTCGGGGTGGGCGATCAGGGCCGCTTCGATCTCGCCGGGTTCGATGCGGAACCCGCGGATCTTGACCTGGTGGTCGGCCCGGCCGCGGTAGTCCAGTTCGCCGCCGGCGGTCCAGCGCAGCAGGTCGCCGGTGCGGTACATCCGGGTTCCGGGCGCGCCGAAGGGATCCGCGACGAACCGCGACGCGGTGAGACCGGGGCGGTTGAGATAGCCACGGGCCAGACCCGCGCCCGCGACGTACAACTCGCCCGTCACGCCGGGCGGGACCGGGGCGAGATCCGCGTCGAGCACGTACGTCCGCAGGTCCGGGATCGGGACGCCGACGGTGGCCGTCCCGTCCGCTTCCAGCGGCCGGTGGGTCACGTGCACCGTGGTCTCGGTGATGCCGTACATGTTGACCAGCAGCGGTCCGTCCGGATGCCGCCGGTACCACTCCGCCAGCCGCGCCGGATCCAGCGCCTCGCCACCGAAGATCACGTACCGCAGGCTGAGCTCCGCCGAAGGCAGGGCACCGAGGCGGTAGAAGGCGGACGGCGTCTGGTTGAGGACCGTCACCCGCTGTTCGGCGAGCAGGGCCAGGAAGTCTTCCGGTTCGCGGACCGCGTCCTGCGGGACGACCACGAGCCTGCCGCCGTGCAGCAGCGCGCCCCACAGTTCCCAGACCGAGAAGTCGAACGCGTAGGAGTGGAACAGCGTCCAGACGTCCTGCTCGTCGAAACCGAACCAGTGGCCGGTCGAGGAGAACAGGCGGGTCACGTTCGCGTGCGGGATCAGCACGCCCTTGGGCACGCCGGTCGAGCCGGAGGTGTAGATGACGTAGGCGGTGTTGCCCGCCTCCACCCGCACCCGCGGCGTGGTGTCCGGCCACTCGCCTGCCTCGACCGAGTCGACGACGCACACCGGACGCGCGTCCGCCAGCGTCGCCTCGATCCGGGCGGCCGGGTACGCCGGGTCGATCGGCAGGTAGGCCGCACCCGTCTTCAGCACCGCGAGCACGCCGACGACGAGGTCGGCCGAACGCGGCAAGCGGAGCGCGACCAGCTTCTCCGGTCCGGCGCCCTCGCCGATCAACCGGTGGGCGAGGCGGTTGGCGCGCCGGTCCAGCTCGCGGTAGGTCAGCTCGGTGGTCCCGCTCGTCACCGCGACGGCGCCCGGCGTGCGCGCCGCCTGCGCGGCGAACAGTTCGTGCAGGGCGGGCGCCGGTTCCGCGGCCGCCTTGCCGTTCCACTCCAGCAGCACCCGGTCGCGTTCGGCGGGGCTGATCCAAGGCTGCTCGGCGAGAGACCGCTCCGGTGCCGACGCGATGCCGTCGAGCATCCGGCGGAGCCAGCCGGTCAGCCGTTCGATGGTGCCGGCGTCGAACAGGTCGGTGTTGTAGTTGACGAGCGCGTCGAGCCGTCCGGCGGTCTCCTGGAAGTGGATCGTGAGGTCGAAGCCCGCGGTCACGACCGGCGGGGCCACCTCCTCGACGTCCAGGCCGGTCATCGTGGGGCGGCTGTCCGGAGTGTTGTGCAGGACGACCAGAACCTGGCACAGCGGCGTGCGGCTGGTGTCGCGTTCGGGTTGCAGATCGTCGACGACCCGGTCGAAAGGCACGTCCTGGTGGGCGAAAGCGTCCAGGACGGTGTCACGCACGTCGTTGAGGAAGGTGTCGAAGCCGACCTTCAAGTCCACTGTGGACCGCAGGACGAGGGTGTTGACGAAGAACCCGATCAGGCCCTCGAGATCGGTGCGCTCACGACCGGAGACGACGGTGCCGACGGCGATGTCGTCCTGCCCGGACCAGCGGGCGAACAGCAGTTTGCTCGCGGCGAGCAGGGTCATGAACAGGGTGCCGCCCTGATGCCGGGAAAGCTCCTTGAGCCGGGCGGTGGTCCCGGCGGGCACGCTGAACTCGTGCAGTGCGCCGTTCTTGGTCCGCACCGCCGGACGAGGCCGGTCGGTGGGCGGGTCCAGCGCCGGGACGCCGTCGAGCCGGTTGCGCCAGTAACTGAGCTGGGCGTCGGATTCGGTGCCCCGCAGGCGTTCCCGCTGCCAGACGGCGTAGTCGGCGTACTGCGCCGGCAGGGGCGGGAGGGACGGCTCCGCACCGCGGGCGAACGCGCTGTAGGACGCGGCCAGTTCGGCCAGCAGGACACCGGAGGACCAGCCGTCGGTGACGATGTGGTGCAGCACCAGCGTGAGCACGTGATCGCCGGGGGCGAGCCGGGTCAGCGCGACCCGCAGCGACGGGCCGGTGTGCAGGTCGACGGGACCGGTCGCGGCGGCCAGCGCGGTGTCGAGATCGCCATCGGTGACGGCGACGTCGACGGCGTAAGGCGGATTGATCACCTGGACACCGCGGCCGTCGACGGTCGCGAACGTCGTGCGCAGGGACTCGTGCCGGGCGACCAGCGCGGTCAAGGCGCGGTTCAGCGCGCCGACGTCCAGCTCACCGCGTAGCCGCAACGCGGTCGGTGACACGTATTCGGTGCTGCCCGGTTCGAATTCGTCGAGGAACCACAGTCGTTGCTGGGCGAAGGAAAGCGGTGCCTCGAACCGGCCGCCGTCGCGGGACAGCAGCGGGATCGCCTCCCGCGGCGCCGTGCTCTCGGGCAGCCCGAGGGCGAGGCGGGCCGGGGTGGGCGCGGTGAAGACGAGCCGGGCGGGCACGTCGGCGCCCAGCGCGTCCCGGAGCCGCGCGACGACCCGGATCCCGAGCAGGGAATCCCCGCCGAGGTCGAAGAAGTCGTCGTCGACACCGACGCGTTCGACGCCGAGGACGTCGGACCAGATCTCGGTCACCAGCCGCTCGCGCTCGTCGCGGGGTGCGACGTACGGCGTGGCGGTGGCCTGCTCCGGATCCGGCAGGGCGCGCCGGTCCAGCTTTCCGTGCCGGGTCAGCGGCAGCCGGTCGAGACCGACGAACGCCGAGGGGACGAGGTGGCCGGGCAGGATCCGGTTCAGCGCGGTCCGCAGCCCGGCGGGGTCGGCGTCGCCGACGACGTAGGCGACCAGCTTGCCGTCCCGCGCGTCCACCGCGGCGTCCGAGACGTCCGGCTGCGCGCGCAGCACGGCCTCGACCTCGCCCGGTTCGATCCGGAACCCGCGGACCTTGACCTGCTCGTCGACGCGGCCGAGGTGTTCCAACTGCCCCTCGGCGGTCCACCGGGCGCGGTCGCCGGTGCGGTAGAGCCGGGCGCCGGGCGGGCCGAACGGGTCTGCGGTGAAGCGGTCCGCGGTCAGGCCCGGCCTGCCGAGGTAACCGCGGGCGAGCTGGGCGCCCGCCAGGCACAGTTCACCGGGAATCCCGGCCGGGACGAGGCGTGACCACTCGTCGAGGACGTAGGCTGTGACGTTCCCCAGCGGCCTGCCGATCAGGGGCCGGTCGCCGGTGACCGGCGCACAGGTCGCGTCCACTGTGGACTCGGTGGGTCCGTAGTAGTTGTGGACGGCCGTTTCGGACGCGGCGAGTTCGCGCCAGAGGTCCACGTCGAGGGCTTCGCCGCCGACCATCAGGAACCGTGGCCGGTGCTCGCCTTCGAGCAGCCCGGCGGGCAGCAGCTGGCGCAGGTAGGACGGCGTGACGTCGAGGAAGTCGACGTGCTCGTCCCGGACGTAGCGGGTCAGTCCGGCCGGGTCGAGACGGGTCTCTTCGGTGATGACGTGCAGTTCGTGGCCGTCCGCCAGCAGCACCGGGCCTTCCCACGAGGTGTCGAACGACAGGGTCGCGGTCAGCGCGACGCGCATCCGGTCGCGGCCGAACACGGCGCGGTGGTTGGCCAGCAGGTTGACCAGGGCCGAGTGGCCGACGACGACGCCCTTCGGCGTGCCTGTCGAGCCCGAGGTGTGGATGACGTACGCGGCGTCCGAAGGCCTGGGCGACGCCGGTCGCGGCCCGTCGGAGGCGACCGTGAAGGTGTCGTCGAGCACGACCACCGGCCAGGTGTCTTCCAGCAGCACCCGGATCCGCTCGGGCGGCAGCCCCGGATCGATCGACAGGTGGACGGCGCCCGCCTTGAGCACGGCGAACAACGCGACGATCGCCTCGGCCGACCGCGGCAGCACCACCGCGACGACCCGGTCCGGACCGGCTCCGCGAGCGGCCAGGTCCGCGGCCAGGACGTCGGCGCGGGCGACGAGTTCGGCGAACGTCAGCCGGACGTCACCGCAGACGAGGGCGGTCTCGTCGGGCCGGGTCCGCGCCTGATGGTCGAGGAGGTCGACGACGGTCGTCGCGGGTACCTCCAGCCCGTTGCTCCCCCAGAACAGCAGCCGGCGCTCTTCGGCGTCGTCGGTCAGCGGCAGGTCGGCGATCCGGCGGCCGGGTTCGGCGGCGATCCCGGCCAGCAGGCGGAGCAGGTGCCGGATCAGGCCGTCGATCGTGGCGGCGTCGAACAGTTCGGTGCTGTACTCGACGAGCCCGGCGAGCTCGCCGCCGGATTCCTCGAACTCCAGCGAGAGGTCGAAGTTCGCCGCGTCCCGCGCGACATCCGCCGGTTCCACGGCCAGCCCGGGGAACCCGGGTCCGGAACCGGTGACGGAATGCAGCAGCACCATGACGTCGAACAGCGGGTTCCGGCCGGGGTCGCGGCCCGCCTGCACGGCGTCGACGACGGTGTCGAAAGGCACGTCGTCATGGGTGAAGGCGTCCAGCACGGTCTGGCGAGCGCGGGTCAGGTGCTCGGTGAAGGACGCCGACCGGTCCACGGCCGAGCGCAGCACGACGGTGTTGACGAAGAAGCCGACGACCCGTTCGAGCTCCGGCCGTTCGCGGCCCCGCACGACGGTGCCGAGCGCGATGTCCTCCTGCCCGGTGTAGCGGGCGAACAACGCCTGGCACGCGCCGATCAGGACGGTGAACAGCGTGGTCTCCGACGACCGCGCCAAGTCGGCGAGGCGCCTGGCGACGTCCGTGGGGACGCTGAATTCCCGCACCGCGCCCGCGGTGCTCCGGACCGGTGGCCGGGGCCGGTCGGTGGGCAGGTCGAGGGGTTCGACGTCGGCGAGGTGCTCCTTCCAGTGGTCGAGCCCCGCCCCGCGCGGCGGCCGATTTCGTTGCCATACGGCGAAGTCCGCGTACTGCACCGGCAGCGCGGGCAGGCGTGCGCCTTCGCCGTCGCGGTACAGCAGGCCGAGTTCTTCGGTCAGCACGCCCATCGACGCGCCGTCGGTGGCGATGTGGTGCACGCACACGAGCAGCACGTGCTCGGTCTCCGTGAGCCGTAACAGCACCGCGCGCAGCAACGGCCCGCGATGGAGGTCGAACGGCCGCGTGTACTCGACGCGCAGGACGTCCTCGAGGTCGTCCTGCGTGACGTCCACGACGGGCAGCACGACCTCGTAGGGCGGCTGGACGATTTGGACGCCTTCGCCGTCGATCTCGTCGAAGGTGGTCCGCAGCGGTTCGTGCCGGGCGACCAGCAGGCGCAGCGCGGTGGCCAGCGCGCCGTGGTCGAGCGATCCGGTCAGGCGCAGGGCGATCGCGCTGTTGTACTCCGGGTCGTCCGGCCTCAACCGGCTGAGGAACCACAGCCGTCGCTGGGCGGACGAGAGCGGGATCGGGCGGGAACGGTCGGCGGCGGCCGGGATCTCCGGCGCCGGTGCGGCCGTTCCCGCCATCCGCGCGCGCAGCGCCTCCCGCAGGTGGGCGGGCAGTGCCGCGATGCGGTCCTGTCTGGACGAGGTCATGGTGGCGTCCTCACGCTTCGGTTTCGGAGGCGAGGTTTTCGAGCTCGCCCAAGATGAGTTCCTCGACCGTTCCGGCCAGTCCCGCGACGGTGCGCGCGGTCAGGACGTCGGCCGGGGTGAGCCGGACGGCGAACAAGGCGCTGGCCTTGGCCGCGATGTGCAGGCTTCGCAGCGAATCCCCGCCCAGTGCGAAGAAGTTGTCGTCGGCGCCGATCCGGTCCACCCCGAGCACGTCGGCCCAGATCCCGGCGAGCGCCTGTTCGGTTTCGGTTTCCGGCTCGACGTGCCCGGAAACCGCCGCGGTGGGGGCGGGCAGTGCCTTCCGGTCGAGCTTTCCGTTGGCGCTGACCGGGATCCGGTCCAGCGCGACGAACGCCGACGGCACCAGGTAATCGGGCAGCGCCCCGGCCAAGGAGGCGCGCAGTGTCTCTTCGCCGGCGTCCGAGACGACGTAGGCGACGAGCTGCTTCAAGCCGGGCTGGTCCTCGCGGACCACGACGGCGGCCTGGGTCACGGCGGGATGCCGGGCCAGCACGGCCTCGACCTCACCGGGTTCGACGCGGAACCCCCGCAGCTTCACCTGGTCGTCCGCCCGGCCGAGGAACTCGAGAGTGCCTTCGCCGGTCCAGCGGACGATGTCGCCGGTGCGGTACATACGCTGTCCGGCCGGGGCGGCGAGGAAGCGGTCGGCGGTCAGGCCGGGACGGTTCCGGTATCCGCGAGCGAGTCCGGCCCCGGCGAGGTACAGCTCCCCCGGCACTCCCGGCGGGACCGGCCTCAGGCCGGAATCCAGGACGCGGGCGACGATCCCGTCCAGCGGCCTGCCGATGGGGATCCGGTCCGGGACCGTCTCGTCCATCGGATGGGCGGTGGCGAAAGTGGTCGTCTCGGTCGGGCCGTACCCGTCGACGACGCGCAGACCCGGGCAGGCGCCCAGGACCCGCCGCACGGCTTCGGCGGGCACGACGTCGCCGCCGGTCCACACCTCGCGCAGGCCGGTGAAGCAGTCCGGGCTTTCCTGCGCCAGCACCCGGAACAGGCCCGCGGTGAGCCACATCCCGGTCAGGCCGTGCTCGCGGATCAAGGTCCGCAGCCGGTGCGCGTCGAGGTCGCCCTCCGGCGCGGTGACGACGCGGCCGCCGGTGAGCAGCGGCACCCACAGTTCGTAGGTGGTGGCGTCGAAGGCCGCCGGGGAATGCAGCAGGACACGTTCGTGCGCCCCGCCGCGGAACCGGCTGTCCCCGGCCAGGGCGGCGACATCACGATGCCGGACGGCGACGCCCTTGGGCGTGCCGGTGGACCCGGAGGTGTACATGACGTACGCCAGCTGGTCGGGATCGACGACGACGGAAGGATCACCGTCCGGCTCGTTGTCCACAGAGGACAGCCGGATGCTGTGCGGGTGGTCCGTGTCGGAGACGACGAACCGGACGCCGTCCAGCAGTGCCTTCTGGCGTTCCGCCGGGGCACGGGTGTCGAACGGGAGGTAGGCCCCGCCCGCCTTGACCACGCCCAGTTCGGCCACCACGGTGCCCGCCCTGCCGGTGGCGAGACCGACCGGTTCCTCCCGCCGCAGGCCGAGCCCGATCAGGCGGTTGGCCAGCCGGTTCGCTCGCCGGTTCAGCTCGGCGTAGGTGACCTGCTCACCGTCGAGGACGGCCGCGACCGCGTCGGGCCTGGCGCGGACCTGCTCGGCGAACAACTCCGGCAGCGACCGGGCCGGGGCTTCCGCACCGGTCTCCATCCACCCTGCGATCAGGAGCTCCTCGTCCGGAGTCGACATCGACACCGCGGCGACCGCGCGGTCGCCGTCTTCGACCAGCTCCCGCAGCAGTGTGAGCAGATGCCCGGCCAGGCGGGTCACCGTGGCGGCGTCGAACAGGGCGGGGTCGTACCCCAGGTCGACGGTCAGCTCACGGCCCGGCGAGGCGACGACGGTGAGCGGGAAGTTCGTCGTCTCCCGCGCCGAAAGGTCACGCACGGTCAGGCCGTGCCCGGCTTCGGCGTCGGTGATCGGATAGTTCTCGAACACCACCAGGCTCTCGCAGAGGTTCACTCCCCCTGGCAGGTCCGCCCAGCCTTGGACCAGCGCGAGCGGCAGATGTCCGTGGCGGCGAGCCTCCGCCTGCCCCGCCTGCAGATCCGCGAGCCACTCGGCGACCCGGGTGCCGCGGCCGATCCCGATCCGGACCGGCAGCGTGTTGATGAAGATGCCGGTGATTTCGTCCACGTTCGTCACCTCGGGCGGGCGGCCGGAGACGGTGGACCCGAACACGACGTCGTCCTGCCCGCTGTAGGCCGCGAGCAGCAGCGCCCAGGCCCCTTGCAGGACCGCGTTGGGGGTGAGGCCGTGGCGTTTGACGAACGCGTCGAGCCGGGCGGTGGCGGCCTCGTCCAGCCGGACGGGCAGCCAGTCGGACGAACAGGCGATGTGCCCGGCCGCGGGCACCCGGTCGCCGGGAACCGGGGTCGGTCCCTCGACGCCGGCGAGGGACCGACGCCAGAAGCGTTCGGCGTCGGTCCGGTCCAGGCCGTCCAGCCACGCGAGGTAGTCGCGGAACGGCGGCCTGGCGGGCAGGGTCTGCCCGGCGTAGGCACCGCAGACATCGGAAAGGACGTGGAAGACGCTCCAGCCGTCGAGTAGCGCGTGATGGAACGTCCACAGCACCTGGACCTCGGTCGCCGACAACCGCGCCAGCGCCACCCGCATCAGCGGCGCGGCCGCGAGATCGAGCCCTTGTTCGCGATCCTCGGCAAGGAGCCGCTGGAGATCCTGACCGGGCTCGTCGAACAGGCGGACCGGGAGCCGTGCCTCGCGGCGCACGACCTGCAGGGGCTCCTCGACCCCGGCCCAGACGAACTCCGTCCGCAGGACCGGCGTCCGGTCGACGACCCGCTGCCACGCGTCGGCGAGCCGGTCGAGGTCGGTGACACCTTCGAGGACGAACGTCGCCTGCTCGACGTACATGCCTTGCGCGGTCTGGGAAAGCCCGTGGAACACCATCCCGCCCTGCATCGGCGTGACCGGGTAGACGTCCTCGACCGCGCGGCCGTCGCCGACCAGTGCGTCCACTGTGGACTGATCGAGGGCGGCCAGCGGGTAGTCCGACGGGGTCCGGCCACCGGCTTCCGGTGCGGCACAGTGCGCGATGATCTCGCGCAAGGCCGTCAGCATCCGTTCCGCCAGGTCTTCGACGGTGTCACGGGGGTGCCGGGTGGTGACGTGCGCCCACGTCAGCTCCAGCGTCCCGGCCACGACGCGGCCGACGATGTCGAGCGTGTGGGCGGCGGACGCGGCCGGGTCCACGTCGGCGTCGAGGGCGCCGGTCCGGAACGCGCCCTCCTCGGCGTCGTCGAACCGGCCGAGGTAGTTGAAGCCGACCTGGGGGTCGATGTCCGGCGCGGTGCCGGTCAGGTAGCGCAGGGCGCCGTAGCCGATCCCCCGCCGCGGCACGGCCCGGAGCTGTTCCTTCACCGATTTGAGTGCCGCGCCCCAGCCGTCCGGGACGTCCAGCGCCACCGGGAACATGCTGGTGAACCAGCCGACCGTGCGGGACAGGTCGACGTCGTCGAACAGTTCCTCGCGGCCGTGGCCCTCCAGGTCGATCACCGGGGTCTGCCCGGTCCAGTCCCGCAGTACACGGCCCAGCGCGGCGAGCAGGACGTCGTTGACCTGCGTGCGGTAGACCTCGGGCACGTCCCGCAGGAGCGCGCGGGTCTCCTCGGCGGTGAGCCGGACGGTCACTTCGCCGGTGTCGGCGATCCTGGCCGGATCGTCGGCCGGCACCGCCGGAATCCCTTGCCAGTGCACCAGTTCGTCGTCGAAACCACCTGAGGCGGCATGATCGGCGAGCCGCCGGGCCCAGGCCAGGTACGACGTCGTCTTCGGCCCGAGTTCGCCGCCGCGATAGGCGGTTTCCAGGTCTTCCAGCAGGATCCGCCAGGAAACGCCGTCGATGACGAGGTGGTGCGCGGCCAGCGTCAGCCGCCGTCCGTCGAGCACCGCCGCCAGCAGCGGGCCCCGTTCGAGGTCGAACGCGATCCCGTCCGTGAGCAGATCCACCGCGCGGACCGGATCGCCGTGCTGGCCCTGGCCGCGCTCGAACCGCAGCCGCAGCCCGTCATGGTGCGCCCAGACGGTTTCCAGCGCGCGGCGCAGCGCGGCCTCGTCCACATCCTCGGTGAACTCCAGCACCACTCGCTGGTCGAACCGCTCCGGCTGGGTGGCGAAGTACCAGTGCTGGATCGGGGTGAGCGGCGCCGTCCCGGTGACCGGCCCCTGCTCGGCCAGCGGCCCGGTGTCGCCACCGGCGTGCGCGGCCAGCGCCGAGAGGGTCGGATGCCGGAAGACGTCGTGCGGCAACAGGATCAGCCCGGCGCGGCGGGCACGCGACACGACCTGGATGCTGAGGATCGAATCGCCGCCCAGCTCGAAGAAGTTGGCTTCGGCGCCGACTTCCGCGACCCCGAGGACGTCCGCCCAGATCCCGGCGAGGGCCCGTTCGGCCTCGGTCGACGGCGCGGTCCGGGCGCTCTTGTCGCCGAAGTCCGGGGCGGGCAGGGCACGCCGGTCGATCTTCCCGTTGGCGGTCAACGGGAACCGGCCGAGCCGGACGAACGCGGCCGGGACCATGTAGTCCGGCAGGGTCTGCCCGAGGAATCCGGCGAGGCCGTCCGCGTCGCCGGTGTAGTAGGCGACGAGCCGTTTGACGCCCTGGTCCTGCCTGGTCAGGACGGCGGCCTGGCCGACGCCGGGATGGGCGGTCAGCGCGGTTTCGATCTCCGCGGGCTCGATCCGGAAGCCGCGAACCTTGACCTGCTCGTCGGCGCGGCCGGTGTACTCCAGTTCTCCGCGCGGGTTCCAGCGGGCGAGGTCGCCGGTGCGGTACATCCGCTCCCCCGGCGGGCCGAACGGGTCGGGCCGGAACCGGTCGGCGGTCAGCGCCGGATCGCCGAAGTACCCCCGGGCGAGCCCGGCCCCGGCGATGTACAGCTCGCCGGGCGAGCCCTGCGGCGCGAGTCGCTGCTCCGCGTCGAGGACGTAGGCGCGCATGTTGTCGAGCGGCTTCCCGATCGGCACGACGCCGGGAACGTCGTCCGGGATGCGGTGCGAGGTGGCGAAGGTCGTCGTCTCGGTCGGACCGTAGCCGTCGACGACGACCGTGCCCGGGCACGCCTCCCGCACCCGCCGGACCGCGGCGGCCGGGACGACGTCGCCGCCCGCCCAGACCTCGCGCATGCCGTGGAAGGTCTCCGGTGCCTCTTGCGCCAGCAACCGGAACAGACCGGCGGTGAAGAACGCCCCGTGGACCTCGTACCCGGCGATGACGCGCCGGAGGGTGTCCACGTCGAGATCACCGGGCGGCGCGACGACGACGGTGCCGCCGTTGAGCAGCGGGACCCAGAGTTCGTAGGTGGAGGCGTCGAAGGCGGGCGACGCGTGCAGCAGGACCCGCTCGTGCGCGGCGAACCGCCGGTCCGCCGCCAGGGCGACGACGTCACGCTGGCGGACCGCCACGCCCTTCGGCTTCCCCGTCGAACCCGACGTGTACATCACGTACGCGAGGTTGTCCGGCGACGCCGGGGCGAGCGGCACGTCCGCGGTCCGGCCGTCGGGGACGACGATCTGTCCCTTGTGGACAGCGGAAGCGGTACGAGCCCGGTCGGTGACGAGGATCGGCACGCCGTCCAGCAACATCGTCAGCCGCGGCACGGGCGCCCGGGTGTCCAGCGGCAGGTAGGCCGCGCCGGCCTTGATGATGGCGAGTTCGGCGACGACCAGGTCCGCGGAGCGATCCATGAGCACGCCGACGACCGTTTCGGGACCGGCGCCGAGGGAGGCCAGATGCCGGGCGAGCCGGTCGGCGCGCTCGTCCAGTTCCGCGTACGTCAGGTGGACGTCGTCGCCGGTGAGGGCGACCGCGCCGGGAGTGCGCGCGACCTGGTGGGCGAAGAGCTCGGCGAGACTTCCTTCCGGCAGGGGGTGCGCGGTGTCGTTCCAGTCGCCGAGGATCTGCAGCCGTTCGGCCTCGGTGAGCAGATCGATGCCGTCGAGCGGGCGGTTCAGGTCCTCCGCGAACGCGTCGAGCACGCCGAGGAGCTGCCGCGTGATCCGCTCGGCCATCGCGGTGTCGAAGACCTCGGTGTCGTAGCCGACGTCGAGGGTCAGCCGCTCCCCCGGCGAGGCGACGACGCTGATCGGGTAGTTCGTCGTTTCGGCCGCGTCCACGTCGCGCAACCGCAGCCCGTCCGACGCCTTCGTCGCGGCGTCGATCGGGTAGTTCTCGAAGACGACGATGCTGTCGAACAGACCGCCGTCGCTTCCGCTCCACGCCTGCAGTTTCGTCAGCGGCAGATGCCCGTACCGGCGCGACTCCACCTGCCTGTCCTGCAACTCCGCCAGCCACTTCGCGACCGGGGCGCGCTCGGTGGCGACCCGCACCGGCAGCGTGTTGATGAAGATGCCGGTGATGTCGTCGGCACCGGCCAGTTCGACCGGACGGCCGGACACGGTGGTGCCGAAACAGACGTCGCGTTCGCCGGTGAGCCGGGACAGCACGAGCGCCCACGCGCCCTGCAGGACGGTGTTCATCGTGAGCCCCGCCTTCCGCGCGGCGTCCTTGAGCCGCGCGGAGCTCTCGACGGGCACCCGCAGCCACTCGGCCGACCGGCTCGTGTGGTCCTGAGCCGTGAGCCGGGCGGGAGCGGTGAAGTCGCCGAGTTCGCGGCGCCAGTGCCGTTCCGCCTCGGTGTCGTCCTGGCGGTCCAGCCAGGCCACGTAGTCGCGGAAGGGCGGCCGCTCGGGCATTTCGTTCCCGGCGTAGGCGGCGAAGACGTCGGACAGCACCCCGAACACGCTCCAGCCGTCGAGCAGGAGGTGGTGGAACGTCCACAGCACGCGGACTTCCGTGTCCGAAAGCCGCGCCAAGGTCAGCCGCAGCAAGGATTCCCCGGCCAGGTCGAGCCCTTCGGCACGGTCTGCGGCCAGGACCTCCTGCCAGAACCGCTCTTGTCCAGCGGGAGTATGGCCACGCCAGTCGAGCCGGGTGACCGGGACGGTCACCTTCCGCCGCACGACCTGTACGGGTTCCGGCACGCCCTCCCAGGCGACCCGCGTGCGCAGCACGGGCGTGCGGTCGACGACCCGTTGCCAGGCCCCGACCAGCGCCTCGACGTCACCGGCGCCTTCGAGGACGAACCCGACCTGCTGGAAGTAGAGCCGTTCTTCCTGCTGGGAAAGGGAATGGAACACCATGCCCGCCTGCATCGGCGTGAGCGGGTAGAGATCCTCGACCGCGCGGCCGTCACCGGCCAGGGCGTCCACCGTGGCTTGGTCGAGGGCGATCAGCGGGAAGTCGGACGGGGTCCGCCCGCCGGCCCCCGGGGCGGCGCAGTGCGCGACGATCTCCCGCAACGCCGCCAGCATCGCCGTGGCCAGTTCGTCCACAGTGGACTCGCGGTGGACGCCGTCGGTGTAGTACCAGGTCAGTTCGAGTTCGCCGGACTCCACGCGGCCGACGACGTCGAGCAGATGCGCTCGCGCCGAACGTTCGCTCTCGTCGGATTCCAGCCTGCCCGAGGTGAACCGCCCGAGGTAGTTGAAGCTCACCGCCGGGTCGATCTCCGGTGCGGTCCCGGCCAGGTAGCGCAGGGCGCCGTAGCCGATCCCGCGTCGCGGAACCGCCCGCAGCCCCTCCTTCACCGACTTCAGCGCGACACCCCAGTCGTCCGGGACGTCCAGCGCGACCGGGAAGACGCTGGTGAACCAGCCGACCGTCCGGGACAGGTCGACGTCGTCGAACAGATCCTCGCGCCCGTGTCCTTCGAGGTCGATCACCGGGACCCGGCCCGTCCAGTCCCGCAGCACGCGGCCGAGCGCGGCCAGCAGGACGTCGTTGACCTGCGTGCGATAGGCGGCGGGCACCTCCCGCAGCAACGCTTCGGTCTCCGCCTCGGGAAGCCGCACGGTGACCTCGCGCATCGAGGCGACCGTGGTCTCTCCCTCGCCGTCGACCGGGATCGAGGTGTCGCCGGGAAGGCCGCGCCAGTACGCCAGTTCGTCGTCGAATCCGCCGTCGGCGGTGTGCTCGGCGAGCTTGATCGCCCACTCACGGAAGGACGTCGTGCGCGGTCCGAGGTCGATCGGCTCGCCCCGCAGCGCTTGGGCGTAACCGCTGTCGAAGTCCTCGGTGAGGACTCGCCAGGAGACGCCGTCGACGACGAGGTGGTGCACGGCGAGGGTGACGTCGTCCTCGGAGATGTCGAGGCGGATCAGCGGTGTCTCGGCGCCGACGGGACCGTTCTCCTGCCTCCGGCCGTCGTCGGTGAACCGCATCCGCAGGGCGTCGTGGTGCTCGAGGAGCGCGTCCACGGCCTTGCGGGCCGCGGCGGGATCGATGCTTTCGGGTCCTAAGTGGACGAACTGGTGGAAGTGCCCCGGATCGGCGGTCTGGGTCGCGAAGAACCAGCGCTGGATCGGGGTGAGCGGTACGTCGCCGCTGACCGGTCCGCGTTCGACGGCCTCCGTGGCGGTGCGCGCCGCGGCGGCGAGCGCCGCCGGGGTGCGGTGGGCGAACAGGTCGCCGGGCAGCAGTTCGAGCCCGGCGCGGCGGGCCCTCGACACCACCTGGATGCTGAGGATCGAGTCGCCGCCGAGTTCGAAGAAGTCGTCGGTCGCGCCGACCCGTTCGACGCCCAGCACCTCGGCCCAGATGCCGGTGAGCACGCGTTCGCGGTCGGTCCGCGGCGCCACGTGGTCGCGGACCCCGAAGTCGGGGGTGGGCAGGGCGGTGCGGTCGAGCTTTCCGTTGACGTTGACCGGGAACTTCTCCAGCCGCACGAAGGCGGCCGGGATCATGTAGTCCGGCAGGGTCCGTCCCAGGAACTCTCCGAGCCCTTCGGTTTCGCCGACGACGTAGGCGACCAGCCGTTTCACGCCGCCGTCCGCGCGGGCCAGCACGGCCGCCTGTTCGACGTCCGGGTGCTCGCCCAGCGCGGCCTCGATCTCGCTCGGTTCGACGCGGAAGCCGCGGATCTTGACCTGTTCGTCCACCCGGCCGACGAATTCGAGGGCCTCCTCGTCGTTCCAGCGCACGACGTCGCCGGTGCGGTACATCCGCTCCCCCGGCGGCCCGAACGGATCCGCGACGAACCGGTCGGCGGTGAGCCCGGGACGCCCGAGGTAACCGCGCGCGAGCCCGGCTCCGGCGAGATGCAGTTCGCCCGGGGCGCCCGGCGGGGCGAGCCGGAGGGCGTCGTCGAGGACATAGCCGCGGGTGTTGTCCAGCGGTGCCCCGATCGGCACGACGTCGGGGATCTCGCCGGGCAGCGGGTGCACGGTCGCGAAGGTCGTGGTCTCGGTAGGGCCGTAGACGTCGGCGACCAGGGTGCGCGGGCACGCGTCCTGGACCCGGCGCAGCGCGACGGCGGGCACGGCGTCGCCGCCGGTCCAGACCTCCCGCACGCCGGCGAACATCTCCGGTGCTTCCTGCGCCACGAGCCGGAACAGGCCGGTCGTCATGAAGACCCCGGTGACCTCGTGCGTGGTGATCACCCGGCCGAGGGTGTGGACGTCGAGGTCGCCCGGCGGGGCCAGGACGACCGTGCCGCCGTTCAGCAGCGGCACCCACAGCTCGTACGTGGACGCGTCGAACGCCTGCGGCGAGTGCAGCAGAACCCGGTCGTGGGCCACGAAGCGCTGATCGGCCGCCAGGGCGAGGACGTCGCGATGCCGCGCGGCGACACCCTTCGGCTTCCCGGTCGAACCCGACGTGTAGATGACGTAGGCGAGTTGCTCGGGGTCGACCGTCACGGCGGGCGGGGTCTCCGGTGAGCCGTCCGCGCCGGTGACGATCACCCCGTCGTGGATCTCTTCGGCGGTGGACAGCCAGGCCTGGTCGGCGACGAGGACGTCGGCCCCGGCTTCGCTCAGCAGCAGCCGCAACCGCTCGGCGGGCGCGCGCAGGTCCAGCGGCAGGTAGGCGCCGCCCGCCTTGACGATCGCGAGTTCGGCGACGACGAGCTCGGGCGAGCGGTCCATCAGCACCGCGACCCGGTCTTCGGCCCGCACTCCGAGCTCGCGCAACCGGTTCGCCAGCCGGTTCGCGCGGACGTCGAGTTCGCCGTAGGTGACGTTCCGCTCGTCGGTCACCAGCGCGACGGCTCCCGGGTTCCGGCGCACACACGCCGCGAACAGCTCGGGCACCGTCCCGGCGGGCACTTCCCGGGCGGTGGCGTTCCGCTCGCGGAGCAGGTGCCGGATCTCGGGCTCGGCCAGCATCGGCACCCGCGTCACCGGCTCGTGCGGTGCGTCCGCGAAGCCGCGGATCAGCGTTCCGAGGTGCCCGGCGAGCCGCCCGGCCAGCTCCGGGCTGATCAGCGAGGGATCGTGGGTCAGCAGCAGGGACAGCCGCCGGCCCGGGTACGCGACGACGCCGAGCGGGTAGTTGGTGCGCTCGTCCGCGCGGACGTCGCGCAACCCCGCCAGATCCGCGACCGGGTAGTTCTCGAAGACGATGATGCTGTCGAACAGGCTGCCGCCGTCGTCGCTCCAGGACTGCAGCCGCGGCAGGCCGACGTGACCGAAGCGGCGTGATTCCGCCTGTGCCGCTTGCAGTTCCCGCAGCCAGTCGACGAGACCGCGCTCGGGGTCGAGCTTCACCCGCACCGGCAGGGTGTTGATGAACAGGCCGGGGATGTCGTCCGCGCCGGGCAGTTCGACCGGGCGGCCGGACACCGTCGCACCGAAGCACACCTCGGACTCGCCGCTGTAGCGAGCGAGCAGGACCGCCCAGGCGCCTTGGACGATGGTGTTGAGCGTCAGGTGGTGCCGTCGCGCGAATGCCTGGATCCCGGCGGTCGCGGCGTCGTCGAGCTCCATCGGGATCCGGGCGGTCGAGCTGGCCGAGTGAGCGCGGGTTCCGCGGTCGCCGGGCAGCGGAGTCGGCGTCACCCCGGCGAGTTCGGCCCGCCAGTGGGTTTCGGCCGCCGCGTCGTCCTGCGCGGCGAGCCAGGCGGCGTAGTCGCGGAACGGACGGCGCGTCGGCAACTCGTCGCCGCGCAGCAGGGCGAGGACGTCGGAGAGGACCCCGAAGACGCTCCAACCGTCGAGCAGCACGTGGTGGAAGGTCCAGATCACGCGGACCGACGTCGCGGATTCCCTGGCGATGACCAGCCGCATGAGCGGGGCACGCGTCAGATCGAGTCCCTCGGCGAGGTCTTCGGCCAGCCGCCGTCGCATCGCCTCCTCGGCGTCCACTGTGGACCAGTCCGGATAGGACACCGGGACCTCGACGGAGCGCCGCACGACCTGCAGCGGCCGGGGCACTCCCTCCCAGACGATCCGGCTGCGCAGCACCGGCGTGCGCTCGACCACCCGCTGCCAGGCCGCGCCGAGCGCATGGGGGTCGGGGACGTCGTCGAGGGCGAAGGAGACCTGTTCGAAGTAGTTCCGGTCGCCGGGCTGGGCGAGCCCGTGGAACACCATGCCCGCCTGCATCGGCGTCAGCGGGTAGACGTCCTCGACGTCCCGGCCGTCACCGACGAGACCGTCCAGAGTGGACTGATCGAGGCCGGCCAAAGGGAAGTCCGACGGTGTCCGCCCGCCCGCGCCGGGTTCGGCGCAGTGCCCGAGGAGTCCACGCAGGTTCTCCAGCATGCCGGCGGCCAGCCGGATCACGGTGGCCTGATCGTGCACGCCTTCCGCGTAGTGCCAGGTGAATTCCAGCGTGTCGCCGGTGACCTGGCCGACCACGTCGAGCAGATGCGGGCGGACGCCGCCGGGGTCGGCGTCCAAGGACAGTTCGCCGGGCGCCCCGGTGTAGAGCTCGCCGGGCAGGTCGAACTGGCCGAGGTAGTTGAAGCTGATCTGCGGGTCGACGGCCGGGGCCGTACCGGAGAGGTAGCGCAAGGCGCCGTAGCCGATGCCGCGTCGCGGGACCGCCCGCAGCCGCTCCTTCACGGCTTTGAGCGCCTTGCCCCAGTCGTCCGGGACGTCGAGCGCCACCGGGAACAGGCTGGTGAACCAGCCCACCGTGCGCGACAGATCGACGCCGTCGAACAGTTCCTCGCGGCCGTGGCCTTCCAGATCGATCACCGGCACCTGGCCGGTCCACTCCCGCAGGGTCCGGCCGAGCGCGGTCAGCAGGACGTCGTTGACCTGCGTCCGGTAGACGTCGGGCACCTGCCGCAGCAGGGCCTTGGTCTCCCCCGCGGTCAGCCGGACCGTGACCGCGCGCGTCCGGGCGACGGTGTTGGCGCCGGTCCCGTCGACGGGGATCGGGGCGGCGGCGGGAATCGCGCGCCAGTGCTCCAGTTCGTCGTCGAAGCCGCCGTCTTCGGTGAACGTGGACAACCGCGCGGCCCACTCGCGGAACGAAGTCGTCCGCGGCCCGAGATCGGCCTGCTGGTACGCCCGGTCGAGGTCGTCGAGCAGGATCCGCCACGACACCCCGTCGACGGCCAGGTGGTGGGCGGACAGGTGCAGGAAACGCCGCTCGGGCGGGCCGGAGAGCGACCAGTGCAGCAGCGAATGCCCGGCTTCGGGACCGGTGACGTGCAGACGCCATCGGTCACCGTCGCGGGTGAACCTCGTGCGCAGCGCGTCGTGGTGCTCGATCAGCGTGGCGAAGGCGGTGGCGAGCGCGGCCTCGTCGGTGCCCGCGGCCAGTTCGACCGTGATGGCCTGGTCGAACCGGTCCGGGTCGGGGATCGTGTCGAAGAACCAGCGCTGGATCGGGGTCGCCACGACGTCCCCGGACACGGGCCCTTGGTCCGGCTTCGCCGAGACGTCGGTCAGGGTCGGGGCGAGCGCGGCGATGGTCTGGTGGCGGAACAGGTCGGCCGTGGTGATCGCCAGCCCGACCCGACGAGCCCGCGCGCTGACCTGGATGCTGAGGATCGAGTCGCCGCCGAGAGCGAAGAAGTTGTCCTCGACGCCGACGCGGTCCAGGCCGAGGACGTCGGCCCAGATTCCCGCGAGCACGGCTTCCCGCTCGGTCCTCGGCGCCGTTCCCCCGCTCTCGGCGGACTCGAACCGCGGCTCCGGCAGGGCGCGCCTGTCGACCTTCCCGTTGGCGTTCAAGGGGAGCGCGTCGAGGACGACGAACGCCGAGGGCACGAGGTAGTCCGGGAGGGTTTGGCCGAGGGTGCCGCGGAGGACATCTGTGTCCACTGTGGAGCCGTCGGCCGCCACGACGTAGGCGACCAGGTGTTTGCGGCCACCGGAGGTGCGCGCGGTCACCACCGCCTGCGCCACCTCGGGTTCGGCGCTCAGCGCGCGTTCGACCTCGGCGGGTTCGACCCGGAAGCCCCGGATCTTGAGCTGGTCGTCGGCGCGGCCGGCGAACTCGAGCGTCCCGTCGGCGCGCCACCGTCCGCGGTCCCCGGTGCGGTACATGCGTTCGCCGGGAGCGCCGAACGGGCAGGGGACGAAACGATCGGCGGTCGCGCCGGGCCGGGCGGCGTAACCCCGGGCGAGCCCCGGACCGGCCACGCAGATCTCGCCGAGCGCGCCGCGCGGGACCGGACGCAGGCCTTCGTCGAGGACGTAGACGCGCATGCCGGTCAGCGGGGTCCCGATCGGGATCGTCTCGGGGACCGCGTCGGCGGACGCCATCCGGAACGAGGTCGCGAACGTCGTGGTCTCGGTCGGACCGTAGCCGTCGACGACCGCGACACCGGGGCAGCTGTCCAGTACCCGGCGCACCGCCCCGGGCGGGACGACGTCACCGCCGGTCCAGACTTCCCGCAGTCCCCGGAAGCATTCCGGGGTGTCACCGGCGAAGAGCCGGAACAGGCCCGCGGTGAGCCAGAGCGCGGTGACGCCGTGCCGTGCGGTCAGGTCCCGCACGACATCGGCGTCGACGTCCCCAGGCGGCGCGACGACCACGGTGCCGCCGTTCAGGAGCGGGACCCAGAGTTCGTAGGTGGAGGCGTCGAAGGCCAGGGGCGAGTGCAGCAGCACGCGTTCGTGGGCACCGCCGGTGAACCGGGGGTCGGTGGCCAGCGCCACCACGTCGGCGTGCCGGACGGCCACTCCCTTCGGCACGCCGGTGGAGCCCGACGTGTACTCGACGTAGGCCAGGTTCGCGGGATCGGTAACGACCGTGGCCGCGTCCCCGGTGGCGGGCAGGGTCAGGATGTGTCCGTTGTGGACGGTGGCGGCGGTGTCTTGCCAGGTCTCGTCGGTGAGCAGGACCGCCGTGCCGTCGAGAAGCAGCCGGAGGCGATCGGCGGGGGCGCGCAGGTCCAACGGCAGGTAGGCGGCGCCTGCCTTGAGGATCCCGAGCACCGCCACGACCAGGTCGGCCGAGCGGTCCATCAGCACGCCGACCCGGTCTTCCGGGCGCACGCCGAGCGCGATCAGCCGCCCCGCGAGCCGATCGGCGCGGGCACGCAGTTCGCCGTAGTCGAGGCTGTCGTCACCGAAGAGCACGGCAGGGGCGTGCGGATGCTGCTCGACGTGGTGGTCGAACAGCCGCGTGATGGTCATCGACGGGGCGGGGTCCGGCGCGGGCAGGGACCGGTGGTCGGCCGCGGTGAGCAGCGGAAGGTCGCCCACCGGGCGGCCGGGGTCGGCGGCGATCCCGGCGAGGAGGGCTTCCAGGCTCGCGGTCAGCTGTTCGATCGTCTCGCTGTCGAACAGCGCGGTGGCGTACTCGACGGTGACCCGCAGGCCGTCCGGCCGCGGCCAGAACTCGATGACCAGGTCGAACCGGGCCGACGGCCGGGGCAGGTCGTACTCGCTCACCGTCAGGCCCGCGACCTCACGCGGGTTGACGAGCGGGGTCTGCAGGACGACGACGGCCTGGACCAGCGGCGTTCGCGAGGGATCGCGTTCAGGCTGCACCTCGTCGACGACGCGGTCGAACGGGACGTCGCCGTGCGCGAACGCTTCCAGCACCGTCTCCCGGAAGCCGGAGAGGAACGAGGCGAACGGCCGCGTCCGGTCGACCTGCGAGCGCAGGACGAGGGTGTTGACGAAGAATCCGGTCAGCGCTTCCCATTCGGGCCGGTCCCGGCCGGCGACCGCGGTGCCGATCGCGATGTCACGCTGGCCGCCGTAAGCGGACAGGAGCACCTGTACCGCCGCCGTCAGCGTCATGAACAGCGTCGCGCCGTGCGGACGTCCCGCGGCGGTGAGCTCTCCGACCAGCTCGGCGGGCAGGTCGTGCCGGTGCACGGCGCCCTCGGTGCTGCGTTGAGGCGGCCTCGGCCGGTCGGCCGGGAAGGCGAGCGGCTCGAGGCCGTCGAGCCTCTCCCGCCAATACCGCAGCTGATCCGCGTTGGCGGACCGCTGCCGCCAGAGCGTGTAGTCGCGGTATCCCAGCGTCAAGGCGGGCGGGCTGATCCCGGCGTAGAAGTCCAGCAGTTCGCCGGTCAGGACACCGATCGACCGGCCGTCGGTGACGATGTGGTGCTGGCACAGCACGAGCAGGTGTTCGTCCGGGCCCTGGGCGAAGAGCGTGGCCCTGGTCAGCGGGCCGCTGCGCAGATCGAACGGCGCACTCAGCTCCTCCGTCAAGGTGGCGTCGTCCGCGGCGGATTCCGCGATCCGCAGCGGTATCCCGCCCGTGTCCGCGATCCGTTGGACACCCTCGCCCTCGACGGAATCGAAGGTCGTCCGCAGGGATTCGTGGCGTGCGCAGAGCTCCGCCAGTGCTCCGCGCAGGGCATCGAGATCCAGCGGACCGGACAACCGGAGACCGACCGCGGTGTTGTACTCCGCGCTGCCACCGGTCAGTTCGTCGAGGAACCACAATCGCCGCTGGGCCGGGGAGAGCGGGAGAACGTCCGACGTCGCCGCGACGGGGATCGCGGTTTCGTCGCTCCGGGGCGCTTCGTCGAGCAGTCGCACCAGTCCGGCGACGTCCGGGGCGTCGAACACCGCCCGCGCCGACAGGTTCGCGCCGAAAGTCCGGCGCAGTCGCGACAACGCCTGCACGGCGAGGATCGAGTCGCCACCGAGGGCGAAGAAGTCGTCGTCGGTGGCGGTGATGCTCACCCCGAGCACGTCACCGAGGATCCGGGCCACGGTTCGTTCGGTTTCCGTCCGCGGCTCGGCTTCACCGGCCACCCGGTCCTCCGGCGGCGCGGGCAACGCGCGGCGGTCGACCTTCCCGTTGGCGCTCAGGGGAAGCGTGTCGAGCACGACGAACGCCGACGGAACCATGTAGTCCGGCAGCGACGCGGCGGCGACCTGCTTCAGGTCCCCGAGCACCTCGCCCGGCCGGGCGACGACGTAGGCGACCAGCCGTTTGACGCCCGGCCGCTCCTCGCGGCTGACGACGACGCTCTCCTGTACGCCGGGTGCGGCGGCGAGCACCGATTCGATCTCGCCGAGTTCCACCCGGAAGCCGCGGACCTTGACCTGATCGTCGGCGCGGCCGAGGAACTCCAGCTCACCGCTCTCGTTGTACCGCACCAGATCCCCGGTGCGGTACCGGCGGTCGCCGGGCACGTCGGAATCGGCGACGAACCGGTCGGCGGTCGCGCCCGGCTTGCCCCAGTAGCCTCGCGCCAGGCCGGCCCCGGCGAGGTACAACTCCCCCGGCTCTCCCGGCGGGACCGGGTTCAGCGCGGAATCCAGGACCTGTCCGCGAACGCCGTCGAGCGGGCGCCCGATCGGCACTGCGTCGGGGACACCGGCCACCGAGGACATCGGGTGGGACGTGGCGAACGTGGTGGTCTCGGTCGGGCCGTACCCGTCGGTCACCGTCAAACCGGGGCAAGCACGCAGCACCCGCCGTACGGCCGGGGCCGGGACGACGTCGCCGCCGGTCCACACCTCCCGCACGCCGCGGAAGCAGTCCGGCGCCTCGTGCGCGACGACCCGGAACAGGCCCGCGGTCAGCCACAGCGCGGTGACCCGGTGCCGCGACAGGGTTCCCCGCAGTGCTTCCACGTCCAGGTCGCCGGGTGACGCGACCACCACCGTCCCGCCGTTGAGCAGCGGCACCCACAGCTCGTAGGTCGAGGCGTCGAACGCGGCGGGCGAGTGGAACAGCACCCGGCGGTGCGCGTCTCCGGTGAACCGGCTGTCGGTGGCCAACGCCACGACGTCACGGTGCCGGACGGCCACCCCCTTGGGCGTCCCGGTCGACCCCGAGGTGTGCATGAGGTAGGCCAGCTGGTCGGCGTCCACCCGCGGCAGCGCCGATTCCGGCTCCGGAAGTGGTTGTCCGGCGATCACGACGTGTCCACTGTGGATGCTCGCGGACCGCTCGGGCTGGTCGGTCACCACCAGCGACACACCGGCCGTGGCCAGTGTCAGCCGCACCCTGCTGTCCGGCGCACGCCGGTCGAGAGGCACGTAGACGCCGCCCGCGAGCACGATCGCCAGCTCCGCCACGACCAGTTCGGCGGATCGCTCGATCAGCACCCCGACCCGGTCCTCGGCTCGCAGTCCCAGCCGTCGCAGGTGTGCGGCGAGCCGTCCGGCGCGATCCGCCAGTTCGGCGTAGGTCAGCCTGACCTCGCCGTCGACGGCGACGGCGTCCGGGGCCGAACGCACCCTGTCGGCGAACAGTTCCGGCAGGGCGACGGTTCTCTCGGCGTCCGTGGCGGCCGCCGTGTCTCGCACGGTCATCGTCTTTCGCACCTTCCAGGCACAACAAGGAATCCCACCGAAGTGGGCAAAGGGGACGGGGTGGAGGAAACGCGTCAGCGACGTCCGGCGAGACGGCCGCCGACCTCGATCGCGGTCGCCTTGCCGGGCGCGCCGCGCAACCGGCCGCAAGGCGTCGCATCACCGGTGGCCGGGTCGCGGACCGCGATGGTGGCGTCGTCGTGGAGCGTGAGCTCGGGGAAGATCTCACCGTCGACGACGAGAATCGCGCCGCCGTTCTCGTCGCCTTGGATCGTGTAGTCGATGGCGCCGTTGCGGTAGGTGCCGAAGTCACCGGCCGGGATCGGGACCGGCCGGGTCGTCGCCGGAGGGCGCTGCGCGGGGAGTTCCAAGCCCAGCGCGCGAAGTTCGGTGATCAGGTCCTGCCACATCCGGGTGCCCGCGGCGCCGTTCGCGGTGAACGCGACCACGCAGGCACCGGCCTGATCGATCCTCAAGTGACACGAAGTGCCGTCGGCGGTGCCGTCGTGGCCGAGCCAGACGTCGTCTTCGCCGTCGTAATGGGCGATGCCGAGACCCCAGCCGTCGGCGAGACCGAACGGTTCGGCGCCGGGGATCCGTCCGTGCATGTCCGCGGCGGTCACGACGTCGAGCAGGCCGGGCTTCCCCAGGTGCACCCGGCCGAGTTCGACGAGGTCGTCGGCGCTGAGCGCCAGTGCGCCGGCGGGTTCGAGCAGCGGCGGCAAGGCCTGTTCGACCGGCCGGGCGCCGCCGGGTCCGGTGGCGTGCCCGGAAACCGTCCGGGGGCTGTCCGCGTACGCGGGCTCGATCCCCAACGGGCGCAGGAGTATCGCCTCGACGGCTTCGCGCCAGGTCATCCCGGTCACGGCTTCGATCAGCGAGCCGACGAGCGAGTAGCCCAGATTCGAATAGGAGAACGCGGAACCCGGCGGGCACACCGGGTCCGCCGCGCGGATCTCGCGCAGGCACGCCGCGGTGACGTCGGCCGGATCGGAGGGCAGGCCGCTGGTATGGCTCAGCAGGCGCCGTGGCGTGAACCGGTCGTCGAGCCCGGTGACACCCAGCACCTCACCGGCGGGCTGGTCGAGTTCGAGGTCGTCGTCCGCGACGAGCACCATCGCGACCGTCGCGGTGGCCAGTTTGGTGATCGAACCGATCGGCACGGCGGAAGCCGTGTCCATCGGTCTCCGTCTGTCCTGATGTTCGACACCGGTCTGGACCACTGTTTTCAGGCCGTCGCGCAGCATCGCGAGCTGGGCCCCCGGTACACCGTACGAACAGGCCAGCCGGGCCAGGACATCTTGAAGCTGCCCCGTTGTCACCGGATATCGGCTCGAACAGTCGTAGTTTTCCTGCACAGGCGTCATGACTCGATCCTCCATATTCGACACGAACTCATGAGTGATGACCGCGGTTCTTTGTCCCGCGTCACGATCTTTGCCCCCCTGCCCCGTGGCTCATGTCCACAGTGGGCCGGAAACATCACGGTGCCGGGCGCCCGAGATCGTCTGTACCGCCAAAGGTGGGAAGCGGCGATCGACCGAAAAGCCTCCCGCGTGACGCAAGGTGACTAGATCGCCGGAACAATTTCTTGAACCGCTGTCAATTCGCTCCACGCATTGAAATGGTGGCGCGCATCACGGTCGCGGCAGGCGTAGTCGAAGTAACACACCCGTCGATCGCCGGATGCGTGAAGAAGTGGTGAAGCCGAGATGTTTCAGCTGCCGGACCACCGAGCCCGGCAGAACAATCAAGCAAAGCCCCTCTCTTCGAATTTTCCCTGTTCAGGCCGCCTGATGACGGAGACCGCTTCAGTGGCCGCGCTTGCTGGTTCCCACCGCCACGACGGCTCAAACTCGAAATATCAAACGATGGCACGCACGGAACATCATCTTCCCGTCCGCAGCGCCATTAACTGCGAAAACAGCATTTTGATCTTGCCTGATCGAACTCCCACGATTCGGACAGCACGGCCGTCCGCACGTGCACCGGGCCGTGCAACCCCGGAAAACACCCGGTTTCGGTGGACTTTCGATCTTTCCGAGCCTTGCAAAGAACGGAAATTCTCATATTCACCCGGTTGCCTGTAACGGAATGGCCGGCGCCGGTGACACGACGATCGTCGCTTGCCGATCGGTTCGCCCGTTGGTAAACAGGCGCTCGCGCGATTCGGAAACCGACGGCGATGTGTCGTTTCTCGTTCTCGAAGGCTTCATCCCGCCGTCGACTTCGGATCGGCGGCCGCCGGCCGCCGATCGAGGCCACTCACAGCACTCACAGGCGGGCAGGTGCTGCGCCAAGGCCACGCCGCCGGATGATCGTGAGCGGCGAGCGGCATCCGGATCGACGGCGGACTCGACCTGTCCGGAACGAACTTTTCGACAAGAACGGCAAGATCCTCGACCTCGCTGTCGTTGTTCGCACGGCATCGGGCCGATCCCGCCTCCGGCCGCCCCGAGGCCGCGCGTGCGGCGGCGAGTCGCGAACCAAGCCAACCTCACCGGCCGCCACCACGACCTCATCCACGTCTCGATCTATTTCAGGAACAGGTCGGGTCGACACCGATTAATGTTATTACCACCCTGCGAAGACACTCTTGGCCGTTGACCGGCAAGCCACCCGAACGGTTCCTTGCCCGTCGCGACGAGCACCGACCAGTATGGGAGTTCTCGGTTCGAACGGGCGTGACGAAGCGAAGGGGAAACTCTTGTCCGATTTCGATGCGGTATTCGGCACAATACCCACGGCTGATATCCCGGTTTCTTTCCATCCCGTCAAGATCGAAGTAGCCGAAGACCCCGAATTTCCCGGAAGGGCCGTGGAACTCGATGCCTGCGTCGCCTTGCCGGATAATGCCCAGCCCGCAGAATATCCTTTGATCGTCCTGCCCGCACCCTTGGCGCCGATCGGCTGGCGGGCCTACGCCGTATTCTATCCTCTGTTGAAGAAAGGCTTCATGGCCAATCTCGCGGCGAAAGGATACGTCGTCGTCGCCTACAGCGAGCGCGGCCTTTCCCACTCCGGCGGGAAGATCGACGTCGCCGGCCCGCGTGATCAGGCGGATGGAACGGCGGTGATCGACTGGGTTTCCGAGCACATCCAGGCGGCCGACCTGAGTCGCGTCGGCATGGCAGGCGCCTCGTATGGAGCGGGTCAGAGTCTTCTGATCGCCGCCAAGGACAAGCGGGTGAAGGCGGTCGTCGCCATGAGCGCGTGGGGTGACCTGTTCAAATCGCTCTACGAGAACGAGACCAGGCACATCAAAGCCTTCCACGCGCTCCGAGGCCTGTTCCAGACCTGGCCGGGCCCACCGTCCCTCCCCTCCTTCCCGCCTCAGCCGCAGCCCGATCCGATGCCGGGGGTGAGCAGGCTGAACGCCGAAACCGAACAGGTCTTCCAGCACATCGCCGACAACGTCGAGATCGGACAGCTGCGGGCCTTCGCCGACAAGCGCTCACCGATCCAACCCGAGTTCCTCGACGAACTGAACCGGCCGGACCTGGCGATCCTGCTCTGCACCTATTGGCACGAAACCATTTTCTCGAACAACAGCGTGGTGGATCTCTTCAACAGCCTGACCGTCGGTTCCAAGAAACTCATCGTCCAGGTCGGCGACCACGGCAACGCCGAGGGCACCGGCCTCGCCGGTGAGTACAGCAGACCCACCGTCGCCGCCATGAACTGGTTCGACCTGCACCTGCGGGACGAGGGCGAGCAGGAGACCGATCCCGTCGTCGTGGAGACGATGCCCTATCCCTACGCCGACGCACATCGCTACCGCACCTGGGAGGACTTCACCAACGCGCCGGTGCCGTTCCACCTCCACGCCCCCAGTCCCGATACCGACGGCGGCCTCGACCCCCAAGGGACCGGATCATCCTGGAGCCACACCGTCCAGGTCGAGGAGACCTCGGCCGAGATAGCCGACACCTTGATACAGAGGGGAATCAGCGAACGCCTCGCCCAGTTCCGCCGCTACGGCACCAGGAACATCTCCAGGAAGAACGCCGCGATCTGGAGTTGCCCGCCCTTCGGCGACGACCAGCGCATCAGCGGCGAAGTGCGGATGCGGCTCACGGTGACACCGCAGAACAAGGACGCGACCGTTGTCGCGTACCTGTTCGACGCGACCGCGGAACCCTTCACCATCCCCCCGGGCAAGAACTTCGACCGCATCATCACCAGCGCCGCCTACTCCATCCTCGATCGTGAACCAGGCGTTCCGGTGACGATCGACATACCTTTCCAACTGACCGATTACCTCATCCGCGCCGGGCGTTTCCTGCGACTCGTCGTGGACACCAAGGACAAATTCCTCGCCGACGCCAACGCGGACACCACCACGCTCACCATTTCGAGCACGGTGGACCAGCCCTCCTGCATCACCATTCCCATCGCCACGCGAACGTGAGGACAATCCGGCACTGATCAAGCCGCCGTTGACCCACTCCCGCGATGAGGCGCGGTCCCTTTTACCGGTCGAAGACGGTATGGTCGGGTGAAAGCGACCGCGCCTGCGGCGGGAGAGCAAGTGCTGGACATCATCGGCCTGAGTGAAATCGACGTCGACGTCTACGATGCTTTCGCCGGCACCGGTTCGATGACCGTCGCCGAAATCCGGCAACGAACCGGAGTACCTCACCAGCGACTGCTTCGGGTTCTGCGCCTGCTGACCGGAAAAGGGTTGCTCACCAAGCTTCCCGGCCCGGCGGAGGCATATTCGGCGGTGCGGCCGGAGATCGCGCTGGAGGCGATGCTCCGGCAGAAGGAGCAGGAACTCGCGAGTGCGCGGCTGGTCGCCGACAGGCTGCGCGAGCGGTACCGGGCGACGTCCGGTCAACGCCCGGTCGATCTCATCGAGGTGATCCACGGGAACGCCCTCATCGCCGACCGGACCGATCAACTGCTGCGCTCGGCCGAGCAGGAGGTCGCCTTCGTCGACAAACCGCCTTACGCGCGGACGCCGAGTGTGCTGCATCCCGCCGAACGTGATCTCCTCGGCCGGGGTGTGCGGTTTCGCGGGGTCTACGAGCGCAGCGCGCTGGAACTGCACGACCTGTCATCCGACCTCGAGGCGGGCCTCGCCCTCGGTGAGGAGGCCCGTGTGGTCACCTCCGCCCCGCTGAAGATGATCGTGATCGACCAGCGGATCGGCCTGGTGCCGCTGCGTTCCGATCTCCCCGAAGTCGACACGGCACTGGTGATCCATCCGTGCGCCCTGCTCGACGCGCTCAGCGCCGTCTTCACCTTCCTTTGGCAGAAAGGACTTCCGCTGTACCTGCCCGGCTCGGCCGAGCAGGCGGACGTCGCGCCTTCCGACGACGCCCGCCTGCTCGCCTTGCTCACCACCGGGCTGCCCGACCGGAGCATCGCCAAACAGCTCGGCATGAGCTACCGGACCTTCCAGCGACGCCTCCGCGACCTCATGACCGCGCTCGGCGCGACCACCCGGTTCCAGGCCGGGCTTCAGGTCGCCACCCGGGGTTGGGTCACCCTGCCCGTGACCCGGCCCCCGCGTGAGGAGGGCGTCACCGAAGGCGCGGATTCACCTTCGCCACGTCCGTGAGCGCGTAGGCCCGTTGGACCGTCTGCGTCACGGTGTTTCCGGAGGCGTCCCGTGCGTCCGCACGCAGCCAGACGGCCCCGTCGGTCGCCGCGAGTTGCGGGTGCGTCACCGTCACCGACCACAGCCCGGTCCCGTTCGGCCGGGCGGCCGCCGCCGTCCAGGTCCGCCCGCCGTCCGTCGACGACGAGACCCGCAGCTGCGTCACCGGCCCGCCGCCCCGTGCACCACTGTGCGACCCGGCGAACACCTCGAAGGTGAACGGGCGCCCCGCCGGTGCCCGGCCGCCGAGGTCCAGCGGCAGCCGGTGGTCCAGCTGGATGAGCGGCTGGAAGGAACACGCGCTGCCCGATTCGTAGCAGTTGAACCCGAGCGGTGACGCGGCGGTGGATCGTGCCGAAGCGAACGTCCACGACGTGTCGGTCCGCGGCGCGTTCTGGAACAGCACTCCGCTCGGGGCACCGACCTGTGCCTGGCCGGGCATCACGTCGGTCACGTCCAGCCGGTACGTGGCGGGAACGGGCGCGAGCCGGAACACCGGGACGAGCGCGAGCGGATCGTCCACATTGGAGCGTGGGATCTCGGTCCCGTCCCGGTACAACCGCACCGTGGTCGTCGCGAAGTACCGCGCGTTCTCGTACGGATTCGTGTAGTGCCCGCCCGGGCCGGCACCGGACGAGCCGTCCATCCACTGCACCGCGGGGACGAACAGGTCGGGGTCCGTGCCGCCGCGGCACAGCGAGCACAGCGCCGCCCAGCCGGTGGCCGTCGCCGGATAGCGAGCCGGATGGTCGGACGGCAGTTCGACCGACCCGCTGTGCATCGGTGCGCGGAACCAGTACTCGTCCGGCCTCGACCGCTCACCCGCGCGGTAGATGTTCTGCGCGTTCATGCTCAGCGCCGCACGACGGCCCGCGATGTCGGTGCCGGACAGGGTGACCACCCGTTTCCAGACCAGCCGATCGTTCGCCGGGCCGGTGTACTCGGTCCACGTGCCCGGCACCGGGATCTTGGTGCCCTGCACCGCCTGCGTCTTCCACAGGCCGGTCGGGAAGGCGTACCAGTTCTTCTGCCCGGTCAGCCCCGGCTTTTCGGCCTGGTAGCCGGTCCTCGTGGCGACCAGCGACTTCGGGTCGACACGCCGGACGAGATCCTTCGGCACCCCGTTGGCGTCGAGGTAGCTGAGGTTGTACATCGCGTCCGGGGCCGCGCGCACCAGCAACCGCACCGAGACCGCACCCGCGGCACGCAGCGCCTCTCCTTCATCCCAGCCGAGGGACAGGGTCGGCACCACCGCACTGCTGAGCCCCGGAACACTCAGCGAACCCGGTGAACCGGCGTACGGGATCGTCGCCGCCCCGCCCGCGGCGGCCACCGCGCGTGCCGCGTTCGCGATGCCGGTGGAGACGCCGCCCACCGGGTCCGGCGACCCGGGTTGGACCGGGATCCGCACCAGGACCGCCTTTCCGCGGACGTCCAGACCGGCGAGATCACTTCCGACACCCGCGCCGCCGAACACGACCGGCAGCGTGCGTTCACCGGGCGACTTCGCCGTCAACGTCGGCACGTCGTAAGCGGGATTCAACGCGAGCGAGCCACCGATGGCCCGCATCTCGACCGCGGTCTGGGACAGCGTCGCGCTGTCCTGCAGCGAAATCGCGCCTGCCGAGGTGGCCGCCGCGGGGGTCACGCGCACGTCCCAGCCCGAGCCCGCGGTCAGCCCGGCTTCGCCGACGAAGCCGTTCACTCCCGCTCCGCCGGGGATCACGCGCCGCAGCATCACCGTGCGGTCCCGCAGGTCGGTGGGGGTGGGCGTGACCAGCCCCACCGGGACGGCGCTCGCCGCGTTCAGCGTGATCTCGGCCGGGGCCGTGACCGAGACCTGGGTCGCGCTCATCGCCGACCAGCGACGCACCGCCAGCCCGCGCTCCATCACCCAGCCGAGTGCCGAATAGCGACCGGCGGGCACGAGCACCCGGCCGACCCCGTCGACCAGGCCGATCTGCTGGCTGACCTGGTCGAGGAACGGGTCGTTGCGGTTACCCGCACCGGCCGCGTCGTCGATCAGCTGGGCCGACGCGACCTGGGCCGGACCACCCGCCGAGTCCCGGACGCGGATCGTCACCGGGAACAACTCGGCCGCGTTGTAGGTGCTCACGGCCGTCCGGACGGAGTTCGTCCCGTCCGCGGTCGTGGCCACCACGGCGCCACCGTAGACGCCCGCCACCCCTTCACGCGGGTCCACGGCGAGGTCGACGGTGGTGCTGGACTTCGGCGGGATCGACAGGTCCGTCTTCGCCAGCCGCATCCCGGTGACCGGCTTGGCGCCGCCGTCCCAGGGCTGCACGGTCAGCTTCAGGTTCAGTGCCAGCGGCCGGTCCCCGGTGTTGGTGTAGGACAGCTGCCGTACGACCTGCGCCGCGCTGTTCGCCGCCCGCTCGTTACGGCCGAAGCTCGCGACCGCGGTACCGGTCGCCTTCTGCGAGACGGCCCGCGCGACGTCGAGGAGCCCGGCTCCCTGCTCGTACCACCGGAGGCCGACGTCCTTGGCCGTGGTGACGAGCGTGTTCTTCAGTTCCCGCCAGGTGATCCCAGGCTGCTGCTGCAGCAGGATCGCCGCGGCGCCCGCGACGTGCGGTGTCGCCATCGAAGTGCCCGACGCCGCGGTGTAGGAGTCGTCCACCGGCTCGCCCATCGCCGTGTCCCCGGCCCGGGCGGCGACGATCCCGACGCCTGGCGCGGTGATCTCCGGCTTGACCGCGGCGTCCCGCAGGCGCGGGCCGCGGCTGCTGAACCACGCGATCGCGTTGTCCCTGCCGACCGCCCCGACCGTGAGCGCGGAGGTCGCCGCCCCCGGCGTCGTGACCGTCCGGTCGCCCGGCCCGGAGTTCCCGGCCGCGACCACGAACAGCGCGCCCGACTTCGCCGAAAGCGTGTCGATCTGTTCGCTCAACGGGTCGGCTCCATCGCTGACTCCGGCGCCGAGGCTGAGGTTCACGATCTTCGCGCCCTGCGCGACGGCCCAGTCGATCCCGGCCATGACCTGTGCGGTGTCACCCTCGCCGGAGGCGTCGAAAACCTTGGCCACCACCAGTTTCGCGTCCGGTGCGACGCCCTTGTACCGGCCGCCCGAGGCCGCGCCGGTGCCGGCGACGATCGACGCGCAGTGGGTGCCGTGGCCATTGCGGTCCACGACGTCGCCTTCTCCGCTGAAGTCCGCCGAAGCGATCGTCTTGCCCGCCAGATCGGGATGTTTCTCGTCGATCCCGGTGTCCACCACCGCGACCGTGGTCCCCTTCCCGGTCAACCCGCCGCTCCACGCCGACGGCGCACCGACCTGGGCCGTGCTCCTGTCCAGCGCCACCCGGACCTTCCTGTCCAGCCGGACCTGCGAGATCCCTTGGTTCAGCACCGGTTTCCCGCCTGGGTCGAACGCGACGAGCGAACGCCAGAACTCGGCCGTCCCCGCCTTCTTGACCTGCACTCCCACCCCGTTGGCCGTGACGAGCGGAGTGGGCCGCCGGGTTTGCGGGAGCGCCTTCGCCTTCGCGTCCAAGGACCGCGCGGACAGACCCGATCGGTCGGCGTAACGCACGATGACCGGGATCGTGGCGCTCGCCGCGTCGTCACGCCGGTCTCCGACGAGCGCGGTGACGTTGAACAGTTCCCGGCCGAGCAGTCCCTTGCCGACGAACGGAAGCGCGTCCGACGGATACACCATCAGGCCTTCGGGCGTGGTCGTGATCTGGAACGCCGGGCTCGGCCGGTCCGGCCGTACCGCCGGTTCGACTTGAGCGGTGCCGTGCCCGCTGCCGTCTCGTTCGTAGGTCACCACGTCGCCGGTGAGCAACGTGACGCGATGGACGTCCGGCCGCCCGGCGGCGGGCGCGGGTCCGGACAGGGCAGCGGTCGCGGCGGTCGCGGTCACCGGTAGCGGGAAAAGGGCGACCAGTACGGAGGCCGCCAGAATCGCCGACGGGTGCCGTGGGCGTCTCGTCAAGTGACTCTCCTCGGATAGTGAGAAGCGGCCGTGGTCACGGCCGCCGCGAAGATGGAGTTTCCCGAGGATGAGGCAGGACTTCCTGGATGAAAATAACTCTCGGTGGCGGTATGTCGCCGTTGGCGAGATACCGCCATGGAAGAGCCCGGACCGCCGACGGCGGCCCGGGCCCGGTCTAGCGGGTCGGTTCTCCGGTCCTACAGACCCGGGGAACGCAGCTGCAGGGAGAAGTCCTGCCGGTTGTTGTCGGTGTCGGTGCTCAGGATGTTGCGGGTGTTCGCCGCGTCGAGCTGATCGGTGATGGTGCTCTCCGGAGTCGCCGCCTGGCCTTCACGCGGGGTCATCACCGAGTTGCTGAAGGCGACACCGTCGATCTTCGCGCCGGCCAGGTTCTGCACCGAGAGGCCACCGAGGGTCGGGATGCCCTCGACGCTGGTCAGCGTGAACGGGATGACGTACGTCTGGTCGGCGATGGTGCCGGAGAAGTTCTGCCCGATCAGCACCGCGAACTGGCCGGCGTTGCCCTTCGGCTGCAGGATCGTGCCCGCGGGCAGGACGATCGTGTCGACCACGACGTTCGACGGCGAGTAGATGCGGACGACGTGGCCGCTCACGTCCTGCTGCTGGCTCGAGACGTTGCGCAGCTCGACGTACTCGTCGAGCAGACCGTTCACGCCGCGGGTCGAAACCTCGTTGATGACCACGGAAGACGAGACCAGCGGCGCGGCCTCGGTTTCGTGGCCTTCACCCGCCGCATTCGCGACACCGCCCGCCGTCCCCATCGCCAGCATCGCCAGTACCGCCGAAACGCCCAGAATTCGTCGCACGAGAAATTCCTTTCAGCTTGATTACCGGGGTTTTGTTCGCCGGACCGGAATCCTTTCGACCGGTGGCGACCAGATAAGTATCCGAGAACCGGGACGCCGCCGGGAAGTGGCCAGTTTCGCGGTACTTTCCCATCAGTCGATAAAGGTCCATCGCTCCCCGGGCGCGTCTTTCCGCCGCCGTCTTCTCGCGACCGCGGCGGCGACCTCGAGCTCCCGGCAAGACGTGTCCAGCACATCGCCGAGCCACTGCCGCCAGTACGGACCGGGAATACGTTTTCCCCTTTCCCAGCGGGAAATCTCCACTCGGGTGACGCTGTCGTTACCGGAGTGGGTATGCAACTTCGCGACCAGGTCACCCTGGGACCAGCCTCTCGCGATTCGCTGTTCGGTGAGCAGTTCGGACAGCGGGGTCACGTCCCCGCCTTCGCCGTTCGCGGCCACGACCGCACCTTTCTGGTACAGGCACACGGATTCCAAAACGGACTGACAACCGGCTCTCAGCCGAGCGGTGGCACACAGCCGAAGTCGGCCTTGTTGTTGTCGGTGTCGCGGCTGACGGCGTCCCTTGCCTGGGCGAGGCCGGGACAGCCGGCGGCGGCCTGGTTCTCGCGGCAGGGTGACGACGGCGCCCATCCGACGCTGTCGACCCGGGTTCCGCGCCGGTCCACCAGCATCTCGCCGTCCCCGACGATCGCCTCGACGACGAGGTGCTGCACGGTCCCGCCGAAGCCCTGTCCGGTGATGAGGAAGTGGTCACCGGCGGGGATCTCGCTCCCGGCGGGCAGGGTGGCCAGTTCGAGGGGCACGGCTCCGCCCGTGCACGCCTGAACGGCCCAGCCACCGATGTCGAGGGTGGTGGCGCCGGTGTTGCGCAGGTCGATGTAGCCCGCCGGGCCGCCGAGCACCTCATGGATCTTGACCGACGAAGACCGGACCACGTCCGGAGCGGGGATTCCGGCGAGTGCGAGGATCAGGAACAGAAAACCTGACTTCGTCATGACTGCAACGCTAGGAAAACGATCTCGGCGGCACAGGATACGGCGGGTACCGAACCTGGTCCGGTCTCGGTACTTCCGGTACGCCGCCCACCCGACCGGCCTAGGGCGTGTACCCGGCCAGCCGGTCCGCGGCGAACGGCTCGCCCTCGTGCGAGGTCGTTTCCAGCCGGGGTAACGGGTTTCCGCCCGGCCGGAACCGCAGTGCCCGGAACAGGTCACGCCTGCTGCCGAAGCCCAGCTTCTGCAGGATCCGGCTGACGTAGTTCTTCACCGTCTGCGTCGCGAGGTGCAGTTCTTCGGCGATCTCGTCGTTGGACCACCGGTAGAGGATCAGCGCGAGGATCTCCTCCTCCCGCCTGGTCATCGCACTCGCGTACCGCACGGCTTCGCCGACCACCGGCGGGGATCCGCCCGCCTGCAGGCACACCCGCTGCCCGGCGAGCGTGGAGCGCACCGCAGACATCACCTGCCCGCCGTTGGCCGACTTGTGCACGAAGCTGTCCGCGCCCGCGTTCAGCGCCGTGGCGATGGCCGAGGGCGAGGCGTCACCGGCGAAGACCAGGACGGTCACGCGCTCGAAATGTTCCTTGACGAACCGGCAGATCGCGGTCCCGGCGGGCTCACCCCAGATCGACAGTTCGGTGATGACCATGTCCGGATGACGTTTTTCGCACTGCCACAACGCTTCCGGCTCGCTCGCGGCCTCGGCCACCGCCCCCACCCCCGCCGAATCCCGCAACAGCCTGCTGAGCGCGTATCTGATGAGGGGCTGATCGTCTACTACGAGCGTGGTGACGCGGTTCATGGTTCCCCTTGGGGTGCTTGACGGTTGCCCAGGACGACCCGGGCCGTGCGGTCGGTCCGGGCCGGGCGGCGCCCGCATTCGCCGAGAACAGCTTCGCTCGCTCGGGCGATCCGTCAAACCGACCGCCGCGGCGACGTCGGTACTCATTTTCCGCCGAATCCTCTTTCGTCGCGGTCCGGCATGGATCTTCCCGCTTCTCCTCCCGGGTGAGGACCCGCAATCGGGTGACAAGGAAGAAAAGTCGCGTACGAGGTGGCCGGATTTGGGCCGGACGGCGGAACAGGGATACGGTCAAGGTTCCTTGAGGGATTGGTTCTCGTCGTTGAAAAATCCGGCGTGCGCGGAAAGTCGTGTTATCGGACCCGCTCCCGTTAATACGCGCGTTCACCGAAGTGCGGTTCCGCCGCTTCCAGCCGCGGTACCGAGATGCCCAACCGTCGTGCTTCGGCCAGGGTGTCCCGGCAGACCTCACGAGGCTCCTCGGCGTCGGGGTCGGAGTGCGCCGTGAGACTCACGCGCGCCGCCGCGACATGAGCAGTCAGCCAGGCGAGAGCGGAGGCCGTCAGCCAGGTGGGCGCCCGGAACGGCAGCAAACCGACCCGGTGACGTCGCAGGTCGATGCCGCGCGCCTCGAGGAGCGGCAGCAACTCGCGGCCGGTCAGCAACCCCGCGCGCAGGTCGCCCGCCGACCCGGCCAGCTCGGACAGGGAACCTCGCCGCAAGCCCTGCGAGAGCAGGCCGGCATCCGACACGAAATGGACCCACAGCCAGCCGCGGAAGTCGGGCCGCTCCTTGATCCGGAGCCCGGCCTCGCGGAACGCCTGGCGCACGGTGCGCTCCCGGTCGGTCGGGGGCCTGCCGAAGGTCCCGAAGACGACCGACGGCAGCAGCAGCCCACGGAGCACGCCGTCCGCGTCGAAACCGCCACCGGCCTGGGGAAAGCCCCAGGCGATCCGGTCGAGGGGAAGTGGGGCGATCGCGTCCTGCGGCTCGGTCCAGATGTTGCCGAACACCAGCACCGTCGCCTTGCCGATGCGCGGCGCCAGGAAGGCCGACGCCTCCGCCAGGCGGTGGTGCGGCAGGCTGACCACGATCAGGTCGAAGTCGTGGTCCGGCTCCAGCGTCTCGTGGTAGCGCACCGGCCACTTCTCGGCGACGCGCCGCCCCCATACCCGGCGCCGCGTATCGAACAGGTCGAGGTCGATCGCGTCCCCGTACACCGAGGCACGGCCCGGCCGGACGTAGAACTCGACCTCGTGCCCGGCCCGTTCCAGAGCCCAGCCGTAAACGGTGGCGATCACGCCTCGCCCGAACATCAGGATCTTCACGCTGCACCTCGTGGAGTACGATCGATTTGGAGGTAATCTCCACTTATCGAAAATATGGAGGTCATCTCCATTTGTCAACGCGAGGTAGCGCATGACCGCCCCCAAGCCGCTGCGAGCCGACGCCCGGCGCAAGCGCGAGGCCCTGCTCGCCAAGGCCAGAGAGATCTTCCAGGCCGGATGCTTCTTCGATCTGCGCTTCGATGACTTCGCTTGCCTGGCAGGCGTGGGCACGGGCACGCTTTACCGCCACTTCCCCACCAGGGAGGCCCTGGCCGAGGCGGTCTACCACGGGGAAGTCGCCGCCCTGTGCGACCGCGCCCGCCTGCTCCAGGACACGCTGCCCGCGGCGGAGGCGTTGGCGACCTTCCTCCGCGACATGGTCGACCACATAGCCGCCCACGAGGGCCTGGCCCGGACACTGGCCACGCTCATGGCCGATCGCTCGGGTGCCCTCGCCGAGGGCAGCCGGGCACTGGAGCAGGCCGTCACCGACCTGGTGGCCGCCGCCGTGCGGGACGGCGCCATCCGCGACGACGTGGTTCCCGGCACGATCATGATGGCGCTGCACGGCATCGGCGCGGCTCATGACCGCCCCGATTGGCGGGCCGAGGCCGACGGTGTCATCACCCTCGTCCTGGACGGACTGCGGCCCCCGACCGCCCGCGACTGAAGGATCGGTCGGCCGCGGACGCGCTCTCGTGGACCTGGACTGTCCACACGGGACACTTCTGGACAGCTCGATGGTCGATTGATGCCCCCATGCGGCCCGGATCCCGAACGACGCCGACCGGGGACGAGAAGCGGTAGCCTCGGAGTCACCGCTCGTTCACTCGTCGTGCTCACCGAGGGGGAACCGATGAATCACAAGCCCGCGCCGGTCGGACGGCGCGCTTTCCTCGCGGGCGCGGCCGCTCTCGGACTCGGCGCGTGTGGCCCCGGCACGCAGGGCGGCGGAGGCGAGAGCGGGGCCACCAAGCCGGTGCGCCATCCGTACGGCGAGACCCAGGTGCCGATCAGCCCGCGGCGGGTGATCACCCTCGATCCGGGACAGGCCATGCAGGTCGCTGTCGAGCACGGTGTCCCGCTCGTGGCGTCGGCGACGCTGGAGACCGATCAGCCGGTGCCCGGCTACCTGCCGCCGCCGAAGCAACCGTTCGAGCATCTCGGTTTCGGCCAGGTGGACGTCGAGCGGCTGGCGGGCTTCGGCCCCGACCTGATCGTCGGGCACACCACGATCCTGCGGGACAAGTATCCGGCGGTGTCCGGGCTGGCCGCCACGGTGGCTTACGCCAACACCGCGAACAAGGTCGAATGGCACGAGGCCTCGCTCACCGTCGCCGACATCTTCGGCGTCCGGCAGGCACAGCAACAACGGCTGGACGCCTACCGCGCGCGAGCGGGCGAATTCCGCACACGGCACGCGCGGCTGCTGGGCGGCCGGAAGATCGTGTTGCTGCGCTTCACCACCGAGGAACTGCGCATCATCACCGATTCGGTGATCTTCCCGTCCAGGATCCTCACCGACGCGGGCGTCACCCGCTCACCGTCCAGCGCACCCGGAAAGCCCACCGACACCTACACTTCCCTGTCGCCCGAACAGGTCGGCAGGCTCGCCGACGCCGACGCGATCATCCACTTCAGCGGCGGTGGCGCCAGCGAGGGCGGCCAGGTTTCGAGCACCTTCGCCAAGTACACCGAAGGAGACCTGTGGCGGAGACTGCCGGCCGTGCGGAACGGCAAGGTCTTCGAGGTCTCCAGGATCTCTTGGTGGGACGGCGGTTCGACGTCGGCGGCGAACGCGGTTCTCGACGACCTCGACCGCACCGTCGGCAAGCTCGCCTGAAGGCTCAGCGCAGCGATCCGCCGCGCCACCGGCGGCCCATCAGCACGGCCAGATAGCAGCCGCCGAGCGCACCGGTCGCCACCCCGACCGGGAGCTCGCTCACCGGGAACACCTTTTGGCCCACCAGGTCCGCGCCGATCAGCAGGACGGATCCGACCAGACCGGCGCCGAGCAGGCTGGGACCGGGCGTGCGCAGCAGGCGCCGGGCGACATGCGGCGCGGCCAAGGCCACGAACGCCACCGGTCCCGCAGCCGCCGTCGCCGCGCCCGCCAGCCCGACGGCGATCGCGAACAGCGCCAGCCGGGTCGGCCCCACCGGTACGCCGAGCCCGATACTCGTTTCGTCGCCCAGTTCCAGCAGGCCGAGGCGGCGGGCGAACAGAGTCGCCGCCGGAACAAGCACGGCCACGGCGACGGTCACGATGGTCACGTGGTCCCACGTGCGGTTGAGCAACGAGCCGGTCAGCCACACCCCGGCGCGGAAGGCGTCGTCCAGTTCGGCGGTGATGAGCAGATACCGGTTCAGTGCGGAGAGCAGTGCGGCGATCCCGATGCCCACCAGCACCAGCCGGAGACCGGAAACCCCGGCACGGCGAGAAATCAGGTACACCACCGCCGCGGTCGCCAGTGCGCCGGCGAGCGAACTGAACGCGACCGCGAGGGCGTTCCCGCCGAGCAGCACGATCTGCAGGAGTGCACCGGTCGCCGCGCCACCGGAGAATCCCAGCACGTCCGGACTGGCGAGCGCGTTGCGCGCCAGGCTCTGCACGATCGCGCCGCTCACCCCGAGTGCCGCGCCCACCAGCAGCCCGGTGAGCACCCGCGGCAGGCGGACGGTCCAGAACACGTAGTCCGCGCCGGGTGGTCCCGGACGGCCCGCGAGCAGGCCCAGTACGTCCGGAACCGGGATGGGGAACTTGCCCACGGTGAGCGCGTAGCCGGTCAGGACGGCCAGCGCGACGGCGAGCGCGATGGTCACCGCGACCTCTCTCGGCCGGACCCGCAGGGACAGACCGGCCAGCCGAACCACCCGCACCCTGCTCACGCGGACCTTCCCCGCCGCACCAGCCACACGAAGAAAGGGGCCCCGATGACGGCCGTCATGATCGACACCCGGAGTTCGCCCGAGGGGAGGACGACCCGGCCGAGCACGTCCGCCAGCAGCACGAGTGCGCCACCGAACACCCCCGCGTACGGCAGCAGCCAGCGCTGATCCGGACCGGTCACCCTGACGGCCAGATGCGGTACGGCCAGCCCGACGAACGCGATCGGCCCGGCCGCCGCCGTGGCGATCCCGGACAACAACAGCACCGCGAGCCCGACCAGCACGCGCGTGCGCGCCACCCGCACCCCCAGCGCTCCGCCGAGTTCGTCGCCGAGGGCCAGCGCGTTCAGCCGGTGGCCGAGGGAAAGCGTCAGCATCACCCCGGCGGACAGGAAAGGCAGGAGCTGGACGACGACCGACATCCCCGGTCTGGCGACGTCGCCGACGATCCAGAACCGGTACTCGTCGAACGCCTTCGGGTTCAGGAAAACGAGTCCCTCGGCGCAGGCCACGAGCGCGGCACCCACGGCGGTGCCCGCCAGCGCCAGCCGGACGGGAGCGCCCGCCGTCGGGCCGCGGCCGGCGACGGCGTACACCAGCACCGTGCTCAGCGCCGCGCCCAGCAACGCGAACCAGACGTAGCCGCGGAAAGTCCCGATCCCGAATCCGACCAGTGCGACCAGCACACCCAGCGCAGCACCCGCGTTGATCCCGAGCACCCCGGGGTCGGCGATCGGATTCCGGGTCAGCGACTGCATCAGCGCCCCGGCGAGGCCGAGCGCGACCCCGACGCAGATTCCCAGCACCGTGCGCGGCATCCGCAGGTCGTGCACGATCACCGCGGCGTCGCTGCGGTCGTCGGCGAACAGCACCCGCAGCACCGGTCCGATCCCCACCGGTTCCGATCCCACGAGCAGGCTCAGCACCCCGGCCCCGGCCAGCAAGCCGAGCGCCAGTACCAAACCGGTCGCGCACCGCACGTGGGCAGCGGCGGCCGTCCCGGTCGATACCGCCACCTGGCAACCCCGTTCGTCGTCGCGCAGAACCCGTTCGCGGCCACCTCGCCGCTCGGAATTTAGGTTAGGCTCGCCTTATTCTAACGGCACTGGAGGACAGATGACGGAAGCACTGCCGCCCGGCTCGCACCTGCGACGGCTCGCCTTCGGGTTCATGACCACGTATACCGTCCGCGCGGCGCTCCAGCTGAAACTCGTCGACGCCTTCGACGACGCGCCGCGCACCGGTGCGGAAGTCGCGGCGGCGCTCGGTCTTCCCGCGGAAACGGTCACCCGGCTGTTGCGCGCGTTGACCGTGCTGGGGCTGTTCACCGAGCCGGAGACGGGCCGTTTCGCGGTGACCGGGGAAGGGCGCCTGCTGGGACAAGCGCATCCGGGGGCGCAGTCCGCTCTGGTCGAGATGTTCACGGACCCGGTGATGACCCGCGGCTGGGAAGGGATGGCGGAGAGCGTCCGCACCGGGCGGCCCGCTTTCGACGACGTCTTCGGCAAGCCGTTCTTCGCGCACCTGGCGGAGGATCCCGCCAAGTCGGCGCTGTTCAACGCCTCGATGAGCGAAGGTTCGCGTGCGGTGGCCCGGATTCTCCCGCAGGCCTTCGACTTCGGCCGGTTCGCGAGCGTGACCGACGTGGGCGGCGGGGACGGCACGCTGCTGACGGAGATCCTGCGAGCCCACCCCTCGGTGCGTGGTGCGGTGTTCGACTCCGCCGAAGGTGGCGCCGCGGCCACCGGACGGTTCGAAGCGGCCGGTCTGGCTGACCGGACGTCGGTCCTGACCGGGGATTTCTTCGCCGAGGTGCCCGACGGCAGCGACGTGTACCTGCTCAAGAGCATCATCCACGACTGGGACGACGACCGGTGCGCGACGATCCTGCGGCACTGCCGCGCGGTCATGCCGCCCGACGGCCGGCTGCTGCTGGTGGAACCGGTGCTGCCCGAGGTCGTCCGACCGGGCACACCGCCGGGGCTGTACTTGAGCGATCTGAACATGCTGGTGAACGTGGGCGGCCGCGAACGGACGCGGACGGATTTCGAGAACCTGTGCCGCCGGGCGAACCTCGAGGCAACGGACACCCGTCCACTGGGAGACACCGGGTTTTGGCTCATCGAGGCGATTCCGGCGCCTTGAGCGCGACGTGCCGCCTCAGTGCGTTTCCGGTTCGGCGCCGATCCGGTACTGCACCGGGCGGCCGTCCGCACCCCGCACCGGGACCGGTTTGCCGTCGGCGTCCACGATCTTGCCGTCGACGATCCTGTCGCCGTCCTCCAACTGCGAGAAGGCTTTGAGGTCTGAGTAGTCGATCACGCGGGTCGCCGTCGCGAACACCGACGGGTCGGTGCCCGCCTTGCCCGGTTTCAGATGGTTGAACACCAGGTTCAGCACGACGGCCATCAGCGCGGCGGAACTGATGCCCGAATGGAAGATCGTGCCGACCCATGTCGGGAAGTGGTGGTAGAAGTCCGGCGCGGCGATCGGGATCATGCCGAAACCGATGGAGGCCGCGACGATGACCAGATTCAGGTTGCCGTTGTAGTCCACTTTGGACAGCGTCTTGATCCCGGACGCCGCGACCGTGCCGAACAGCACGAGACCGGCGCCGCCGAGGACCGGGTACGGGATCGCCGCGACCACCCGGCCGAGTACCGGGAGCATCCCGAGCACCAGCAGGACCACTCCCCCGGCGGTCACCACGAACCTGCTCTTGACCCCGGTGATCGCGACGAGGCCGACGTTCTGCGCGAACGCGCTCTGGGTGAACCCGTTGAAGATCGGCGCGATCGCCGAGGACGCCATGTCGGCGCGCAGGCCGTCGCCGATCCGGCGCTTGCTGACCCGCGTCCCGACGATCTCCCCCACCGCGAGGATGTCGGCCGTGGTCTCGGTGAGGGTCACCAGCACGACGATGAACATCGACAAGATCGCGGCGACGTCGAAGGTCGGCACCCCGAAAGCGAACGGCGTCGGTACCGCGAAGATCGGGCCGTCCCCGACGTGGGAGAAGTCGGCCTTGCCGAGCACGGCGGCCAGCACGGTGCCCACCACGATCGCCAGGAGGATCGAAAGCCGGGAGATCGCCGGGACGGCGACCTTGCTGAGCGCCAGCACGAACATCAGGGTCAGGGCGGCCAGGCCGATGTTGGAGACCGAGCCGAAGTCCGCGGCCTTGGTGTTGTTCCCCATCGCCCACTGCGCCGCGACCGGCATCAGGCTGAGCCCGATCACCGTGATCACCGTCCCGGTGACGACCGGCGGGAAGTACTTCACCAGCCGCGAGAACACCGGCGTGATGAGCAGGCCGAGCAGCGTGGACGCGATCACCGCCCCGAACACCGCGGGGAGCCCGCCGTCGGCCACGATCGCCGTCATCGTCGCCACGCCGGCGAAGGAAGTGCCCTGGACCAGCGGCAGCCGGGAGCCGAAGAAGGGCACGCCGAACGACTGCAGGATCGTCGCCAGCCCGCCGATGAACAGGCAGGACGCGACGAGCAGCCCGATTTCGGCGGGCGAAACGCCCGCGACACCGCCGATGATCAAGGGCGGCGCGATGATCCCGCCGTACATCGTCAGAACGTGCTGGATGCCGTACGTGAAGCTCTTGCCGATCCCCAGCCGTTCGTCCTCGGGCCTGACGCCCTCTTCGGCCTGCGTCCTCTTCACCATGGATCCGCCTCTCGGCACCAGCGAGCGATTCCGGGAAATTTCAGTCTGCGGAGGTTAGCTTCCACATAGCAGAACTTGCAAGACCCGAAGTCGGCGTCGGTCGTGGAGTGAAGTGCCGGCCGTGTGATCAGAGACGGATTACGCCTTCGCTCACCGTGGGTTCAGCCACAACGCCACCATGAAGGCCGCACCAGCCTCCCGGGACGTCGCGAAAGCCACCTTCATCCCGTCACCGGCCCCGCCGCGAACACGCCATGTTTGCCCTGTCACCCAATAACCCCCTTTGACTTACCCCGCAATACCTACCCGGTATCGACCACGCCCTTCGTGATCAAGTGCCGAGGATCTTCACTTCTTCTCCTTGAGATCGGCCGCCTTCACGCCGACGAGAAGGACGATCACCGCGATCAGCACCATCCCGCTGCTGATCTGCAACCCGAGGCCGAGACTCCCTGTCGCCGACTGGATGAACCCGAGCAGGGAAGGCGACGCGGCGGCCGCGAAGGAGCCCATCGAGGTCACGACGGCGATACCGGTCGCGGCCGCGCGGTCCGAAAGATAGATCGACGGGATCGAGTAGAACACCGTCAGACCCGAGTAGTGCGCCGCCGCGAGGACGGCGAGCAGCACCACGACCGCGAAGACATTGCCGTGGAAAAGGGAGATCGCGAACATCGCGAGCGCCGCGACGATCCAGGCCGTGGCGGCGTGCCAGCGCCGCTCGAGGGTGCGGTCGGAATGCCGTCCCACGATCAGCATGGCGACGATCCCGGCCAGCGGCGGCACGGCGGAGAACAGGCCGAGGTCCAGCACGTCGCCCACGCCGGCGTCGGCGATGATCCTGGGCGCCCAGAAGGAAACCGCGTTCGCGAGGGTGTACGCGCCGCACGCGCACAGCCCGAGGATCCAGACCTTGGGGTCGCTCAGCGCGGCGCGGAGCCCGGCATGGGTCCGCGTGCCGCCCGCGCCTCCCTTGAGCAGCTGATCGGCGTCGAGGTCGGCGCGGACCGCGGCCTTCTGCGCCGGAGTGAGCCAGCGGACCTGTTCGGGCTCGTCGGCGAGCCAGAACAGCACGGCGAGGGCGAGCAGGATCGGCGGGATGCCCTCGACGAGGAACAGCCATTGCCAGTCCGCCAGCCCCGCGACACCGCCGAGGCTGTGCATGATGCCGCCGGAGATCACCGAACCCACGATCCCGGAAACCGGCACCCCGATGAAGAAGATCGCGGTCATGCGGGTCCGGCGCGCCGACGGGAACCAACGGGACAGATAGAACAGCGCCCCGGGGAAGAATCCCGCTTCGGCGACGCCGAGCAGGAACCTCGCCACGTAGAACGTGTACTCGTCCTGGACGAACATCGTCGCCACGGTCACGACGCCCCAGGAGGCCATGATGCGCACCAGGGACTTGCGCGCCCCGATCCGTGCCATCAGCGCGTTGCTCGGCACCTCGAAGAGGATGAACCCGACGAAGAACACCGTCACGCCGAGGCCGTAGACCGCGGGGCCGAAACCGAGATCGCGTTTGAGGCCTTCCTGCGCGATCCCGATGTTCGTCCGGTCGATGAAGCTGACGATGTAGCAGATCACGAGCAAGGGCATGATCCGCAGCGCGATCGCCCGATAGGTGGCAGGACGGTCGACCGGCACGGCGGACTGTTCGGTGGCTGGACTGGGATCGGCCACGGTCTTCGACTCCCTTGTCGGCGGCGGGGACGACGCGAGCATGCGCGCAAGTGTTGATGCTGTCAACACTCGGTGCCCGATGGGTAGGATGCCCGGCATGACCGAACGTCCGGACGGACACGAGCTCGTCCCGATCTCCCAGCTGCTGTCCTACCGACTCTCCCGCACGTCGGCCGCCTTGTCGCGCTCAGCAGCGTTGCGCTACCGCCGGGAGTTCGACGTGAGCCTCGGCGAATGGCGGGCGATCGCCCTCATCGCCGCGGACCCGACGCTCACGCTCAACCGGCTGGCCCGGCGGGCAGGCCTGGACAAAGCGCAGATGAGCAGGGTGGTGGCGAAGCTGGTCGAGCGCGGCTTGGTGAACCGCACGGCCGCTTCCGGCCGCACTTCCCGCCTGGCGCTGACCGAGGACGGGCTCACCGTGTACCGGGGTCTCATCGTCGCGGCGAACGAGCGCGACGCCGCCTTCCTCGGCATCCTGACCTCCACCGAAACCGAGATCCTCGAACGCGCCCTGGACAAGCTCGCCGACGCCGCGCTCGTCATCGAACAGGAGGAGCGCGAGCGTGACACGAAACCCTAAGTGTTGACATTATCAACTCGCGGCGGGTAGTTCTGGAGTCACCGTAGGAGGTGACTCGATGACCGACGGGGTCACGATTTGTGAGTGCTTCGCCAGGGACGGGCTGCAGCACGAGCCCGCGTTCGTCCCCACCGCGACGAAGGTCGCCCTGCTGGAAGGTTTCGCCCGCGCGGGGTTCACCCGTATCGAAGCCACGAGCTACAGCCACCCGGAGCGGGTCCCGGCGTTCGCCGACGCGAGCGAGGTGCTCGTCTCCCTCGGCCGCCGGCCGGGCGTGGCGTTCAAAGCGACGTGCCCCAATCCCCGCGCGGTGACGCGTGCGCTGGAAGACCTGGATCGCGGCGCCGGGGCTCAAGAGCTCAGCCTGCTGGTCTCGGCCAGCGAGAGCCACACCGAACGGAACCTGCGCACCACCCGCGCCGCCCAGTGGGACCGGGTCGCGGAGATGATCCGCCTGGCGGACAAGCGTTTCCGCCTGATCGGCGTCGTGTCCGTCGCCTTCGGATGCCCGTTCGAAGGCGCTGTCGACCCGGGCCGGGTCGCCGAGGACGTCGCCCGCTTCGCCGACCTGGGCGCCGCCGCGGTCACCCTGGGCGACACCACCGGGGTGGCGACGCCGAAGACCGTCACGGCCCTGTTCGAGCGACTCGGCCGGGCCCACCCCGGACTGCCGCTGATCGCGCACTTCCACAACTCGCGGGGCGCCGGCATCGCCAACGCGGTGGCCGCGCTGGACGCGGGCTGCCGCCACTTCGACAGCGCGATGGGCGGGGTCGGCGGCCACCCGGCGTCGATCGGCTACGGCGCCGGGCTGACCGGGAACGTCTGCACCGAAGACCTCGTCGACCTCTTCCACGCGATGGGTGTCCGAACCGGACTGGACCCCGGCGCGCTCGCCGAGTCGTCCGCCGCCTGCGAGAAAGCACTCGGCCGTCCGCTGCACAGCATGGTCGCGCGAGCCGGTTTCGCCCGCACACAAGGAGAAAGCCGACGATGATCCTGCTCACCGAGGACCACGACCGGGTCCGCGTCCTCACCCTCAACCGGCCGGACAAGCTCAACGCGCTCGACACCGCCCTCACCCGGGCGCTGCGGGACGCGCTCGACGACGCCGACCTCGACCCCGCCGTCCGCGCGGTGGTGCTCACCGGCAACGGCCGCGGATTCTGTGCGGGCGCGGACCTTTCCGAGTTCTCCGCGCTCACTCCGGAGCAGCCCGACGCCGTACTGGAGCGAGCGGCGCTGACCGCCGGGCTCCAGACGCGGATGCAGCGGATGGGCACCCCGGTCGTCACCGCGGTCCGCGGCGCGGCGGTCGGCGGCGGCGCGGGCCTCGCGATCGGCGCCGACATGGTCGTCGCGGGCACCGACCTGCGCTTCGGCTACCCGGAACTGCGGCACTCCCTCGTCCCGGCCCTGGTGATGACCGGTCTGGTACGGCACCTGGGCCGCAAACTCGCCTTCGAGCTGATCAGCACCGGCAGGCTGCTCACGGCGGCCGAAGCGTTCGAACACGGCCTGGTCAACAGCGTCGTCGAGCCGGAGAACGTCCTCTCCGCCGCGCTGGAGATCGCCGCGGGCTGGGCGGCGGTGGAGCCGCGCGCGCTGAGCGCCGCCAAGGACCTGTTCTACCGGGTCGCCGACCTGCCGACCGACGCCGCCGTGCGCGCCGGCCAGGACGTGAACGCCCTGATGCGGGGGTTCCGCCGGTGACTCCGCCCCTCGAAGGCATCACCGTGCTCGACTTCTCCCGGGTGCTGGCCGCGCCGATGGCGACGCAGATCCTCGGCGAGCTGGGCGCGACGGTGATCAAGGTCGAACGGCCGGGCTCCGGCGACGAGACGCGGGGCTTCGAACCCCGGCTCCCCGCCGGGGAAAGTGCCTACTTCTTCGCCGTCAACCGGGGCAAACGTTCGGTGACCCTCGATCTGAAGGACACCCGCGGCCGCGACGCCGCCCGCCGCCTCGCCGCCCGTGCCGACGTCGTCGTGGAGAACTTCCTGCCCAGCACCATGGCTCGGCTCGGCCTCGGCTACGAGGAGCTGGCCGCGGGCAACCCCGGCCTGGTGTACGTCTCCGCCACCGGGTTCGGGCAGACCGGCCCGGACCGTGCCCGCAAGGGGTACGACACCGTCTTCCAGGCCCTGTCCGGAGTCATGGCGATGACCGGCGAACCGGACGGCCCGCCGGTCAAGACCGGGATCCCGGCGGCGGACCTGACCTCCGGGCTCTGGGTGGTCATCGCCGTGCTGACCGGGCTGGCGGGCCGGGGAACCACCGGACGCGGCCGCCACCTGGACGTGTCGATGATGGACGTCCAGCTCAGCCTGCACGCGCTGAACGCCGCCCGGCTGTTCGCCCTCGACGAGGATCCGGCGCGGACCGGCAGTCAGCACCCCGGTCGCGTCCCGTCCGCCGCCTTCGAGGCCGCGGACGGCCGCTGGGTGCACATCAGCTGCAGCGACCAGCACTGGGAGCCGCTGTGCCGCGTGCTCCGCCTCGACGACCTGGAGTCCGACAGCGAACTCCGGCACAACGCCGGTCGTGTCGCCCACCGGGACCGGGTGATGACCGCGCTGCGGTCGGCGATCGCCGACCGCGAAAGCGGCAAGCTGGTCGAGGAACTGCGTGCGGCCGACGTGCCGGTGGGCGAGGTCCGGGGTGTCCGAGAGGCACTGGACGATCCGCACGCGCGGGCGCGCGGCGTCGTCGGCACCTTCTCGCATCCCACCGAGGGCGAGTTCCCCGCGATCCGCACTCCCCTGCGGGAAACCGGGGCACGGCCACATGACCTGGAGAGCCCGCCGTTGCTGGGCGCCGACACCGAGAGCGTGCTCGCGGACGCGGGCTTCGGTTCGGCCGAGATCGCCGCCCTGCGCGGCGAAGGAGTGATCTGAGTGGACGAGCGGATCCTGCTCGACGTCACCGCCGGGGTCGCCCGGCTGGAACTGGCCCGCCCGGCCGCGCGCAACGCCGTGGACCTGCCCCTGTGTCTTCAGCTGCGCGCGGCGTTCGACGAGATCGACGCCGACGAGTCTGTCCGCGTCGTCCTGCTCTCCGGGCAGGGTCCGGTCTTCTGCGCGGGCGCCGACCTCAAGGAGCGCACCGGCAAGGACGCGTCGTGGGTACGCCGCCGCCGCGTGGCCTCGTTCGCCGCCTACGCCGCGATCGCGGCCTGCCGCCGTCCGGTGATCGCGCTGGTGCACGGGGCCGTCGTCGGCTCGGGCGGCGAGATCGCCCTCGCCGCCGATTTCGCCATCGCGGCCGAGGGCACCACGTTCCGCTTCCCCGAGCCGCACTGGGGCACGATCGGTGCCACCCAACGGCTGCCGAGGGCGATCGGGCCGCGCCGCGCCAAGGAGCTGCTGTTCACCAATCGCCCCGTCGGCGCGGAAGAGGCCCGTGACCTCGGGCTCGTCGTCCGCGTCGTTCCCCCGGCGGAGCTGGCCGACGTCGGCGACGAGACAGCGCGGACCATCGCCAAGGCACCACCGGGTGCCATCGCGCTGACCAAACGCGCGGTGGATCTCGGCACCGAAACCGACCTCGACCGCGGCATCCGCATCGAAATGGCCGCGATCGAGCAGAATCTGCAGACTGGCGACTGGCGTGACGGCGTCGAGCGCTTCTCGGCCACCGCGACAGCCAAGGAGGCAGAGTGATGGACCTGCGCACCGTCTGCCCGCTCACCGCGCACGAGGCGCTGGAGCGCGCCGCGCTGACCGCGCCGGACGTCGAGGCCGTCGTCACCGCCGAATCCCGCGTCACCTACGGCGAGCTCGCCGGGAACGTCGCGCGGATCCGGTCCGCGCTCGCGGCACACGGCGTCGGACGGGGTGACCGTGTCGGCGTCTGCCTCGGCAACGGGCCCGACTGGGTCGCGCTGTTCGTCGCGATCGGCTCGCTCGGCGCCGTCGCCGTGCCCGTCAACACCCGGTGCACCGCCGACGAGGTGCGGTACATGCTGGCCAAGGCGAAGGTGTCCACGCTCTTCGTCGCGGACCGTGTGCTGCGCGTCGACTTCATCGCGATGCTTCGCGAGCTGGGCCTCGGGACCGACGGGCGCTGCGCCACGTTGCCCGACCTGACCTCCGTGGTCGTACTGGGCAAGGAGGTGCCGGAAGGGGTGACGTCCTGGAAGGCGTTCCTCGCCGCGGCCGACGGCGACACCCCGGCCACCGCGGAACCGGACGACGTGCTGCTCGTGCAGTACACCTCGGGCACGACATCCCGCCCCAAAGGTGTCCTGCTCACCCATCGGAGCATGTGCGCCAACGCGTACTTTTCGGGCGCCCGGCTCGGGTTCCGTCCCGCCGACCGTTTCCTCAGCGCCCGTCCCTTCTTCCATGTCGCCGGAAGCACGCTTTCGGTGCTCGCCAGCCTGCAGCACGCCGTCACCTTGGTGGCCATGGCCAAATTCGAGGCGGGAGAGGCCCTGCGTCTGCTGGAAGAGGAGCGCTGCACCCATTTTTCGGGCAACGACACCATCGCGATGATGTTGCTCAACCATCCGGACCGCGCGACGCGGGAACTCCACCTGCGCGGTGCCTGGGTCGCGGCGTCGCCGACGGTGATCCGGCGGGTGATCGACGAGCTCGGTGCCCGTGAATGCGTCGCGGGATACGGCCTGTCCGAGGCTTCGCCGAACGTCGCGCAGTCCTGTTGGTGGGAGCCCGAGGAGATCCGGGCTTCCGGCGCGATGGCCGTCGAACCCGGGGTGGAGGTCCGCATCCGCGCGCTCGACGGGGACCACGACTGCGCGCCGGGCACCCCGGGCGCGATCCTCGTCCGCGGCTGGAACGTCATGCGGGGCTACCTCGACGATCCCGGGCAGACCGCCGCCGCGATCGACGCCGGCGGCTGGCTGTCCACCGGGGACATCGGTCTGCTCGACCTGTCCGGCAGGCTCCATTTCTCCGGGCGCACCAAGGACATCATCCGAGTCGGGGGTGAGAACGTCGCCCCGGCCGACGTCGAGGACGTCCTGCACCGACATGCCGCGGTCCGGCAGGCCGCGGTGGTCGGGGTGCCTCACGAGCGGCTGATCGAGGTCCCGTTCGCGTTCGTCGTGCTCCGCGAACCCGACGCGGTCACCGAAGAGGAACTCCTGCGCTGGGCGAAGGCGAACATGGCGGGTTTCAAGGTGCCGCACCATCTTCGGATCGTCGACGACTTCGAGGGGATCGGCATGACCGCGAGTTCGAAGGTGCGGAAGAACCAGCTCGCGGAGCACGCCCGCACCCTGCTCGGGCCCGTCCGATGAGGCGGATCCGCACCCCGGTCACCGAACTGCTGGACATCGCGCTGCCGATCGTGCAGGCGGGGATGTCGTGGGCCTCGTCGTGCTCGGCCCTGCCGCTCGCGGTGAGCGACGCCGGCGGGCTCGGGGTGGTCGCCGCGGGACCGATGCGGCTGCCGGACCTGGCCCGCACCCTCGACGAAATGGCCGACGGCACCGAGTCGCCGTGGGCGGTGAACCTGCCGCTCTACCGGGCGGGTGCCGAAGACGTGATCGAGTTGCTGCTCGAACGGCGCCCGCCGGTGCTGATCGCCTCGCAGGGCGGTCCGCGGCGCTACCTCGAGCGCTTCCACGACGTCGGGACGACCTGCCTGCACGTGGTCGCCGGAACCGAGCACGCGAAGAAGGCCGTCGACGCCGGTGTCGACGGGCTCGTCGTGGTCGGCGCCGAAGCCGGAGGACATCCGCCACCCGGCCTCGTCACGACACTGGTCCTCACCCGCGCCGTCGCCACCGCTGTCCCGGACACGCCGATCGTCGCGGCCGGGGGCCTGGCCGACGGCGCCGGCCTCGCCGCGATGCTCGCGCTCGGGGCGGGCGCCGCCCAGTTCGGCACCCGGTTCCTCGCCAGCACCGAAGCCACCGTCCACCCGGACTACAAGGCCGCCGTGGTCGCCGCCGGAATCGACTCGACCCGCACGGTCGGCCGGGACCTCGGCCTGATCCGCGCGCTGGCCAACGACTTCACCGACCGGATGACCGAACTCGAGGACTCCGCGGCCGACGTCGAACGGCGACGTGCGGTGTTCGCCGCCTCGACCCTGCGCGACGCCGCGCTCGACGGCGACCTGAAGAACGGCAAGGTCGAAGCGGGCCAATCGGCCGGGCTGGTGACCGATGTGCTGCCCGCGGCCGAGATCGTGCGGCGGATCGTGGAGGAGTACGACGCGGCTGTGGAGCGACTGCGGCCCTGAGGAGTGGGGGCAGGGCGATCGTGACGTGCTGGGTCGGGTTGGTCGTGAGTGGCGATTCGGGTTCCAGCCAAGGGCGCCCTAGGTACCTACTGGATTTGCGTGCGAGTGTTCGCAAGTTCGTGCTGCCCAGCGGCCGTGTCGCGAAAGCCACTTTCGGGACATCAGACGTCCCGAAAGTGGCTTTCGCGACGCCCCGGGCAAAGGTGTCGTTGTGGCTGAACCCAGGTGGGCGAGGGCGTGACTCGCGTGATCGGAGGCGGATCTCGCGTGCTCAGATTCCGAACTCTGTGATCGTCGCCCGAACACGACACGTTTGCCCTACCCCTCAATAGAACCGTCCTCACCACTCACGAGAGGACGTTCCCCACCTGCGGTTTCCGGAATCGGAGGCTCCGTTTCGACCCGCTTGACAACCTTGTCGCGCCCCTGCGCGTAGTACCTCTCGAAAGCACCCGGGCAGTTCGTCCGGGTGGTCCGGGATGACCACTACCAGGCGATCGACATACCGCCTGTTGGCGGTATGTCCGCAGCTTGGATATACGGTGGGACCTGTGACCGCGATTCGCGATCGCCAGAGCGATCCTGATGCCGACGACGTTCCCGTAGCCTGGGACGAGCGTCCGCTCGTCGGCGCCAGGCGCGGGCTGCCCTGGTGGGCCGCCGTCCTGGTGGGCTTCGGGCTCGCCATCCTTGGTGCCTTCATCGACGTGATGACGCAGAAGGACCTGGGCCTGCTGTTCAAGATCTTCTACGCGCTCGGCGCGGTGGCCGCCGTGGTGGCCGTGCAGCGCAGAGGGCTGTTCGGCCCGATGGTGCAGCCGCCCCTGGTCCTCGCCGTGACCGTGCCGGGAGTCATCCTCCTGACCTCGGACAACGGCAAGGGCTCGGATCTGCTCGAGAGAGCCTTCGACATCGGCACCCCGCTGATCAACGGCTTCCCGACGATGGCCCTCACCACCGGTGTCACGCTGGCGATCGGTTTCTTCCGGATCTACCGCGAACGCGATCCCGACGCCCCGGTGAAGCTGAAGGCGAACGCCAAACCGGACCGTCGCGACGAGGCGAAACCGCCGGTCAAGCCCGCTGCCGCCGCGGCGGGCCGCCGTCCGGCCGCCAGGACCGGGCAGACGCCGCCCCCGCCGTCACGCCGGGGTGCGCCCCCGGACGACGTGCCGCCGCGCCGCCGTCCGGTCGACGACGATCGCCGTCCTCGCCGCGACGCCGAACCCGGCGCTCGCAAGCCACCGCCTCCGGGACGTCAGCCCCGGCGCCCGCGTCCGCCGGAAGACGGCGAACCCCGCCGTCGCGACCCTCGCGGCGAGAGCGCCCCCGGTGCCCCGCGCCGCCGTCCGGCGCGTCCGGACGACCCTCGCCGAGGCGGTCAGCCGCCGCGCCGCCGCCCTTGGGACGACGAGCGCTGAAGCAAGGGACCTTTGCTCTCGCCTGAGCCCCTGATCAAAAGAAAGGGCCGCCCGAGGAACCCCTCGGACGGCCCTTTTCGTACTCGGAGCCTAGGCCCTGCCGACCTTCTTCAGCTCGTGCGGCAGCGCGAAAGCGATCTTCTCGTTCGCCGTGGTGACCTCGTCGACGTTGTCCCAGCCGCGCTCGGCCAGCCACGTCAGCAGGTCCATGACCAGAACCTCCGGCACCGAAGCACCGCTCGTGACGCCGACGGTCTCGACGCCTTCGAGCCACGCTTCGTCGACCTCGTGCGCGAAGTCGACCAGGTGCGACGCGCGCGCCCCCGCCTTCAGCGCGACCTCGACCAGGCGCTTCGAGTTGGACGAGTTCGTGGAGCCGACCACCAGCACCAGGTCGCACTCGGCGGCCATGGCCTTGACCGCGACCTGGCGGTTCGTGGTGGCGTAGCAGATGTCGTCGCTGGGCGGGTCGGCCAAGCCGGGGAACTTGTCCCGGAGCTGGTCGACGCGCTCCATGGTCTCGTCCACCGAAAGGGTGGTCTGTGAGAGCCAGATGACCTTCGACGGGTCGCGGATCTCGACCTTGTCGACGTCTTCGGCGGTGTCGACGAGCTGCACCTTGTCGGGAGCTTCGCCGGCGGTGCCTTCGACCTCTTCGTGGCCTTCGTGGCCGATCAGCAGGATGTCGTAGTCGTCCTTCGCGAACCGGTTGACCTCTTTGTGCACCTTGGTCACGAGAGGGCAGGTCGCGTCGATGGTCCGCAGATTGCGCTCGGCCGCCTCGGCGTGCACCGCGGGCGAGACGCCGTGCGCGGAGAACACCACCAATTCGCCTTCCGGCACCTCGGAGGTCTCGTCGACGAAGATCACCCCGCGGTCGCGCAGGGTCTCCACGACGTGCCGGTTGTGCACGATCTCCTTGCGCACGTACACCGGTGCGCCGTAGAGCTCGAGTGCCTTTTCGACGGCGATGACGGCACGATCGACGCCCGCGCAGTAGCCACGAGGCTTGGCGAGCAGGACACGTTTGCCACCTGCCGGCACACCGGACTCGGTGATCGTCGGACTGCCGGCTGGCGTGATTCCGGGACTCGCAGAACTCATGACCCCCAGGGTACGGGCTGCCCCGGGGGCTCCTCGCACTCACGTTCAGGTGACCTGGGAACCCCTCTAAAGTATGTGCGTGGAGTCACGTCCTGTGAGCCGACCCACCCGTTCGGTTGGGCAGGATGGACCAGATACGGCAGGCTAGACGTATGAAGCCTCTCCCGCTCCCCCTCCGGGTCGCCGCGGGCCTCGCCGTCACCACCGCCGAGCGGGTTCGCGAACTTCCCAAGCAGCTGACCGGGCTCCCCGTCACGGTGGTCAGCCAGGTCCTCCAGTTCTCCATGCGCGTCCAGCAGCACGTCACCGAGCTGGCGATCAAGGGCGACGACGCGTTGTCGGGTCTCCGCCCGGTCGAGGACGCCCCCAGCTGGGCGACCTTCGACGAGGACCTCCCGCCGGACCTCGGCGAACGCCGCTACGAACGCGACTCGTGCGTGATCCCGTTGAGGGAAGACCCCGAGGTTCCCGAACCGCGTGCCGAGACGAACGGCCACTTCCACGACCTCGAGGCGCTCACCGAAGACCCGTGGGCCGAGGAGGAGCGCGCGCTCGCCGAGGACCACGCCGACGGCGAGTTCGACAGTTCCGCGGCCCCCGTGACCTCGGGCCCGGCCGGGCTGGAGGACTACGACACGCTCACGTTGCCGCAGCTGCGCGCCCGCCTGCGCCGGTTCGACCTCGCGCAGCTGGAAGAGCTGCTGACCTACGAAAAGGCGAACGCCGACAGGGCGTCGTTCGTCGGCATGCTCGCGCGTCGCATCGGAAACGTGAAGAAGGCGGAAGCCGACGGCGACGACACCGGCAGCGCGGAAGGCCGGTGAGCGCCGAACCCACCGCCGCACCGGCGGGGCCGTCCACCACCGCCGAGAACCCGTGGCCGGTCCGCACGGTCGCCCGCAAGGTCGGCGAGTGGATCAACCGGCTCGGCGCGGTCTGGGTGGAGGGCCAGGTCACGCAGATCTCGGCCCGCCAAGGCACCAACACCGCGTTCCTGACGCTGCGCGACCCGTCCGCGGACGTGTCGATGTCGGTGACCTGCCCGATGGGCCTGCTGCGCACGATCGAACCGCCGCTGCGCGAGGGCGCGAGCGTCGTGATCCACGCGAAGCCGACGTTCTTCATGAACCGCGGCTCGCTGAGCCTGCGCGCCAACGAGATCCGCGCGGTCGGCATCGGCGAACTGCTCGCGCGGATCGAACGGTTGCGACGGCTGCTGGCCGCCGAGGGCCTGTTCGCACCCGAACGCAAACGCAAGATCCCCTTCCTGCCCAAGGGGATCGGGCTGATCACCGGTCGCGCGTCCGCCGCCGAACGCGACGTGCTGGTGAACGCGCAGGCCCGCTGGCCGCATGTCGCGTTCAAGGTGATCAACACCGCCGTACAGGGATCGCTCGCGGTCCCGCAGATCCTCCAGGCACTGTCCAAACTGGACCGTGACCCGGAGGTCGACGTCATCGTGATCGCGCGCGGCGGCGGCAGTGTCGAAGATCTGCTGCCGTTCTCCGACGAAGCGCTGTGCCGCGCGGTGTCCGCGGCCGGCACGCCGGTGGTCAGCGCCATCGGGCACGAGCCGGACACCCCGCTGCTCGACCACGTCGCCGACCTCCGGTGCTCGACGCCGACGGACGCCAGCAAGCGGATCGTGCCCGACGTCCGCGAGGAGACCCAGCGCGTACGCCAGATGCGTGACCGCGGCCGCCGCGCCCTGCACGGCTGGGTGGACACGCAGGTCAGGCTGCTGACCCAGATGCGCAGCCGTCCGGTGCTCGCCGATCCGCTCGGCCCGGTCCAGCGGCGTTCCGACGACATCGAGATCCACCGCGAACGCGGGCGCCGCGCGATGCTCACCCTGCTCGCCAAGGATCAGGCGGAGATCGCCAGCGCCCGCGCGCGGCTGACCGCGCTCGGCCCGGCGGCGACCCTCGAACGCGGCTACGCGGTGGTGCAGTACACCGACGCCGAAGGCAACCTCCAGGTACTCCGGTCCGTCTCCGAGGTCACGGATGGCGCGAACCTGCGCGTCCGCGTGGTCGACGGCGCGCTCGGCGCCGTCGTCGCGGGAGAGGCGGAGGAGAACAGTTGACGGCGAGTTTCCTGCCTTTGACCGTCGACGCCGCCCAGCGCGCGAACGCCCCCGGTGTGCTGCACAACGCGCTGCTGACCGACCACGCCGCCGCCGAATGCTGGACCGTACTGCTGGCGGGCTGCCAGGCCGAGGCGCTCTTTTCCGCCGAGGGCTCATCAGCGCCGTTTTCGATCAAGCGAGGCCTCGACGCGCAATTGCGGAAGCTCTCCGAAGCGACGGCTGAGCACGTCGGCACCCGATGGTGGTTCGCGGAGGGGTCCGAGCATCGCAAACGGGTGGCCCGGGCGCAGGAAACCCTCGTCGCGGCGATCGCGGAGGGTGACGGCCAGGAGTTCGCTCTCGCCTTCGTGGGTTACGACAACGCCATGGCCGGCGCGGTAGTGTGCGCGGGTATCGGCAAGCACCGACGTCCGGTAGAAGGAAGCACAGCGTGAGCAAACCCGGTGGCGAGACCGCCGAACTCGGCTACGAGCAGGCCCGCGACAGGCTGGTCGAGGTCGTCCGCGAACTCGAAGCGGGCGGGCTGTCCCTGGAGCAGTCGCTCGCTCTCTGGGAAAAGGGCGAGCAACTGGCGAAGGTCTGCGAGCACCATCTCGAAGGCGCGCGCGAGCGGATCGAGGCCGCGCTGTCGTCGGTGGAAGACGAGAGCGGCAACGGTCAGTGACGTTCACCATGCTCTGGAGCCACCGAACCACCGTGGGTATCTGAGAGACTGGGACCCCGCCGAGTTCCTGACCCGGGAGGCCTCATGCCCACCCCCACCTCGTCCGCCAGCTCTTCCCGACGCCGTGAAGCGCCCGATCGCAACCTCGCGATGGAACTGGTCCGCGTGACCGAAGCCGCCGCGATGGCCGCGGGCCGCTGGGTGGGGCGCGGGGACAAGATCGGCGGAGACGGCGCCGCCGTGGACGCGATGCGCCAGCTGGTCTCGACCGTGTCGATGCGCGGCGTGGTCGTCATCGGCGAGGGCGAGAAGGACGAAGCCCCGATGCTGTTCAACGGGGAAGAGGTCGGCAACGGCGACGGGCCGGACTGCGACGTCGCGGTCGACCCGGTCGACGGGACCACCCTGATGGCCAAGGGCATGCCGAACGCGCTGGCCGTGCTCGCGGTCGCCGAACGCGGCGCGATGTTCGACCCGTCCGCGGTCTTCTACATGGAGAAGCTCGCCGTCGGCCCGGACGCCGCGGGCAAGGTCGACCTGGCCGCCCCGGTCGCGGAGAACATCCGCCGGGTCGCGAAGGCCAAGAACTCCAGCGTTTCCGACGTCACCGTGTGCATCCTCGACAGGCCGCGTCACGAACAGCTGATCAAGGAGGTCCGCGAGGCGGGCGCCCGGATCCGGTTCATCTCCGACGGCGACGTCGCGGGCGCGATCGCCGCGGCCCGGCCGAGCACCGGCGTCGACATGCTGCTCGGTATCGGCGGCACCCCCGAAGGCATCATCGCCGCCTGCGCGATGAAGTGCCTCGGCGGCGAGCTGCAGGGCCGTCTGTGGCCGAAGGACGACGCGGAGCGCGAGAAGGCGCTGGCCGCGGGCCACGACCTCGACCGCGTGCTCGGCAACGACGACCTCGTCCGCGGCGACAACGTTTTCTTCTGCGCCACCGGCGTCACCGACGGAGACCTGCTGCGCGGCGTGCACTACCGCGCGGGCGGCGCGACCACCCAGTCGATCGTGATGCGCTCGAAGTCCGGCACGGTCCGGATGATCGACGGCTACCACCGGCTGACCAAACTCCGCTCGTACTCGTCCGTCAACTTCGACGGCCACCTCGACGATTCACTGGAAGACGACGTCGTTCCCCCGCTCCCCTAAGGAGAATCAGTGCTCAAGCGCGTGCTCGTGGTCCTGTTCGCGGCGATGGTCTTCATGCCGGTCGGACAGGCCACGGGCGCGGGCGACCTCGTCGGCGGCAGAGAGGCCGACGAGCCGTATTCGTTCATCGTGTCGCTGCATTCGGCCTCCGGCAAGGCTTTCTGCGCCGGCGCGCTGATCGCGGCGGAGTGGCTCGTGACGGCCGGGCACTGTGTCGAGGGCAAGAACCCGGCGAACCTGAGCGCGCGGATCGGCAGCAACGACAACACCCAAGGCGGCGAGATCGCGAAACTCGCCGAGGTCGTCGTGAACCCGTCCTACAACCCCGAGCCCGAACACGCGGGCGGCGACCTCGCCCTGGTGCGGCTGGCCGCCCCGGTGAAGGCGGCGCCGGTCACGATCGGGGCCATCGTGGCGCCGGGGACGCCGACGCGGCTGCTCGGCTGGGGCCAGACGTGCCCGACTTCGGGCTGTGGCAAGGGTCCGGCGAAGCTGCAGCAACTGGACACGAAGATCGTCGAAGGCGTGCGCTGCACCGCGAAGTTCGACGGCGCCGTCGAGTTGTGCACCGACAATCCCGACGGGAAGTCGGGTTCTTGCTACGGCGATTCCGGTGGTCCCGAGGTCGCCAAGGTCGACGGGAAATGGGTGCTGCTGGGCACGATCAGCCGTCCGGGCAACGCCGATCCGGTGTGCGCGACTTCGCCGTCGATCGCGACTTCGGTGGTGGCTTACGCGCAGTGGATCGCGGAGAAGACCACACCTCCCGCGCCTGCTCCGCCCGCTTGAGAGATGCAATGAAAGTCCCCTTCATTGCAAAATTTGCAATGAAGGGGACTTTCATTGCACGCGCTACTCCGCGTTGCTGGAGTGACCGGGGAACAGATGCGCTTCCGGGTTCAACGCCACCGCGATGTTGTTGACCGCCGTCGCCGCTTCCCCGAATCCGGTCGCGATCAGCTTCACCTTCCCCGGATACGCCGCGACGTCGCCCGCCGCGTAGACCCGCTCACGCGGGGTCGCCATGGTCGAGTCGACGGCGATAGCGCGGTGGTCGATCTGCAGTCCCCAGCTCTCGATCGGCCCGAGATCGGCGGTGAAACCGAGAGCCGCGACCACCGCGTCGGCACGCAGCACTTCGGGTTCGGCGCCTTTCACCTGGATCTCGACCTCCGCGAGCGCGCCGTCGCGGTCGAAGAACCGGGTGACCTCGGCGTCGGTGACGATCCGCACGCCGAGTTCCCGCGCCTGCCGCACGATGGACTCGGCCGCGCGGAACCGCGCGCGACGGTGCACGAGGGTGACGCTCGCGGCGACCGGATGCAGGGCGAGCACCCAGTCGAACGCCGAATCCCCGCCGCCGACGACGACCACGTGCTGGCCCGCGTGCGCCTGGAGCGCGGGCACGAAGTGGACCATGCCGCGGCCGAGCCAGCCGTCACCGGCGGGCAGCGGACGCGGGGTGAACTCGCCGATCCCGGCGGTGATCAGCACCGCGCCGGCACGCAGGACCTGTCCCCCGTCGAGCGTGACGGTGATGCCGTCCTCGACGCTTTCGAGTTTCTCCGCCTTGCGCCCGAGCAGGTACACCGGTTTGAACGGCGCCGCCTGATCGACCAGGCCCTGCACCAGATCCCGGCCACGGATCTCGGCGAATCCGCCGACGTCGTAGATCATCTTTTCGGGGTACATCGCGGTGACCTGGCCGCCCGCCTCCGGCAGTGAATCCACGACGGCCATCGAAAGGCCGCGGAATCCCGCGTAGTAGGCGGCGAAAAGACCCGTCGGACCTGCCCCGATGATGACGAGGTCGTACGACGTTTCCCCAGCGGACTCGCTCATTCGGCACTCTCCCGGCCGGTGGTGGGCGGCGTGATCGAGAACACATTCGATCCTAGCCCTCGCGTGCCGAAAGACACGGAGCGCGCCAGCGGTCGCTGCGCGAAACTTGAGGCATGGCTGAACAGGAATACCGGATCGAACACGACACCATGGGCGAGGTGCGCGTCCCCGTCGACGCCCTCTACCGCGCGCAGACGCAGCGCGCCGTCGAGAACTTCCCGATCTCCGGCCGTGGCCTGGAGCGCGCCCAGATCCGTGCGCTCGGCCTGCTGAAGGCCGCCGCGGCGCGGGTCAACGCGCGCCTCGGCGTGCTGGACGCCGAGGTCGCCGAGGCCATCGCGAAGGCCGCCGACGAGGTCGCCGAGGGCAAGCACGACGCGCATTTCCCGATCGACGTGTTCCAGACCGGTTCCGGGACCTCGTCGAACATGAACGCCAACGAGGTCATCGCGACGCTGGCGTCGCGCGCGCTGGGCCGCGACGTCCACCCGAACGACCACGTCAACGCGTCGCAGTCCTCGAACGACACCTTCCCGACGACGATCCACGTCGCCGCGACGGAGGCCGTCCTGTCCGACGTGATCCCGGCGCTGGAGTACCTGGCCGCCGCGATCGAGACGCGGGCCGCCGAATGGTCGGACATCGTGAAATCCGGCCGCACGCATCTGATGGACGCCGTCCCGATCACCTTCGGCCAGGAGGCGGGCGCGTGGGCGTCGCAGGTCCGGTTCGGTGTCGAACGGCTGAAGTCGGGCCTGCCGCGACTCGGTGAGCTGCCGATCGGCGGCACCGCGGTCGGTTCCGGGCTGAACGCGCCCGAGGGTTTCGGCTCGGCCGTTTCGCAGGAGCTGGCGTCGGTCACCGGTCTTCCGCTGACCGAAGCGCGTGACCACTTCGAGGCGCAGGCGACACAGGACAGCGTCGTCGAGACGTCCGGGCATCTGCGCACGGTCGCGGTGTCGCTGAACAAGATCGCGAACGACCTGCGCTGGCTGGGTTCCGGCCCGCGCACCGGGCTGGCCGAACTCGCGCTGCCGGATCTGCAGCCGGGTTCGTCGATCATGCCGGGCAAGGTGAACCCGGTGATCCCGGAGGCGACGCTGCAGGTGGTCGCGCAGGTGATCGGGAACGACGCGGCGGTCGCTTTCGCGGGCGCGGCGGGCAACTTCCAGCTCAACGTGAACCTGCCCGTCATCGCGCGCAACGTGCTCGAATCGGCGCGGCTGCTCGCGGCGGTCTCGCGGCTGCTGGCGGACAAGGTGTTCGCGGGCGTGACGGTGAACGCCGACCGCGCGCGGGAGTACGCCGAGGGTTCGCCGTCGATCGTGACGCCGCTGAACTCCTACATCGGCTACGAAGAGGCCGCCGCGATCGCGAAGCTCGCGCTCAAGGAACTGAAGACGATCCGCGAGGTCGTGATCGAACGCGGTCACGTCGCGAACGGCAAGCTCACCGAGGCCCAGCTGGACGAAGCTCTCGACGTGCTCCGGATGGCGCGCGGCGGCCGCTAAGCGCCGAGAGCGGCCACGGCCGCGTGGAGCGGTGAGGCGAGCGACGCCGCCAACCCGCCCGACGGCGTCGTCTCGGTGAACAGGTGCAGCCACGTGAGCACCGGGCCGAGCAGGATCGCGTGCACGAGCGCCGGATCGGGCCGTCGCGAGAGTTCCCCTCTCGCGACGGCCCGATCCAGCGTTTCGACCAGATATCCGCGTTCACGGCCGAGGAAGACCTCGCCGAACCGGGCCTCCAGCACCGGATCGGCCCGGACGTCGGCGAGCAGCGACGGCAGCGCCCGCCGCAGTTCCGCACCGTCCAAAGAGGACTCGATCACCGCGAGGACCGCCGCCACGTCACCCCGCAGCGAACCGGTGTCCTCGGGCGGTTCGAGTTCGACGGGATGGATCACCGCGGCGAACACGAGTTCCGCCTTCGACCGCCACCGCCGGTACACCGCGGCCTTGCCGACCCCCGCCCGCGCCGCGACCGCGTCGATCGTGCAGCGCTGGTACCCGGTTTCGGTCAGCAGCGCCCGCACGGCCTCGCGGACCGCGTCGTCGATGCCCTCTTCCCTCGGCCTGCCTCGCACCATGCACCCAGTTTACGAGACTGACAGTTCCGTATATCGTCGGGGTATGACCTGGACGAGAACCTCCCGCGAAATCCTGCCCGTCCCGCCGTCCGCGCTCTGGGCGGCACTGGCCGACTTCACCCGGTGGCCCGACTGGGATCCCGACCTCACCGGCGCCGAACTGCACGGTCCCGCCGAGGTGGGCTCGACCGGTTTCCTCGTACCGAACGGATTCCGCGGCCGCGTGCACTCACGGGTCGCCGAGTCGTTCACGATCACTTCGCTGATCCAGGACCGCGAGGTCGCCCTCCGCCAGCCGATTCCCTTCGGCGTCATGGATCTCGCGCTGACCGTGGCCGCGGTCGACGGCGGGACCGAGTTCGTCCAGCAGGTCACGCTCACCGGGCCGTTGCGCGCGGTCATGGTCGCGGTCATCGGCGGCGACGTCGTCAAGCACTTCGACGTCAAATGCGCCCGGCTCACCGAACTCGCGGCGGCGCAGGCCGACCACGACGCCTGAGGACACCAGCGCGACCCCGATCACCTGGGAGAGCCGGAAATCCTGCATTCCCAGCAGCAGGGAGACGGCGAGACCGGAGACCGGCATCAGCCCCACCAGCACCCCGGCCCGGTCCGCGCCCAGCGCGGAAACCGCCGAATACCAAAGAAGAAAAGCGATCGCCGTGACGACGACCGTCAGATAGCCGAGCGCGATCAGCTCACGCCCGTCCGGCCACACCCAGGCGCCGGACGGGTCGGCGATCGTGCCGACGACCGCGCCGCCGACGCCCGCGGCGCAACAACTCCAGGTCGCGGTCGCCAGCGGACCGAGCCTCTCGAGCACCCCGACGGCGAGCAGGGTGAACAGCGCTTCACACACCATCGCCAGCGCCGCGAGCACCAATCCTTGCCAGCGCGCCGCCCCGCCGCCGGACAGCACGGCGATCCCGAGTCCGGCGAGCACCGCCCCGGTCACCGGCGCCCACGACGGCCGTTTCCCCTTCGTCAGCGGTCCGGCCAGCGCGAGCACGAGCGGCGTGCCGCCGAGGAACGCGGCGACCAGGCCGGGCTCGGCGTACCGCTGCGCGAACAGCAGGCACGCCTGGAACCCGATCATCCCGGTCGCCGCGAGAGCGATCAGCGACGGCACGTCGCGCGGGCCGGGCAGCGGCAACGGCCGACCGCTCAGGCGCGCCCACGCCAGCAGGAGCAGTCCCGCCAGGGCGTAACGCAGTGCCTGTCCGGTGATCACCGGGTAGCCGTCGAGCATTCCCGTCACCGGCACGGACGCGCCGACGATCAGCACCCCCAGTACGCCGATCGTCACGCTTTTCCGTTCGCTGACCATGTCACCACGATGTCGGCGAATTGGCCCTTGGGACAGGGCCAGAACGTGACCGCTGGACAGGACCATAAGTCGGGATACCGACGGGGGCGCCGGTACCACCTGGACCAACCACACTCCCGCCGAACCTGGCCCCAGCAGGACCAGGCACCCGTCCCGCGGAATCGGGATACTTGTCGACATGACCGAGACGGCCGAGCTGGGCGACTTCCTCAAGGCACGCAGGGCCGCGCTGGATCCGGCCGACCTCGGCCTGCCGACGGGCTTCAACCAGCGACGGGTCGCCGGGCTGCGGCGCGAGGAGCTGGCGCAGCTGGCCGGGATCAGCGTCGACTACTACACGCGGCTGGAGCAGGGGCGGGCTCGCAACGTGTCCGATTCCGTCCTCGATTCGCTGAGCCGGGCGCTGCGGCTGCACCGCGACGAGGAGACCTACCTGCGCAACCTGGCCGCGCCGAAGCGCAAACGCATCGCCCGGCCCCGCGCGCAGCGGGTCCGACCGGAACTGCAGCAGATGCTGAACGCGATCCAATCCCCGGCGTTCGTCTTCGGCCGCTATCTGGACGTGCTGGCCTGGAACCCGCTCGGGGCCGCGTTGTCCTTCGATTTCGCCGCCTGCCCTCCCGGCGAGCGCAACATCCCGAAGATGTTCTTCCTCGACGAGCACGCCCGCGAGATGCACCCGGAGTGGGAGACCGTGGCGAAAGAGGTCGTGGCGAACCTCAGGGCCGAGAGCGGGAAGTACCCGGACGACCCGTACCTCGCCCAGCTGGTCGGCGAGCTCTCGCTCGGCAGCGAGGAGTTCCGGAAGCTGTGGGCGAAGCACACCGTGCGCGAGAAGGCGCACTCGTGGAAGGTGATGATCAACCCGGTCGTGGGTGAACTCCGGCTGCGCTACGAGACACTGCGGCTGCCCGACGATCCGGACCAGGCCCTGGTGATCTACACCGCCGAGCCCGGTTCCTCCAGCGAGCGGGGGCTCGCGCTGCTGGCCAGCTGGGTGGCGGATCCCGCGCACGCCTGAACCCGCTCGGCGCGAAACTGTCGGTCCCCGGGGTCATGATGGACCCATGTTGTTCACCGCGGTGGTGACCGCGTCGGCCGAACTGGCCGCCACGAGGTCCAGGAAGGCGAAGATCGCCACCCTGGCCGCACTGCTGCGCGCCGCGGGCGAGCCGGAGCTCCCCGCGGTGGTCGCGTTCCTCACCGGGCAGCCGACGCAGGGCCGCATCGGCACCGGCTGGCGGACGCTGGCCGAGCTGAACGCGGCACCGGCCGCCGAGCCGTCGTTGACCGTGGCCGAGGTCGACACGGCGCTCGGCACGGTCGGGGCGGCGTCCGGCTCCGGCTCGGTGAAACTGCGCACGGAGACGTTGCGGGCGTTGTTCGTCAGGATGACCAAGGCCGAGCAGGAGTTCCTGTTCCGGCTGCTGACCGGCGAGCTGCGGCAGGGCGCGCTCGAAGGGATCATGGTGGACGCCATCGCGGCGGCGTCCGAGATCCCGGCCGAGGACGTCCGGCGGGCGTTCATGCTGTCCGGGCAGCTGCCGGTGACGGGCCTGGCGGCGATGACCGGCGGCAAGGAACGGCTGGCGGAGTTCAAACTCGCCCTGGGCAGGCCGATCCGGCCGATGCTGGCGTCTCCGGCGGAGTCGCTGGAAGAGGCCGTCGCCGAGCACGCCGGGGCCCTGGTCGAGTACAAGATGGACGGCGCGCGGATCCAGGTCCACCGCGACGGTGACGAGGTCCACGTCTACACGCGGACGCTGCGCGAGATCACCGGCAGCGTCGGTGAACTGGTGGAGCTCGTGCGCTCGCTGCCCTGCACGTCGGTGGTGCTCGACGGCGAGACGCTGGCGCTGACCGACGACGGCAGGCCGAGGCCGTTCCAGGAGACGATGAGCCGGTTCGGCAGCAGCCGCGACGAGCAGGTCAAGGCGTTGCTGCTGCGGCCGTATTTCTTCGATTGCCTGCACCTCGACGGCACCGACCTGCTGGACGCTCCGCTGTCCGAGCGGAACGTGGCCTTGCGCAAGGTCGCGGGCGAGCACGTGATCCCCGGTGAGATCGCGCCCGCTTCGGCCGAAGCGGTATTGGAAGCGGCGATGGCCGCCGGGCACGAGGGCGTGATGGTCAAGGACCTCGCGTCGCCGTACGCGACGGGCCGCCGCGGGCGCGCTTGGCTCAAGGTGAAACCGGTGCACACGATCGACCTGGTCGTCCTCGCCGCGGAATGGGGACACGGCAGGCGCACCGGCACGCTGTCGAACCTGCATCTCGGCGCGCGCGACCCCGGCGGCGGGCCGCCGATCATGGTCGGCAAGACGTTCAAGGGCATGACCGACGAGCTGCTGGCCTGGCAGACGAAGACGTTCCAGGAGATCGAGACCCACCGCACGGACTGGGCGGTGCACGTGCGGCCGGAGCTCGTCGTGGAGATCGAACTCGACGGGGCCCAGGTGAGCACGCGGTATCCGGGCGGGCTGGCGCTGCGCTTCGCGCGCGTCGTCCGATACCGGCCCGACAAGGAGGCCTCCGACGCCGACACCATCGACACCGTGCGTGGTCTCCTCAAGCCCTGACCGCAACTAGAGGACTAATTGCGGCGAGGAGGCGCCCCCGATCGAGTGGCGGCACCCGGTGGTGACGGGACGTCGCGGGCCGGTCACCCATAAAGTAGACAGAATGCAGGCTTCCAAGATCGCGCGTGCCTGGTTCGGCGCGACCGCGCTGGTGGTGATCGCCGGGCTCGCCGCCCAGATCCCGGTCTCGGCGGGCACCGAGGGCGGCAGCTTCCACACCCCGGCCGGGCGGGTGGCCAACCTGCTGGCCTTCTTCACCATCGATTCGAACATCCTGGTCGGCGTCGGCAGCCTGCTGCTCGCGCTCGGTGTCGCGGGCCGGTCGACCCTGTTCGGCGTGCTGCGGCTCACCGGCCTCGTCGGCATCACCGTGACCGGCGTCGTCTTCCAGGTCGCGCTCGCCGACCTCTACGAACTGCACGGCTGGGCCGTCTTCGCCGACACGATGCTGCACAAGGTGTCGCCGCTGATGTGCGTCGCGGGCTGGCTGCTGTTCGGGCCGCGAGGCCAGCTGTCGTGGCGGGTCCTGTCCTGGTCGCTGCTGTACCCGCTGGTCTGGCTCGCCGTCACGCTGGTGCGCGGGGCGATCATCGGGTTCTACCCGTACCCGTTCGTCGATCCGGGCATCAACAGCTATGGCGGTGTCGCGTTCAACTGCGTGCTGATCGGCGTGCTGTTCATCGGCCTCGCGGCGGCCGCGGTCGGCTTCGACCGCACCTTCAGCCGCCGGGACGAGCAGGACGAGAATTGGGGCTGGGAGCGCAGCTCCTCCGTTGAGGGCGGAGGTGGGGGCATGGATGGACTAGCCCCGGACCCGCCGGAAGGCGTTGAGCGGATCCGCGACGCCGGCACGTACTAGCGTCCGCACCGCGCCGAGCCGCCGGTCCACCGGTTTCCCGGCCGCGACGCGGTGCATCTGCTGGGTGTGCCACTGGATTTCGAGCAGGCTGTCGGCCAGCCGGATGCCCGTCTTAGGGGCCTTGCGCTCGGCGCGGGCGTCCTCGCCTGCCAGCAGACGGCCGGGCAGCGCCGGATCGACGACCAGCGGCCTGCCGAGACCGATGACGTCCAGCGCGCCGGAACGCAGCGCCTCCGCCATCCCCTCCGGGCTGGTGAAGCCGCCGGTGACCATCAGCGCGACGTCGGTGACCTGCCGCGCTTTCGCGGCGTAGTCGAGGAAGTAGGCCTCCCGGCTGACGGTGCTCGCCTTGCCGGAGCCCATCATGGCGGCCTTCTCGTAGGTGCCGCCGGAGACTTCCAACAGGTCGATGCCCGCTTCACCCAGTTCGCGGACGACTTCGAGCGACTCTTCCTCGCTGAAGCCGCCGCGCTGGAAGTCCGCGCTGTTGAGTTTGACCGCGATCGGCACGGCGTCTCCGACCTCGCCCCGGATCCGGGCGACCACTTCCAGCAGGAACCGGCGCCGTCGCACCGCGTCGCCGCCCCAGCCGTCGGTGCGCCGGTTGGTCAGCGGTGAAAGGAACTGGGAGACGAGGTAGCCGTGCGCCCCGTGGATCTGGACACCGGTGAACCCCGCCTCGACGACGGTGCGCGCGGCGACGCCGAACCGGTCGATGATCGCTTCGATCTCGTCGCCGGTGAGCGCCCTCGGCGTCGCGAACACCGAGCGGATGCCACGGTCGCCGAACGGCACCGCGGACGGCGCGACCGGCTCACGGGACAGGAAGCGCGGGCTCTGACGGCCGGGATGGTTGAGCTGAACCCACAGCCGGGTCTCGGTCCCGTCGGCCGACCGCGCCCACGGCTTGAACTCCGTCGCGTCCGGTTCCCGCGGCACCGCGACGTTGCGCGGTTCGCCGAGCGCGGTCGGATCGACCATGACGTTGCCGGTGATCAGCGTTCCGGCGCCGCCTCGCGACCACGTCCGGTACAACTCGGCCAGTTCGGCGGTCGGCCGGTTGCGGCGGTCGCCGAGCTGCTCGCTCAGCGCGGCCTTGGCCAGCCTGTTCGGCAGGAGCGCGCCGCAGCGCAGTTTCAGCGGCTCGGCCAGCAATTCCTTGGGCTCGCTCATCGCGCCTTCTCCCGCCGTTACCTACTAGCCAGTATCCCTACTCGAAGTAACATACTCGCGGTATGTCGAGTACTCAAGATGCGCCGAGACCGAAGGGGTTGTCGATCACGTAGCGCCAGAGCGCGAGGATCATGCCGTTCGCGGCCCGGCGTTCCGCACCGGTCACCTGCACACCGTCACGGCGGACGAACACGGCGTCCGGTTCGTAGATCATGTCGAGGATTTCGGCGGATCCAGCCTCCGCGAGCTGATGAGCGGCGCCCGGTCCTTCAGCGACCTTCGCTCCGCGTTGCCCGACCTGTCCGCGAAGGTGCTGACAGAACACCTCGGCTCACCCCGGCCGGGCGGGCACTGCGGCCGCTGCTGATCGAGCTGTACCGCTCCGGCTCGGCGCTACAGGCCCTGGCCCAGTAGGCGAGGCGGAACCGGCTCGACCCGGATCCGCACCTTCACTTCTCCGGCCATCTCCCGCGCCCATGCCTGCAGGCCGGGGATGTCGATCCCGTGCGGCCTGGCCTGGCGGAACGGCTCGATGTTGTCCGCACCCCGTTCCAGCAGCGACGCCGCGCCGTTCCCGTTCCCCCTGGCCGCGTGGGTCAGGCCCACGGCGAGCTGCGCGAGGGCACGCCAAAGCTCGCGCTCGGCCCCGTCGGTGGCCTTCCACGCGTCCTCGAACACCTCGTGCGCGTGAAACGGGCGGCCCGCGTCGAGCAGGCGCTGGGCTTCGGCGATCGTGTCCTCGGGGGCCCGCTCGATGCCCTCGGGCTGTCGTTCGACACCGTCGGCGCCGTACGGGAGCGGCCTCCCGAGACCGTCCCGAGGGCGCGCGTTGCGTGCTCGTCCGGCTTCGTCACGGTCCCGGTCGGTCATGCCGCCATTGTCCCACGCGGGTATCCTGGGGACTCGTGCGCTTTCTCGACGGGCATCGGCCCGCTCACGACCTGACCTACGACGACGTGTTCCTCTTGCCGAACCGTTCGGACGTGGAGTCCCGCTTCGACGTCGACCTGTCCACTGTGGACGGCACCGGCGCGACGATCCCGATCGTGGTGGCCAACATGACCGCCGTCGCCGGCCGCCGGATGGCCGAGACGGTCGCCCGCCGCGGCGGGCTCGTCGTCCTTCCCCAGGACGTCGACGTCGCCGCGGTCGCCGACATCGTCACCTGGGTCAAGAGCCGTCACACCGTGTGGGACACCCCGCTCGTGCTGACCGGCGGAGACGCGGTGGCCGACGCCCTGAACCTGGTGGGCAAACGCGCCCACGGCGCCGTCGTCGTGGTGGACGAGGACGGCAAGCCGGTCGGCATCGTCGACGAAACGGCCTGCGCCGGCGTCGACCGCTTCGCGCGGCTCGCCGACGTCGCGGAGCCCGCGCTCGTCACGGTCCCGTTGGACACCCCGCCGCGCGAGGTGTTCGAGCGCCTGCACGCCCACGGCGGCGGTCTCGCGCTCGGCATCGACGAAAACGGCAGGCTCGCGGGCGTCCTGACCGAGATCGCGGCGCTGCGCGCGGAGATCTACGCCCCGGCCGTCGACGGCGGCGGCAACCTGCGCGTCGCCGCCGCGATCGGCGTGAACGGCGACGTCGCGGCGAAGGCCGAGGCCGTCCTCGCGGCGGGCGTCGACGTGCTGGTCGTCGACACCGCGCACGGCCACCAGGAGAAGATGATCTCCGCGCTCAAGGCCGTCCGGTCGGTGAACCCGCGGGTCCCCGTGGTCGCCGGGAACGTGGTCACCGCGGAGGGCACACGCGACCTGATCAACGCGGGCGCGGACGTCGTCAAGGTCGGTGTCGGCCCCGGCGCCATGTGCACCACGCGGATGATGACCGGCGTCGGCCGCCCGCAGTTCTCCGCCGTCGCCGAATGCGCGGCCGCGGCCCGCGAACTGGGCAAACACGTCTGGGCGGACGGCGGCGTGCGGCATCCGCGCGACGTCGCGCTCGCCCTGGCCGCCGGAGCGTCCGCGGCCATGGTCGGCTCGTGGTTCGCCGGCACCCACGAGTCCCCCGGCGACCTGCGCTACGACGAGCAGGGCAAGCCGTACAAGGAATCGTTCGGCATGGCGTCCAAGCGCGCCGTCGGCGCCCGCACCCGGACGGACAACGTCTTCGAACGCGCCAAGAAGGGCCTGTTCGAAGAGGGCATCTCGGCGTCGCGGATGGCGCTGGACCCGGCTCGCCCCGGCGTCGAGGATCTGCTCGACTCCATCGGCTCCGGTGTCCGCTCCGCCTGCACGTACGCGGGCGCCCGGACGCTCGAGGAGTTCCACGAGCGCGCGCTGCTCGGCATCCAGTCCGCCGCGGGTTTCGCGGAAGGACGCCCGCTGCCCGCGGGCTGGTGATCCGGGGCCCCGGAAGCACTAGGGTGCACCGGGTGAAGCGCCTGAGACGGACCGTGGCGGCGGCGGTGGACCGCCGCCACGAGGACAGCGACGTGCTCGCCGAACTGCGTTCCGTGGTCGCGGCCCAGGCCGCGGAACTGGAGCGGTTGCGCGCGAAACTGGAGCACCACAACGCCTGGTTGGAGGACCACGACCGGGCACTGCGGGACGGTGACGCGCGCACCACCACGGTCGAGGCCAAGCAGGAGGCCATCGGCTCGCGGCAAGAAGCGCTCGACGGCTGGCTCGGCGGCCACGACACCGCCTTCGAAGGCCTTCATCTCCGGACAGGCCGGCTCGAAGCCGCCCGCGCCGTTCAGACCTTCACCCAGTGGCTAGAGCCGCTGGAACTCGCCGCCACCCCGAAGATCTCCGTCGTCCTGCCCACGCACGATCGCGCCGGGCTGCTGCCCCGCGCGATCGAGTCGGTCCTCGCGCAGCGTTACGAGAACTGGGAACTGATCGTCGTCGACGATGCCAGTTCGGACGCCACGCCCAAAGTCCTCGCGGCCCTCGAAGATCCGCGTATCCGCACGATCCGCGTGGCGCACAACAGGGTCAGCGCCGCACGCAACGCCGCGCTCGCCGTGGCGACCGGCGACGCCGTCGCCTACCTCGACGACGACAACACCATGCATCCCTTGTGGCTCAAGGCGTTGGCGTGGGCGTTCGGCGAGCACCCGGAGATCACCGTCGCGTACGGCGCGTACGTCATCGACGACGTCGAAGGTCTGCCGGAGCTGCTGCTGAAGCCGTACAGCCGCGAAGCCCTGCTCAAGGAGAACCTCGCCGACACCGGCGCCGTCGCCCATCGCGCGGGCTTGACGGAAGCCCGCTTCGACGAGTCACTGGTCGAAATGGACGACTGGGATCTCCTGCTGAGCCTCACCGCCGATCGCGATCCGCTCGTCGTCCCGGCGATCTCCTGTTTCTACTCCACGGCGGCGCCGGACCGCCTTTCCCACGGTCCGAGTCACGAGGCCGATTCCGCCGCGGTGCGAAGGAAGCACGGGGAGTCCCCTTAGGACTGTCCCAAGAGGACTCCCCGATCGGCTATCCGTGGTCCTCCAGCATTTCGGTGACCAGCGCCGCGATCGGCGAGCGCTCGGAACGGGTCAGCGTGACATGCGCGAACAGCGGATGTCCCTTGAGCTTCTCGATCACCGCCGAAACGCCGTCGTGCCGCCCGACCCGCAGGTTGTCGCGCTGCGCGACGTCATGTGTGAGCACGACCCGCGAAGCCGTGCCGAGCCGCGAAAGCACGGTCAAGAGCACGTTGCGCTCCAAGGACTGCGCCTCGTCGACGATGACGAACGTGTCGTGCAGCGACCGGCCGCGGATGTGCGTCAGCGGGAGCACCTCGAGCATGCCGCGGTCGAAGACCTCGTCGAGGACGTCCTGGCTGACCAGCCCGCCGAGGGTGTCGAACACCGCCTGCGCCCACGGCTGCATCTTCTCGCTCTCGGAACCGGGCAGGTAGCCCAGTTCCTGCCCGCCGACCGCGTACACCGGCCGGAACACCACGACCTTGCGGTGCTGGCGGCGTTCCATCACCGATTCCAGCCCCGCGCAGAGCGCGAGCGCCGACTTGCCGGTACCGGCGCGCCCGCCCAGCGAGACGATGCCGACATCGGAGTCCAGCAGGAGATCCAGCGCCACCCGCTGCTCGGCCGACCGGCCGTGCAGGCCGAACGCCTCCTTGTCACCCCGCACGAGCCGGATCCGCTTGTCCGCGGTGACCCTGCCCAGCGCGCTCGAACTGCCCGCGAGCAGCCGCAACCCGGTGTGACAGGGCAGCTCACCGACCTCGGGCATCCCGAATTCCGCGGGATCCACGGAAGACCCGCTGAACAGCGCGTCGACCAGGGTCTGGGATACGTCCACATCCGCCATGCCCGTCCAGCCCGAGGGCGTCACCTCCTGCGCGCGGTACTCGTCGGCCTCGAGGCCGACGGCGCCCGCTTTGACACGCAGGGGGATGTCCTTGGTCACCAGCGTGACCGACGCGCGTTCCGCCGCCAGGTTGAGCGCACAGGCGAGGATGCGGTGGTCGTTGGAGTCGGTGCGGAAGCCGACCGGGAGCACCGTGGGGTCGGAGTGGTTCAACTCCACCTGCAGGGTGCCGCCGTGCTCACCGATCGGGATCGGCGCGTCGAGCCTGCCGTGCTGACGACGCAGGTCGTCGAGCATGCGAAGCGCTTCGCGCGCGAACCACCCCAGTTCGGGATGGTGACGTTTCGCCTCCAGTTCACTGATGACGACCAGCGGGAGTATGACCGCGTGTTCGGCGAAACGAGTCACCGACCAGGGGTCAGAGAGCAGGACCGACGTGTCGAGCACGTAAGTGGACCGCTGGGATTCGGGCGAGATCGAGGCTTTCTCCGGGCCAGGGGCACCGGTCGAAGAACGGCCAGAGGCCTTGCGGGGTGAACGCTGCGCAGTCACGACGGCATCTCCCTCGTGGGCGTGGCACCACGCCCGCACTCGCTGGGCCGGGCACCTCCCTGGCTAACCGCTCCTTCTGACGCTTTCCGCGTCAGTCGGCACGGCCGCGAGGGCCGGGTGCCGGCCCCCTCGTGCATCCACTGGGCGGCTGTGCCGCCCTGTCGACAACTGCCACGACCAGGGCCTCCCGTGAGAGTCCGCATGGGACGCGAACCCTCACTTTCGGAAGGTACCTGCGTCGGGGCGATCGCGCAGGCAGCCACCACGGTGATTCGCCAAACCGTCATCTCACTGTCGGTCGCGTGACATCAACACCTGGTCACCATCACGGTGCGTAGTGTCGATCACCATTCAGGGACGCTCGTCGACGTGACCCGGATGGATTAACGCGACAGAGGGCGTTCGCCTGATCGAAATCCGGGTTCTACCACGGTCGGTAGCGGAGCGCATTTTGCGTCCGAGACAGAGAACCGTACCGAGTGAAATGAACCTTTTTCGGCTCACACAATGGGATTACGAGGCGGTCACAAGACCTGAATAGCGAGTAATTTTCTCACTGCGGGACACACCCACCGGATCTCCGTGCCCCGGATCCCTGAATATCTCTACCAAGGAGTGTGCGCAGTGCTGAAGAAGGCTGGTTTCGTTTCCGCCGTCGCCGCGGGTCTCATGATGGTCGGCGGAACCGCGTTCGCCGCGACCGGTGACACCACCGGTACCCCGGACCCCACGTTCGGTGACGCCTACAACACCTTCATCGAGGGCGGTGGCGCACTGGGCTACGGTGCCGCTTCCCTGGTCGCCGGCGCCTACACCGGTGTCCTCACCAGCCCGGCCCTGGTCCTCCACTCGCTGGAGCACCACCACCACTGATCTTCGGTGTGGACGTCGAAGGCCCCGGAAGTGCACTCCGGGGCCTTCGTCTTGTCCGAAGTCAGGTACCTCAGGAACCGAAGCGCCGATGCCGCCAGGCGTAATCACGCATGGCGCGGAGGAAATCGACCCGGCGGAATGCGGGCCAATACGCTTCGGTGAACCAGAATTCCGAATGGGCCGATTGCCAGAGCAGAAATCCGGAAAGCCGCTGCTCACCCGAGGTGCGGATAATCAGATCCGGATCGGGCTGGCCCGAGGTGTACATGTGTTCGGAAATATGGTCGACGTCCAGGATCTTCGCGAGTTCGCGGATCGAGGTGCCCTCGTCGGCGTGCTGGAGCAGGAGCTTGCGGACCGCGTCGGCGATCTCCTGACGCCCTCCGTAACCGACCGCGACGTTGACCTCCATCCCGGAACGCCCCTCAGTGCGCTCCGCGGCCGCGCTGAGGGCCTTCGCGACCTCCGGCGGCAGCAGGTCAAGGGCTCCCACGATGCGGAGCCGCCACGGCGTGTTCGGCGCGGCGAGTTCGTCGGTGACGTCGGTGATGATCTTCAGCAAGGGGCTCAGTTCCTCGGCCGCGCGGCCGAGGTTGTCGGTCGAGAGCAGCCACATGGTGACGACCTCGACGTCGGCCTCGTTGCACCAGCTCAGGAAGTCGGCGATCTTCTTGGCGCCGGCGCGGTGGCCGTCGGCGACGTCGGTGAAGCCCGCTTCGCGCGCCCAGCGACGGTTGCCGTCCAGCATGATGGCGATGTGGCGTGGATGGCGCCCCTTGGCCTGCTGGATCAGGCGCCTGCCGTAGGCGCTGTACACGACGTCTGACAAGAAGGACCGAAGACTCACGCCAGTGGAGAGTAGTCACCCCGCGGGCCTCAGTGGGACGCGCCACGGAGACTGGTAAAAAACCTACGGTGCCGTAACCTGGGAGGAGTGAGCGTAGAGTCCGAACAGCAGCCGTCCGGCCCCGCGCCCTTGGTGGACACGCGTCCGCGCCTGCGCGGGCACATCCACTTCTGGTCCTTCTTCGTCGCAGTCGCCGGCGCCGTGACCCTGATCAGTCTCGCCGCGTCCACAGTGTCACCTATAGCCGCTTTGTCCACTTCGGTCTACGGGCTGACCGTGCTCGGTCTCTTCGGCGTCAGCGCGCTGTATCACCGTCGCTTGTGGAGCCCACGAGCATACGAATGGATGAAGCGCGCCGACCATTCGATGATCTTTCTCTTCATCGCGGGCACTTACACGCCGTTCACCCTTCTGGCGATGTCCCAGCCGACCGGGTACATCGTGCTGGCGATCGTGTGGGGCGGCGCGATCGGCGGCGTCACCCTGAAGATGCTGTGGCCGAACGCGCCTCGTTGGCTGGGCGTGCCGATCTACATCGCACTGGGCTGGGTCGCCGTCTTCGTCCTGCCCGAATTGGGCGCGCACGCCGGTGTCGCGGCGCTCGTCCTGCTCTGCGTCGGCGGGCTGTTCTACACGCTGGGCGCGGTGTTCTACGCCGTCAAGTGGCCGAACCACTTCCCGGACACCTTCGGGTACCACGAGTACTTCCACGCCTGCACGGTGCTGGCGGCCAGCTCGCACTACGTCGCGATCTGGCTGGCGATGTACGCCTGACACCTCGCCACTAGGGTGAGGTGATGGGGACGATCAGGCAGGTCCAAATCACTTTCGACTGCGCGTCACCCGAGCGCGTCGCCCGGTTCTGGTGCGAGGTGATGGGTTACGTCGTACCGCCGCCCCCGGAGGGCTTCGCGAGCTGGGACGCGTACAACGACTCGCTGCCGCCGGAGGACCGGGACAAGGGCTTCGTCTGCAGTGATCCCACCGGGGCGGGCCCGCGGATGTACTTCCAGCGCGTTCCCGAGGGCAAGGTCGTCAAGAACCGGGTGCATCTCTGTGTGCGGGTCGGCACTGGGCTCGTGGGCGCCGAACGCCTCGCCGCCCTCGAAGCCGAGCGCGATCGGCTGATCCCGCTCGGCGCGGTCTGCGAACGCGTGATGCTCGCCGACGAGGAGAACGAGTCCTGCATCGTCATGCAGGACATCGAGGGCAACGAGTTCTGTCTCGACTGAGCGGTTCAGATCCCGAGCGCGTGGGTGAAGACGTTCCGCGGATCCCATCGCGCCTTCACCTGCCGCAGACGCGGGTAGTTGCCCTGGTAGTACAGCGTCTGCCAAGGCACGCCGGACGTGTTCCAGGCCGGATCGGCCAGGTCGACGTCGGGATAGTTGATGTACGAACCGTCGTCGACCGGCACGCCACCGGTCGACGAGTAGACGTCCCGGTAGAACTCCCGCACCCAGGCCAGGTTCGCCGCGTCATCGGACTGCTCCAGCCAGAGTGAGCTGTAGACCGCCTTCATGATCGCCCCGCGCTGCGCGATCGCGGTCGCCTCGGGGGCGACGGCGCCGACCTGGCCGCCGTAGCCGACGAGCTGCATCCCGCCCTGGACCGTGGTCTCCCCGCTCAAGTGCCGCCGAATCGCCGCGATCTGGGCATCGGTGAACGACCGGTTCAGGTACGCGGCCTTGATCTTGTACCGGCGCGTCGCCACATCGCCGGGTTGCCCGAGGCCCGGCCAGGTCGTCATGTGCGACCACGGCGACTTGTGCCGATAGGTGTACGCGGGCTCGACCCCGAGCCCGGTGACGAGATCGGTCACCAGCTGATCCACGCCGGGGAGGTCGGCGTCGGCTTGAACGGTCAGTTCGAAGCTTCCGTTGTTGCGGTGCTTCAGGTCGAGGATCGGATACAGACCGGCGTTCGGCGAGCCGGGGGCGCTGTTGCGTTCCATCCAGGTACCGAAGTTCCGCAGGACCCGGGTGAGCGCCTGTTCGTCCCAGGACCAGACGGCCAGACAGGTCAGCATCTCCCGCGGTTGCGGAGGCAACAGCCGGGCCGGATCGGTGCCGGTGGCGCCGGGCGAGCGGAGCCAGTAGCGCGTCACGACGCCGAAGTTGCCTCCGCCGCCACCGGTGTGCGCCCACCACAAGTCTTGGTTCCGATCGCGCGACGCGACGACCGCGCGCACGCCCGCCCGGTCCGCCACCACCACCTCGACGGCTTCCAGGTGATCGACCACGGCGCCGTACCGACGCGACAGCGGACCGTACCCGCCGCCGGCGATATGCCCGCCCGCGCCGACCTCCGGGCAGCCGCCCGCCGGGATCGTCACGCCCCAACCGCGGCCGAGGGTTTTGTACACCTGCCCGAGGGTCGCGCCGGGTTCGACGAAGAACGCGCGGCGTACGGGATCGAAGCCGACGGCGTCCAATTGCGACAGATCGATCAATGTCCGCGCCGCCGGATCGGCCGTGAAGTTCTCGAAACAGTGCCCGCCGCTGCGGACCGCGACCCGCCGCCCCGCGCGGACCGCGTCCGAAACCGCGCGCACGACCTGGCCTGTGGTTCCGGCCAGCCGGACTTCGTCGGGGTCGCCGACGAACCGGAAGTTGTTGGCGCGTACCAAACCGTCGTAACGCGGGTCGCCGCGCCGGATCGTCAGCGGGCCGGACTCGGCCGCGTCGGCGGCTCCCGCGAGGCCGATGGTCGCTCCGACGGCGGCCGCGCCGGCCAGCACTCCGCGTCTGCTCAACTCGTTTCCCATGCGGTTCAGCGTCGCGGGATCGAGGACGGCGCGCCTCAGCCGAACGCGGGGGACGCAGGCGGAAACGACGGGTCAGCCGGAGGTATGGCGCGATCAACTGTTCGGCTGGGTGGGTCGTGACCAGGACGGACACACGCGTGTTCCCTCTGGCACAAGAAAGTGCCTTCTTCCCAGCCCCCACCACAGGAACCATGATCGTCGTCATGGCCAAGAACGCACCGCCCCGCGCCCTCGACGACGCCGCCCTCAGCGCCTTCCTCGCCGAGCACACCTTCGGCGCCCTCGCGACCCTCAAGCGCGACGGCCGTCCGCATCTCTCCACCGTCGTCTACAAGTGGGATCCCGAGACCCGCGAGATCCGGATCAGCACGACCGAAGACCGTCTGAAGGTCAAGCAGATCCGTAACAATCCGCACGCGTCCCTTTACGTCTCCAGCGCCGATCACTGGAAATTCGCCGTCGTGGAAGGGGAAGCGGAACTCTCCGAAGTCGTCCGGACACAGGAAGACCCGGACGAGCGCAGGCTTTTCATCACCCTCAAAACCGGGAAACTCTATGGCACAGCCCTCGACATCGCTTAACGTACGCACCTGGAAAAGGCCAGGTGAGGAGACGCCCGATGTGGGAAAAGCGGATGGAGTGGCCGCTCAACGCCGCCGCCGTACTGTTCCTGGCCGCCTACGCGTGGCCGATCCTCCAACCCTCGCTCGGGCACACCGGCCGGGTCTGGTGCGAGGTGGTCACCTGGATCTCCTGGTCGGTCTTCGCCCTGGACTACGGCGTCCGCCTCAAACACGCTGAGGACAAACGGGATTTCCTGAAGAACAACATCTTCGACCTGTTGATCATCGTGCTCCCGCTGATCCGGCAGCTGCGGCTGCTCCGGCTGGTCACGGTGCTCAACGTCCTCAACCGCAACGCGGGCTTGTCGCTGCGCGGCCGCGTCGTGATCTACACGGTGGGCGCGACGGCGCTCATCGTGTTCTGTTCGGCACTCGCCGTACTCGACGCCGAACGCGCCGCGCCGGACGCGCCGATCTCCGACTTCCCGGACGCGGTGTGGTGGTCGATCACGACGATCACCACGGTCGGCTACGGCGACCGGTACCCCATCAGCGGCACCGGCCGCGTCGTCGCGGTGGGACTGATGGTGGCCGGGATCGCCCTGCTCGGTGTGGTCACCGCGACGCTGGCGTCGTGGCTGATCCGCCGGGTGACCGAAGCCGACGAGAGCGCGCAGGCCGTCACTCGCGAGCACCTCGACGAGCTGACCCGCGAGGTCAAGGCGTTGCGGGTCGAGCTCGCCGAGCAGCGTGCCGGGCTCAGTCCTGCAGCATCGGAGCCGCTAGGTACTGCTCGGGGATAGCGAAGGCGTCCACGAGCGTCCGCGCGTGCGGGCGCAGGTCGGCGCACAGCGCGTTCACCGCGGCGGTGACGGCCTTCGAGCGCCCCGAGGTCAGGCGTCCGTGTTCGAGGAACCAGCCTCGATCCGCCTCGATGTTCGCGAGCGCGTAGAGGTCGCAGACGCGCTCGAGCAGTTCCCGCGCCTCCGCGTCGGCACAGCGCTCGATCGCGCCGATGAACGCCTCCAGCACCACCCGGTCGACGTGCACTCGTCCGGCGCGCAGCACGTGGTCCTGCGCGTCATTGAAAACACCGAAGGGATCCGACGCGGCCTTACGCAGACGTTGCGCGACCCCGCCGAGTACGTGCTCTTCTCGGTCTTCGAACAGCTTCAGGTGCCATTCCCGCGAGTAGAGGACGTCGCTGTCGTCGGCGTCGGTGAGCCGCTCGACGACCTTGCGCGCCGACGTCCGTTCGATCACGGCCTCGACGAACTGCTCCGCCACGAACCGCGCGGTCGCGAGCGGGCTCAGGTCTTCGAAATGGTCCTTGTAGCTGGTCAGCAGGCCCTTCGCGACCAGCTGCAGCAGCACGGTGTTGTCACCCTCGAAGGTGGTGAAGACATCCGTGTCGGCCTTCAGCCCGGCGAGCAGGTTCTCCGAGAGGTAGCCGGAGCCGCCGCACGCCTCGCGAGCGGCCTGGATGGTGGCCGTCGCGTGCCAGGTCGAGACGGCCTTGATCCCGGCGGCCCGCGATTCCAGCTCTCGCTGCTCTTCCTCCGGCGCGTCCTCGGCGATGTCGTGAAGTGTCGAGACGAGCGCTTCCTGTGCGAAGTGCAGTGCGTACGACGTCGCCAGCGCGGGCAGCAGTTTCCGCTGGTGGGCGCGATAGTCGAGGATCACGACCTCGTCACCCTCGGGCCGCGCGAACTGCCGCCGCTGCTCGGCGTACCGGACGGCCAGCGCCAAAGCGCGCTTCGTCGCGCTGCCGGCACTGCCCGCGACGCTGACCCGTCCGCGGATCAGCGTGCCGAGCATCGTGAAGAACCGGCGGCCGTCGCTTTCGATCGGGCTCGTGTACGTACCGTCCTCGGCGACATCACCGAACCGGTTGAGCAGCGCCTCGCGCGGAACCCTCACCTGGGTGAAAGTGAGCCGTCCGTTGTCGACGCCGTTGAGGCCCGCCTTGCGCCCGCAGTCCTCGATCTCGACACCGCTCGCGCCCTCACCGCGGATCGGCACCACGAACGCGTGCACGCCGCGCGACTCGCCGCCGGTGATCAGCTGCGCGAACACGACCGCGACTTCGCCGTCGCGGGCGGCGTTGCCGATGTACTCCTTCATCGCGCCGCGGTCCGGCGTGTGCACGACGAACTCGCGCGTGGCCGGGTCGTAGGTCGCGGTGGTGCGCAGGTGCTGGACGTCCGAGCCGTGGCCGTGCTCGGTCATCGCGAAGCAGCCCAGCAGGTCCAGGTCCTTGATCTCGCGCAGGTAGCGCTCGTGGTGACGCTCGGTGCCGAGCAGCTGCACCGCGCCGCCGAACAGTCCCCATTGGACGCCTGCCTTGACCATCAGCGAGAGGTCGCCGAACCCCAGCATCTCGAACGACATCACCGAACCGCCGACGTCGCCGCCACCGCCGTGCGCCGGGTCGAAGCCGAGTCCCGGCCGGTCGGTGCGGGCGAGCAGCCGCAGCCAGTCGAGGACCTGCGCGCGGTGTGCCTCGACGTCGAGGTCGACGGGGTCCTTGAAGTCCTCCGCGGCCATCTGCGCGCGTACTGCGCGGCGAAGCCCGGCCCACCGTCCATCGAGGACGGTGGTCAGCGCGTCCGGGTCGATCTTCGCGGGAAGTCCTGGTGTGTCCACGATTCCTCCGATGCGGTGCGGTCTGCGCTCAGCCTGCCGCACCGCATCGGGGGGCGCAGCACGAATCGGACCGGCTTCCCCAGTTCGGCAACCCTCGGACGTCGAACACCGCTTGCCCGCGGAGACGCCCGCCTCAGGAAAGGTCCGGTCCCTGTGAGCGGAGATCGTCGACCTTGGTCATCGCTTCCCGGAGCTCGGCGAGCCACGTGTCCGCGTGCTCCCCGACCAGCCGGACCGCCCAGGCCAGCGCCTCGGACCGCGACCGCGCGACGCCTGCGTCGACGAGGGTGTCGAGGACCAGGCGTTCGGGCTGCCGCAGCCTGGTCATGACCGGCGCCGAATGCGTGGTGAACAGGTGCCTCGTGCCACCGAGGCTCGCGCCCCAGGCGACCTTGCGCTGATACCGGTGCTCGGCCTGGCGCGCGATCTCGATCCGCTCGTCGCGGGTCTCCTCGCGGAACCTGCTGATCCGGCCGTCTTCGGCCGCCGCGCGGGCGGCGTCGTCGGCGTAGTCACCGGTGAGCGGCTGGAGTTCGCCGACGATGACGATCTCCTCGCGATCCACCGTGACCTGGGGGTCTCCGGTGAACCAGCCCTCCGGGAGCCGTCCGCCGAACCACGCCGCCGCGTCGTCCGCCGAGGGGGTCTCCGCCTGCTGCCAGCCGCCCCGGCCCTTCCAGCCACCGCGTCCCATATGCCTCGCCGTCCTGAAGTAGGTGTGCATGCTCGCCTCCGCGATTACATGATTACAACGCTACCGACGCTACGCTCGCAACGGCCGAAAGACAGCCGTGTTCTCCCCCGGCGAAACCTGCGGTCGACGGTCCCCCGCGCGCTAGGAAAGGCCCGTTACTTGCAAAATTTGCAAGTAACGGGCCTTTCCTAGCACTGCTCAGCCGAGCTGGGCGCGCAGTTCCTCCGCCGTCGTGACCGGGCGCTCGCACACGTACCCGCGGCACACGTAAGCGGCAGCGCCACCCTCGACCAGCGGGCGGTCGGCGAGCAGCGGCACGCCGTCGGCATCCGGAGTCCCGCTCACGACCACAGCGCCGTCCGGCAGCGCGGAGAGAGCCGCGGCCAGCAAGTCCGAGCGCGAAGCGGCATCCGGACCGACGACGGCCACCTGCACCGGGCCGGCAGCGGCGGCTTCGGCTGTGGTCAGCCAGTGCCCGGCGAAACGCGGCGCGCGCGAGGCGAGCAGTCCAGAGCGGGACAGCGCCTGCTCGGCCGCCTCGCGGTAGCGGCCCACCTGGTCGTGCCCGGCCAGCACGGACGCGGTCAGCAACGCGTTCGCCAGCGCCGAGGCTCCCGACGGGCTCGCGTTGTCGGTCGGGTCGGAGGGCCGCTGCACCAGCACCTCCGCGTCGTCGGCCGTGTCGTAGTAGGCACCCGGCGAGTCCGGGACGCCGAAATGCGCCAAGGCGAGGTCCAACAAGGTGATCGCGTCGGCGAGCCACCGCGGCTCTCCGGTCGCCTGGTGGAGTTCGAGCAGCCCCTCGGCGAGACAGGAGTAGTCCTCCAGCACCCCGGCCGTCGTGCCGACGACGCCATCGCGCGAGGTTCGCCGCAGTCGTCCGTCCACGAAATGGGTGTCCATCAGGAAAGCCGCCGCGCGGGCGGCCGCATCGATCCACTGTGGACGGTCGAGCCGGGCGCCCGCCTTGGCGAGCGCGCCGATCGCGAGCCCGTTCCAGGCGGCGATGACCTTGTCGTCACGGGCGGGCTGAGGGCGTCCGTCCCGCGTGGCCAGCAGGGCGCGGCGGACGCGCTCGTAACGCAATTCGTCCTCTGGATGCGGCTCACGCAGCCGCAGGGTCGACGCGCCGTGCTCGAAGTTGCCCCGCTCGGTCACCTGGAACAGCTCGGCCGCCCATGCGCCGTCCTCCTCACCGAGCACCTCGACGAGCTGCGCGGAGGTCCAGACATAGGTGAGCCCCTCGACACCCTCGGTGTCCGCGTCGAGCGAAGCGGCGAATCCGCCTTCGGCCGTCCCGAGATCACGCAGCAGGAACTCCGCGGTCTCCTCAACCGTCCGCCGCGCGTACGCGAGCCCGGTCACGCCGTGGAACTGAGCGTAGAAACGCAGGAGCAACCCGTTGTCGTACAACATCTTTTCGAAGTGCGGAACTTCCCAGCGCGCGTCGACCGAGTAGCGCGCGAAGCCACCGGCGAGCTGATCGTTGAGTCCACCGAGGGCCATCGCCTCCGCGGTGTGCGCGACGGGGCCGAGATCGGATCCGGTGCGCTCGTGGTGACGGAGCAGGAAGTTCAGCGCCATCGTCGGCGGGAACTTCGGCGCTCCCCCGAAGCCGCCGGTCTCGGCGTCGTATTCCTTGCGCAGCAGGGCGACCGCGGCGTCCAGCGCCGCGGCGTCCACAACGGACTCGGGCAGCGGGCCGCTCTTCTCCGTGAGATGGGCGATGATCTGCCGGGCGCCGGACCGCAGTTCGTCCGGACGCTCACCCCAGGCCTCGGCGACGGCGACGAGCAACTGGGAGAACGACGGCATCCCCGGCCGCGGCGACGGCGGGTAGTAGGTGCCGCAGTGGAACGGCTCGCCCTCCGGGGTCAGGAAACACGTCATCGGCCAGCCGCCCTGACCGGTCATCGCCTGCGTGGCCGCCATGTACACCGAGTCGATGTCCGGGCGCTCCTCGCGGTCCACCTTGATGTTGACGAAGTTCGCGTTCATCAGCGTCGCGGTGGCTTCGTCCTCGAAGGACTCGTGCGCCATGACATGGCACCAGTGGCAGGCCGCGTAGCCGACCGAAAGCAGGATCGGCACGTTCCGCCGTTTCGCCTCGGCCAGCGCCTCTTCTCCCCAGGGCCACCAGTCCACCGGGTTCTCGGCGTGCTGCAGCAGGTACGGACTGGTCGCGGCCTTCAGGCGGTTCGACATGCCATCAGGGTCGCACGCGGAAAAGCGGGCGCGCGGAACGGCCGTCTGCGCGACACTGACGCGGTGTTGCTGACCATGACGACCACCCGGACACCCGCCACCGACCTGGGCTTTCTCCTGCACAAGCATCCGGAGAAGGCGCAGTCGTTCACGCTCTCGGCCGGGACGGCGCACGTTTTCTACCCCGAAGCGGCCGAAGAGCGCTGCACCGTCGCCCTGCTGGCCGAGATCGACCCGATCGAGCTCGTGCGCGGCGGCGGGACGTCGTTGACCCAGTACGTCAACGACCGGCCGTACGCGGGCGGCTCGTATCTGGCGGTGGCGCTGCGGGCCGTTTTCACCACCGCGCTGGCCGGCCGGTGCGCGAACCGGCCGGAGCTGGTCGACGAGCGCTTCCCGCTGGAGATCCACGTGCCGTCACTGACCGCGCGCGGCGGCGCCGAGGTCGTCCACAAGCTGTTCGAGCCGCTGGGCTGGCAGGTCGAGGCCGAGCCCATCCCGCTCGACCCCGAATTCCCGCGGTGGGGCGATTCCCGCTACGTCGATCTCCGGCTGACCGGGACGCAGCGCGTCGTCGACGCGTTGCGGCACCTGTACGTCCTGCTGCCCGCGCTCGACGGCGACAAGCACTACTGGATCGGCCAGGACGAGGCCGACAAGCTGCTGAGGGTCGGCGAGGGCTGGCTCGCCGGACACCCGGAACGGGAGCTGATCACCAACCGGTACCTCGAACGGCGTCGGCCGATCGTCTCGTACGCGCTCGAGCGGCTGGCCGAAGCGGACGACGTTCCGGCCGAGGCCGAAGCGCTGGTCACCGAGCTGCCGGACCGGCCGGAGCCGCTGGCCGTCCAGCGCCACGGCAGTGTGCTCGCGGCGCTCCGGGCCGCGGGTGCGAGGCGCGTGCTCGACCTCGGGTGCGGCGCGGGCGCGCTGCTGCGCGTGCTCCAGAAGGAACCGTCGTTCACCGAAATCGTCGGCGTCGACGTGTCCGCGAGCGCGCTCGACATCGCCGACAAACGGCTCAAGGACAAGGCCCGGATCACCCTCCGGCAGTCCGCGCTGACCTACGCGGATCCGTCGCTGGCCGGATACGACGCGGCCGTGCTGATGGAGGTGATCGAGCACGTCGACGAGGAGCGCCTGCCCGCGTTGGAGCACGCCGTTTTCGGCGTCGCCGCACCGCGGACCGTGCTCGTCACGACGCCGAACGCCGAGTTCAACCGGCATTTCGAGTTCCTCGAAGAGGGCCGCTTCCGGCATGCCGACCACCGTTTCGAATGGACACGCGAGCAGTTCCGTTCGTGGGCCGAGGGTGTCGCGTCCCGGCGCGGCTACGAGGTCCGGCTGCTCCCGGTGGGACCGGAGTCCCAGGAATCAGGACCGCCGACCCAAATGGCGGTCTTCACGTCTCGAAAGGAGGCCGTGGCATGAAACTGACCATTCCCGACATGTCCCTCGTCGTGCTCGTCGGGGCCTCCGGCTCCGGCAAGTCCACCTTCGCGCGGACGCATTTCGCGCCGACTCAGGTGTTGTCCAGCGACTACTTCCGCGGTCTGGTGGCCGACGACGAGAACGACCAGAGCGCGTCGGCCGCCGCTTTCGACGTGCTCCATTACGTCGCGGCGAAGCGGCTCGAAGCCGGACGGGTCACCGTCATCGACGCGACGAACGTCCAGCGCGCCTCCCGGGCGAGCCTGCTGAAACTGGCGAAGGAGTACGACGTCATGCCGACGGCGATCGTGCTGGACCTGCCGGTCAAGCTCTGCCACGAACGCAACGAGTCCCGGCCGGACCGCGACTTCGGCGAGCACGTCGTCCGCCGCCAGCGCGGCGAGCTGCACCGCTCGCTGAAGTCGTTGGAGCGCGAGGGTTTCCGCCGCGTGCACGTGCTGCGGAGCGAAGCCGAGGTCGCCGAAGCGGAGATCGTCGTCGAGCCGCTGCGCAACGACCGCCGCGATCTGACCGGGCCGTTCGACGTCATCGGCGACGTCCACGGCTGCCGCGAGGAACTGGAGGAACTCCTCACCGAACTGGGTTACGCCGACGGCGTGCACCCCGAAGGACGCACCGCGGTGTTCGTCGGCGACCTCGTCGACCGCGGACCCGACACCCCGGGCGTGCTGCGCCGCGTGATGGCGATGGCCGAGGCGGGCAGCGCGCTGGTCGTCTGCGGGAACCACGAGCAGAAACTGGTCCGCGCGCTGAACGGGCGCAAGGTCAAGGTGGCGCACGGCCTCGCGGAGTCACTGGAGCAGCTCGCCGCGCAGGACGAGGAATTCCGTGCCGAGGCGCGGGAATTCTGCGACGGCCTCATCGCGCACTACGTCCTCGACGGCGGCAAGCTCGTCGTCGCGCACGCGGGCCTGCCCGAGAAGTTCCACGGGCGCGCGTCCGGTCGCGTACGGAGCACCGCGCTGTACGGCGACACCACCGGCGAGACCGACGAGTACGGCCTGCCGGTGCGGCTGCCGTGGGCGCGCGACTACCGCGGGACCGCGACAGTCCTCTATGGACACACGCCGACGCTGGAGCCGGAGTGGGTCAACGGGACCATGTGCCTCGACACGGGCTGTGTCTTCGGCGGCAAGCTGACCGCTTTGCGTTACCCGGAGCGGGAAGTCGTCTCGGTGAAGGCGAAGAAGGTCTGGTACGAACCGGTGCGCCCGCTCGAACCGGAGCGGCCGCTGGACGGACGCGAGCCCGCGGTACTGGAACTGGGCGACGTCACCGGGAAGCGGATCGTCGAGACCCGCCACCACGGCCGGGTCGGGGTCTCCGCCGAGCAGTCGGCGGCGGCACTGGAGGTGATGAGCCGGTTCGCCGTCGACCCGCGCTGGCTGCCGTACCTGCCGCCGACCATGGCGCCCTGTGCGACGTCCGCCCTGGACGACTACCTCGAACACCCCGAGGAGGCCTTCGCCGAGTTCCGCGCGGCGGGCGTCCAGTCGGTCGTGTGCGAAGAGAAGCACATGGGATCGCGGGCGATCGTGCTCGTGTGCCGTGACGAGGACGTGGCTCCCGCGCGGTTCGGGATCCGGGGACCCGGCGCGGTGTACACCCGCACCGGGCGGCCGTTCTTCGCACCCGAACAGAACGCACGGCTGCTCGACGGCGTCCGCGAAGCCGCGTCGGCACTGTTCGACGAGCTGGACACCGGCTGGCTGCTGCTCGACGCGGAGTTGCTGCCGTGGAGCGCGAAGGCGGGCTCGCTGATCTCGGACCAGTACGCGTCCGTCGGCGCGGCGGCCCAGTCCGTGCTGCCCTCGGCCGTCGCTTCACTGGACGCCGCGGCCGCTCGCGGGGTCGACGTCTCGGAGCTTTTGGCGCGGACGCGGGTGCGCGAGTCCGCCGTCGACGCGTACCGGCGGGCCTACCGGCGCTACTGCTGGCCGACCGACGGCCTCGACGGCGTCCGGCTGGCGCCGTTCCAGGTGCTCGCGTCGGAAGGGAAGTCGTACCACGACCGGCCGCACGACTGGCATCTCGCGCGGCTGGACCGGCTCACCGGCGACCTGTTCACGCGCACGCGGACCCTGTCGGTCGACACCACCGACCCGGCGTCGGTGGCGCGCGGCGTCGAATGGTGGCTGGACCTGACCGGCGCGGGCGGCGAGGGCATGGTCGTCAAACCGGCGGCGAACCTTTCGCGCGGCACGCGGGGCCTGGTGCAGCCGGGAGTGAAGGTGCGCGGGCGGGAGTACCTGCGGATCATCTACGGGCCGGACTACACGCTGCCGGAGAACCTCGCGCGGCTTCGCAAGCGGGGGCTGAACCGGAAGCGGGCGCTGGCGCTGCGCGAGTACGCGCTGGGGCTGGAGGCGCTGGAGCGGCTGGCGCGCGGGGAACCGTTGTGGCGGGTGCACGAATGCGTGTTCGCGGTGCTGGCGATGGAATCGGATCCGGTCGACCCTCGCCTTTGACTCGGTCCGGAAACGCTATGAAAGGCCCGTTACTTGCAAAATTTGCAAGCAACGGGCCTTTCATAGCAGCGCTCAGTCAGATTTGACGGCCGGCTTCTCCGCGGCCCGAGCGGCGGCAGGCTCCTCGACGACGGCCTTCTCGACAGAAGTCTCGTCGGCGGGCGTCTCCGAAGCGGCGTCCGACGTAGCGGCGGGCTCGTCGAAGCTCTCCGGGAGCCGCTTCAGGTGCTTGGTCATCGACCGCACCAGCAGCGCGACAGCGATCAGGAACAGGATAAGGATCAGGAAACCCACCGGCGACGACTTGCCGAAGTCCTCACCCTGGCCGCCGTTGTCGCCGTTGCCGGGCTGCTGTGCCAGGAACTGCGACGACACCGTCACTCCGACGACGGCGAACGCCGGCACGACAAAACTCATTTAGCCCACCTTCTCCTTCAAACCGGCGAACAGATCGTCCTCCGGCAGGGTGCTGTCCACCAGTGAGCGGACCAGCTCGTACTCCTCGGTCGGCCAGACCTCGCGCTGCAGGTCGCGCGGGACGGCGAACCAGCGGCTGTTCGGGTCGATCTGGGTGGCGTGCGCCTTGAGGGCCTCGTCACGCTGCTCGAAGTAGTCGCCGCACTCGACGCGGGTGGTCACCCGGTCCATGACGTCGGCCTTCTCCGGGTCCCACGACTTGAGCCACTCTTCGTACGGTGACTCGATGCCACGCGCGAGCAGGCCCTCGTGGAACACGGTCATCCTGGCGCGCGAGAACCCGTGCACGTAGTAGAGCTTCAACGGCTGCCACGGCTCGCCCGCGTCCGGGTAGCGCTCCGTCTCGCCCGCGGCGTCGAAGGCCGCGACCGAGATCTCGTGCGTGCGGATGTGGTCGGGGTGCGGGTACCCGCCGTTCTCGTCGTAGGTGACGATCACGTGCGGGCGGAACTCGCGGATGACCTTCACCAGGGCACCGGTGGACTCTTCGAGCGGGACGACCGCGAACGAGCCTTCCGGGACCGGCGGCAGCGGATCGCCCTCGGGAAGGCCCGAGTCGAGGTAGCCGAGCCAGACGTGGCTCACGCCGAGGATCTTGGCCGCGCGGGCCATCTCCTCCCGGCGGATCTCGGTCATGTTGGCCAGTACGTCGGGACGGTCCATGGCGGGGTTCAGCACGCTGCCCGCTTCGCCACCGGTACAGGTCACGACCATGACCTCGTGCCCTTCGGCGGCGTACCTGGCCATCGTGGCGGCACCCTTGCTCGACTCGTCGTCGGGGTGCGCGTGCACCGCCATCAGGCGGAGGCGTGACTTCGGCGGTTCATCGGCTAGCACCATGCTCCGAACGTCCCCTTCTCGTTCCCTATTCCCCTGCGACCCTGCCTGACGGCCCGCCCGACCGGGCGCGGATACTCGAGGGGAACCACTCGCATACGACCCCATTGTCCCTGCGAGCACGACGACACCAACCGGGAGGCCCGGGTTGAGCACGGGACAGGACGCTCCCACCGCGGAAAGCGCCCGGACGGACTCACTGGACGCCCGGTACGGCAAGACCCGCGCCGCGCGCCCCGCCCGCTGGCGGCGCCTGGTGTTCGGCGTGATCGCACTGCTGGTCAGCGGCGGTATCGCTTACGCCATGTACCTGAACTTCGGCAGCGCGCCCATCGACGGCGAACGCGTCTCATTCGCCGAGAAGCCGGGCGACGCGATGGAGATCACGATCAACGTGACCAGGGACGACGTGAACCGCCCGGGGGTGTGCGTCGTCCGCGTCCGTGACAAGGCGGGCGCGGAAAGCGGCCGCAAAGAGGTCCTGATTCAGCCTGGTTCGAAGAACAGCAGGGTGACAACCACCATCAAGAGCATCGGAAAGCCCGTCACGGCTGATATCTTCGGGTGCTCATACGACGTACCACGGTACCTGTCAAGGCCATAGCGGCCAACGGGGTGAAACGGGCGCCCAACGCCGAGGCGCGACCGAATTCCACCGGCGGCGATGCCTCGCGCCGTGTTACTCTGATCTACCGGCACGGCCCAAGACGGGCCGTGTTTTTCCTTTTATCTCACCCAGGTCGGCACGCCATGCCGAACCTGGCGGCCGGCTTGAACACCCAAGCCTGGCAGGCCCCACGAGGAGATGGTGACCGTGAGCGACACAAAGGTGACCTGGCTGACCCAGGATGCCTACGACAGGCTCAAGCAGGAACTCGACCACTACATCGAGCTCCGCCCGGTCATCGCTGCGAAGATCAACGACAGCCGGGAAGAGGGCGACCTCAAGGAGAACGGCGGTTACCACGCCGCCCGCGAAGAGCAGGGCCAGCACGAAGCCCGCATCCGCCACCTCCAGGAGCTCCTCCGTTCGGCCAAGGTGGGCGAGCCGCCCGCCAACGACGGCAGCGCGGGACCGGGCAAGGTCCTCACCGTCCGCTACGACGGTGACGACGAAGACGAGAACTTCCTCTTGGCGACGCGCGAAGAGGGCACAGAGGGCGGTCTGGACGTCTACTCACCGGAGTCCCCGCTCGGCAAGGCGCTGCTCGGCGCCAAAGAGGGCGAGACCCGTGAGTACGAGCTGCCCAACGGCAGCATCCAGAAGGTGACGCTCGTGAAGGCCGTGCCGTACACCGACAAGTGAGTCTCCGCGCGCCCGGCCCGATATGGCCGGGCGCGCATATGAGCCGTTAGCGTTTCCGTCCAGATCAACCTGGAGGGAAACGATGAGCGAGCTACCGATCTGCGTCGCCTGTGGCATGCAGTACGCGGAACCCCGGTCCGACTGCCCGATCTGCGAAGACGAACGTCAATACATCCCGCAGGCCGGACAACAGTGGACCGATCTGAACACCATTCGCGCCAGCGGCACGTACACGGCCCGCGTCGAAGAGCAGGGACCCGGTCTCATCGGAGTCGGGTCCACGCCCAATTTCGCCATCGGCGAGCGGGCGTTGCTGATCAAGGCCGAATCCGGCAACTTCCTGTGGGACTGCGCGGGCTTCATCGACGACGACCTCGTCGCGAAGGTCCGCGAACTCGGCGGGATCACCGGCATCGCGATCAGCCATCCGCACTACTACACCACCATGGTCGAGTGGGCCCACGCCTTCGACGTGCCCGTCTACCTGCACGAGGGCGACCGGCAGTGGATCGGCAGGCCGGATCCGGCGATCAAGCTGTGGAGCGGCGCGACCCTCGACGTCGCCCCAGACTTGCGGCTGATCAACCTCGGCGTGCATTTCGCCGGCGGGACCGTGCTGCACTGGCCCGGCGGGGAGAACGGCCGCGGCGCGCTGCTTTCGGGCGACATCCTGCAGGTCGTCCCGGACCGCCGCTTCGTCGGCATGATGTACAGCTACCCGAACCTGATCCCGGAGCGCCCGGAGATCGTCCGCCGCGCGGCCGAGATGCTCGAACCGTACGAGTTCCAGGCGATCTACGGCGCCTGGTGGGACGCGATCATCCGCACCGACGGGCACGAGGCCGTCCAGCGGTCGGCCGCGCGGTACCTGCACCAAGTGCGCTAGTTCCGCGCCAGCCGTTCGAGCAGCGGCCGTACGCGCGGCGGAACCGGCGTCGACAACGCGATCGACGTCGACGTCCGCCGCACGTACGGCGCGCCGACCACCTCGTCCACCACCCGCTGCAGGTCGTCGTTGTTGCGAGCCACCATCCGCACGAAAAGGTCGCCCTGGCCTGTCGTCGCGTGGACCTCGCACACCTCGTCGATCGCGGACAGCGCCTCCGCGACCTCGGCCCGGCGGCCCTGCGCGATCTCCAGGACGGCGAACGCGGTGAGGCCGTATCCCATCGCCGCGAGGTCGAGTTCGGGCGGGAATCCGCCGAGGATCCCTCGTTCGGTCAGCCGGTCCAGCCGGGCCTGCACGGTGCCCCGCGCGACGCCGAGACGCCGTGCGCATTCGAGCACTCCGAGCCGGGGCGAGTCGGTGAGCAACAGCAGGAGCCGCGCGTCCAGCTCGTCGAGCACTTCCGACATCGTGCCTACCTCCTACACAGGTTGTCCACTATGACCGCGCGACCCCACGCGCCACTGGACATAGTGTGCAGCGAAATCTTTGACCATTGCGCATTTTGTCACGCGCTCGGATGCTCATGGCATGACGCACACAGTGGAACCCCAGGGTGCTCTTGACGACGTGAGCTACGACCAGCTGCGTCAGCTCGTCGGCCTCGTCGACCACGACTCTTCGACCGATCCCTTCCCGGTGAAGTCGATGGACGCGGTGGTGTTCATCGCGGGCAACGCCACGCAGACCGCGTGGTTCTACCAGGTCGCGTTCGGGATGCGGCTCGTCGCGTACTCCGGCCCCGAGACCGGGAACTTCGAACGCAAGTCGTTCGTGCTGAAGTCCGGTTCGGCGCGCTTCGTGATCACCGGCGGCGTCAAGCCCGACTCCTCGCTGCTCGACCACCACCGCCGCCACGGCGACGGCGTCATCGACCTCGCGCTCGAGGTCGCCGACGTCGACCGCTGCATCGACCACGCCCGCGCGCAGGGCGCCACCGTCCTCGAAGAGCCGCACGACGTCTCCGACGAGCACGGCACCGTGCGTATCGCCGCGATCGCGACCTACGGCGAGACCCGCCACACGCTGATCGACCGGTCGAAGTACACCGGCGTCTACCTGCCCGGCTACGAGCCGCGCGAGAGCAAGATCGTCCGCCCCGAAGGTGCGCCGAAGCGGCTGTTCCAGGCCGTCGACCACTGTGTCGGCAATGTCGAGCTCGGCAAGATGGACTACTGGGTCGACTGGTACCACCGCGTCATGGGCTTCGTGAACATGGCGGAGTTCGTCGGCGACGACATCGCGACCGAGTACTCGGCGCTGATGAGCAAGGTGGTCTCCAACGGCAACCACCGCGTCAAGTTCCCCCTCAACGAGCCGGCGATCGCGAAGAAGAAGTCGCAGATCGACGAGTACCTCGAGTTCTACGGCGGCGCGGGCTGCCAGCACATCGCGCTGGCCACCAACGACATCGTCGCGACGGTGAAGGCGATGCGCGCGGCGGGCGTCGAGTTCCTCGACACCCCGGACTCCTACTACGACGACCCGGAGCTGCGTGCGCGGATCGGCGAGGTCCGGGTGCCGATCGAGAAGCTCAAGGAGCACCGCATCCTGGTCGACCGCGACGAGGACGGCTACCTGCTGCAGATCTTCACCAAGCCGATCGGCGACCGCCCGACGGTGTTCTACGAGCTCATCGAGCGCCACGGCTCGCTCGGCTTCGGCAAGGGCAACTTCAAGGCCCTGTTCGAGGCCATCGAGCGTGAGCAGGAGCGCCGAGGCAATCTCTAACGGCGAGGCGCCGTCAGCGCAGCCTCGCGGCAACCTCTGACCCCGGCAGTTCGCAGGGCGTGAAAGGGCTCTTCATCGCACTTTGTGTGGTGAAGGGCCCTTTCGCTGCGTGACGGGGCCGACTTTGTCGGCGCGGGGTGGTACACCGGACGGGAACTAAACTTCGAGCACTCCGGAACCGAAGGCTCCTTCGGACCGTCAGTGTGAAGACGTCAGCATGCAGCTTGTGGAAGGGTCCCGATGCCGGACAACGTCGACGCCAGCGAACAGATGGTGGACAACTGGACGAAGCAGATCCAGGAGACCGCCGCGCGCTACCAGGCGATGGCCGCCCGCATGCAGGGGCAGACCGTGACAGAGCGGTCGAAGGACAACACCATCGAGGTGACGATCGACTCGAAGGGCCTGCTCACGAACCTGGTCATCGCCGAAGCCGCGAGCGGCAAGCGGATGGCCGAGGTCTCGTCGCAGGTCATGCGGCTCGTGCAGCTCGCGCAGTCACGGATCCCGGAACTGCTGCAGGCGGCGATGGCCGAAACGGTCGGCACCACCGACGAGACGGCGAGCAGGGTGATCGCGGAGGCGCAGAGCACCTTCCCGGAAGCTCCGCCGGAAGAGGACCTCGCTCCGCCGGAACCCGAGCGGCACCACCGCTTCGGCCCGGAGGACGAAGAGCCCCCGCCGCCCGCGACGGGCACCCCGCCGCAGCCCAAGCAGGTCCCGCGCCGCCGCCGCGCGCAGGACGAAGACGACGACGATTTCGGCGGCAGCATTCTTTCTTAGTGTTCATCCGGCCTGGTAGAGGGGAGAAACCATGGCAGGCAAGGGTTACGAGCTCGGCGCCGACCTCGACGCGCACGCCAAGCAGGTCGACGGCATCGCCGACGGGCTGCGCACGGCGGTCGACGCCGCCCAGCAGGTGAGCATGCCGACCGACGCGTACGGCATCATCTGCCAGCCGTTCCGGATGATGCTCGACCCGGTCGAGGAGTTCGGCATCAACGCGCTGAACAAGGCCGTCGAAGCCGCGACAGCGGTGGCGAACAACGTGCGCTCGGCGTCGAACGCCTACCAGGCACAGGACGAGAACTTCGCGGCGGAATTCAAGAACGTGCAGGTGCCCGACTGATGCCCGAGGGAAACCCGCTCGTCGCGAAGGCGCCGACGGATGGCGACGGCCCGGGCCCGCTGACGGCCGGGAACAGCGAATACGGCTACGCGGCGGGCATCGGCGTCGCCGAGTCGGCCATGGACGCCTTCAACGGCATCTCGAACGGTGATTGGATCGGCGGCGGGCTCGGGGTGCTGAGCCTCGCGGGCGAGCTCGCCAGCGCCGCGATCGACCCGTTCGGCTATCTCATGTCGTCGGTGGCGTCGTTCCTGATGGAACACATGCAGCCGCTGAAGGACATGCTGGACGCGGTGGCAGGCGACCCGCCGGTGATCCAGTCGTACTCCGAGACCTGGGGCAACGTCGCCAAGAAGCTGGAAGACACCCACGTCGAGTTCTCGAACACGGTCAAGAACGGCACCGCCGGCTGGACCGGCGAGGCCGCCGACCAGTACCGCAAGCAGGCCGCGGAACAGGCCGAGGCGATCAGCGGGGCGGCGACGGTCGCGGGTGGCATCAGCACCGTCGTGATGATCTTCGGCGAGATCGTCGCGTTCGTCCGCGAATTCATCCGCCAGCTGATCGCGGACGCGGTCGGCAAGCTCATCGCGTGGGTCATGGAGACGGTGTTCTCCCTCGGTTTCGGCACGCCCATCGTGGTCGCGCAGGCCGTCACCGCGATCGCCAAGTGGGCCGCGAAGATCGCCGACAAGCTCAAGGAACTGTGCGACGCGATGCGGCGGGTCTCGCCGCTGCTCGGCAAGCTGGTCGACGTCTTCGAGAAGATCATCAAGATCTTCGGCAAGATCGCGGGCAAGATCACCGGTCTCGACGCGCTCAACCCCAAGAACATCAAGGCAGGCGGCTTCGTCCAGCGCGGTGGCCGCGGCGGCGGCTCCGGCGGGCCCGACGGCGGCGGCACGGGATCGGGGGACGGCCCGGACGGCGACGGTTCCGGCAGCGGATCCGGCGACGGCTCCGACGGTTCCGGCGACTCCGGTTCCAACGGCTCCGACGGCGACTCGGGTGGTTCGGGCGACTCCGGCCGCTCCGGTGACGGCTCGAGCGACTCGGGCTCAAGTGACTCGGGCTCAAGTGACTCCGGTTCAAGTGGCACGGGCTCGAACGGCGACTCGCGCACCGGCGACACCCCGTCGAGCGCCACCACCCGCGGTGGCGACGGCGGCTCATCGTCCACAAGGGACGGTGGCTCTCCCGGCCGCACGGGCGATGGCGACTCACCGTCCACTTCGGACGGAAACCTCGGCAGCACACCGGACGGCGGTGGCGGCTCCCCCAGTGCCGCCCGCTCCGACGGCGGATCACCCGGCGATTCCGGCACTCCGAACCGCACGCCCGACAGCGGTTCGCCGAGCCCGAACCGCGCGGACAGCGGCCCGGCACCCCAGACACGGGCCGACAGCGGCGGCTCGCCCAGCCACGCACCCGACGGAGGTTCCCCGGCACCGCACACACGGACGGACACCGGCGGTTCTCCCACTCACGCACCCGACGCACCGAACACCCGGGCCGACAGCGGCGGTTCGCCGAGCCACACTCCGGACGGTGGATCTCCCACTCCGCACACGCGAGCGGACACCGGTGGCTCACCCAGCCACGCACCCGACGCACCGAACACCCGGGCCGACAGCGGCGGCTCGCCCGGTCACACCGGCGACGGTGGCGGCTCGCCCCGTACGCACGGCGGTGACGGCGGCGGTTCGCCCACGCCGCGTTCCGATCCGTCGCCCGGCCACCATGGCGGCAACGACGGCGGCAGCCCCACCCGGCCGACCGACAGCGGCACGACGACCAGCGGCACGACGACCAGCGGCACCGCGCCCACGGCACCGCGTGTCGGCGACGCGGGCCCGTCCCACGTTCCTTCGCAGCGCGGCGGCACCGGTGGCGACGGTTCGCCCGGTGTCCCGCCGCAGGGTCAGCCGGTCGCCGGCGGCATGCCGCCCCAGGGCGCTCCGGGTGGCACGCCCGGCGGCACCCCGGGTTCGCCCGGCGGCAGGCCGCAGGGTGGCGGCTGGACGGGTACGCCCGGCTCGCCGCGCACGCCGGACACTCACACCCCGCGCGGTCCCGACACCCACACCGGCCCCAGCCGCGGTCCGGGCCAGACCGGCCCCGGTGGACGGCCGAACCAGCCGCATCAGCCGCAGCCGGTCGCCCGTGGCAACGACTTCGGCCCCGGTGCCCAGCCGCACACCGGCACGCCCGGCACACACGGTCCCGGCAACCGGCCGGGCGGCACGGGTCCGGGCAACACCGGACCGGGCGGCCGTGGTCCAGGCGGTCACTCCGGGCCGCCGCGTTCGCCGGACGGTCACGGCCCCGAAGGGCACGGCCCGCGCCAGGATCAGAACGGCTCACCGCACGACCGGGGTCCCGACGCCGAGCCGGACCGCCCGCTGACGCCGGACGAGGTCAACCAGCGGCATTCCGAAGGCACCCCCGCGGGCAGCTCGTACCACCGCGGCGACGGCGACATGGGCGACCTGCCGCACCGGGTCCGGCCGGATCCGGACGGCCGCTACACCGTCGACGTGCACGTGACCCCGGACGGACACGCCCGCATCGGCAACCGCACGTACACCCCCGAAGAATTCGCGGACATCCTGCGGCGCAACGGGGACTACGACGGCCGCCCGATCAGGCTGATCGGCTGCGACGCCGGCTCGAACGATTTCGCGCGCCGTCTGTCGCGGGAACTCGACACCGAGGTGATGGCGCCGAGCAAGCCGGCGTGGACCGACGCGAACGGGCGGGTCTTCTCGTCCGATTACGAGATCGGGCCCGACGGCCGCACCCGGCCGAGGATCCCGCCGAACGGCGAATGGGACGTCCACAGCCCCGACGGCACCGCCCGCCGGGCGAGCGACGACGGCTTCACTCCGGACACCTCGCACGCGGACAAGCAGGACGTGGACGCCGAGAGCGCCCAGAGCCGCGGCGACGGCGACGACGCCGGTCATCCGCCGTACGACGACGTTCCCAAACCTCGGACGATCCGCCCGGACTCGCCGGAGTTCGACGAACGGTTCGCCACCTGGAACCGAGGGGCCGACTCGGAGTTCGCCGGGCCGCGGGACCGGCCGGGCGGGCACGATCCGATCGACTCGCCCAAGACCATCGACGACGTCAAGCCGCGTATCCGGAACAGTCAGCCGGATCCCGAAGGGGTTCCGCAGGCTCTGCGCGGTGAGAAGCCGCTGGCGATGAACGCCGAGTACAAGGTGGAGTACAAGAACGGTGCCAGCAGCCGGTTCTTCACCGACGACACCGGGAAGGTGACGCACGTCGAGACGACGCTGCCGACCTCGAAACCCTTCCACAACCCCGACCTGCGCTACCCCCTGCAGCCCAATACGCAGTATCGCGTCCCCAACTTCCACGACCCGACAAAGCACTGGACCTTCGAAGTCGGTGACAACGGGAAGCCGAGCGCGATGACCGGCGACCCGGTCTTCAAGGGGAAACACGACGACTTCCGCGACAACACGTCGCAGAACAGGTCGGGCCAAGAAGGTAAGGCGGCCTACCAGAGTCACCCGGTGCACGGGAGCACGTACGCACACGTCGAATGGGCGGGCGGGCACTTCTCGGCGCATGAGATGGGTGGTCCCGGCGAGTACGTCAACATGCATCCCCAGATGGCCGCTTCCAACAGCGGTCACTACAGGGACAGCTGGATCCATGACGCGTCCTGGCGGGCGCAGGAGGCCGAACTGGGCAAGTTCGACGAGGTGCCCGGCCAGAAGGTCGAGAACTATCAGGTCAGGATGGAAGGCGAGAGCAACGGCATTCCGGAGAACGTGGTCATGCGCTGGCAAGAGGTCGTGTACGCCGTCGACGGTCAGGGGAATCTTCTCCCCGGACCGGTCGAGGTGTCGCGAGTGACCAGACAACGCGACTTCCCGAATGATCCTTCCAAGGTCAATTACGGCCCGGACACCCATTACGGAGCGACCCCATGACGGACGAGCTGACCACCGGTATCGCGTCCGCGCTGACGGAGGCCGCGCCGGACGGCTGGGCGAAGGTCAGCCTAACCGTGTCCGCGACCGTGCTGGCCTACGACTACGCCACGGAAATCCGGCTGGCCGACGGGCGGAGCGGGGACATCGACCTGCCCGCCGAAGTACGGGGCGGGTTCCGCGAACTGCGGACCCGGATGTACGAACCAGGTCGCGGAACGTGGTTCTCGGCGAAAATCGTGCTGACGCCCGGGGTGGCACCCGAGTTCACGTTCAACTTCGACGAAGACCCGAAATGGTGGCCGCCGTTGCATCCGACCACCTTCACCCGCGACCTGGAAACGTTCCCGCGCGACGAGCAACACGTTCCGGCGTGGTTGCGGAATCTGGTCGCCCAGGGCACGCAACTGGAGCGGGAACGGGACACACCGGCCTGAACCGGCACCCGTGCCATGATGGGTCATCGCTATTCCAGCGGTGACCACGAGGAGGATTTACCGGATGGCTCAATGGCCTCAGCTCGACCCCATCGCGCAGAACGAGCTTCTCGGCGAGATCACCTTGTCGGTGGTCGGTGCTCTGCCGCCGGGCTGGCGTGAGGTGATGCTGGACTACCGGGTGGTCGGCAAGAACATCGACGTCGCGGTCGGCGTGCTCGACCCGAACGGCACCTACCAGGTGTGGGAACCGTCCGTCGAGACGTGGCGCATGTTCCAGCGGCTGCGCGGCGGCATGTACCAAGAAGGCGAAGGAACCTGGTTCTCGGCCAGGCTCGTCATCGAACCCCCGTCGCGGTTCCGCGTGCAGTACAACTGGCAGAACGAACCCGACTTCCAGCCGTACCCCGCACCGGACGAGTTCGCCCTGGAGCAGGAACGGTTCCCCCGAGGCGAAACTTACATGCCGGACTGGTTCAAGCGTGGATTGGCCGCCTCCGGCGCCAAGACCGACTGAGGAAGACCATGACCCAGCCGCCGACGCCGGTGAACCAGCAGCAGCAACAGCAGCTCGTCTGGCAGATCGGTCATGCCCTCGCGACTCCGCTTCCGCCTGGCTGGCAGCAGATGCGCGTCGAGTACCGGGCGGCGGGCAGGCATGTCGAGGCCGATCTGCTCGTCACCGGGCAGGACGGTCTGCCGCGTCCGGTGCAGCCGAGCCCGGAAGCCGTGCAGCTGCTCGGAAACCTGCGTGCGGGGATGTACCAGCCCGGCCGCGGGACCTGGCTGAGCGCGATCCTGGTCTACGGCTCGGCGACGGTGCTCAGCACGGACTTCCTCCCGGATGTCGAGCCGCCGTGGCGGCAGGCGCCGCCTCAGATCGGCTTCCAGGACGAACTGCGGTTCTTCCCGCGGGCCGAGCAGAACATCCCGAACTGGCTGCGACAGCGAGCCGGACTCGAAGCCGCACCGCCGGCCGAGCAGGTGGCCGCCACTCCGCCGGCCGAAACCCCGGAAGCCCTGCGCTCGCCACGGGTCTACGACAGCCTCGACGAGTCTGGCCGTCCGGTGGTGAACCGCGAGCCGCTGTCCCCCGCCGAGCGAGACCGTGTGCTGGAGTACCTCGACGGTGCGCCGGTCGTGCTGGCGTCGCGGACCTACGACGCCGACGCGTTCGAGCCCGACCGGGAACCGTTGGTACCGTTGAACTTCCGCACGGACGGCAGCTGGTACTGGCCGGGCGAGGTCGCCTACTACCTGCGCGAGCACGGTGTGGCGCCCGATCCCGAACTGCTCACCCACATCCGGGCGTCGCGGTTCACTCTGCCGGAGGTCGGCGAGCCCGAACGCGAACTCGCGGTCGCCGCCATCACCGGCCAGCAGGCGTCCTGAAGCGCGCCGTTCTCAGGGCGTCAGCGACCGGATCCCTGACCGGATGATGCCACCTGACGGATACGTCACGTGACAAGTTCACCATCCAGGTACTCTTGACGACGGCGGCGAAGGCGACCAGGGAGCGCGCATGACACGGGGGAACATCGGCAGGGCCCGGGCGACCCGTTCAGCCGGGCTGCTCCCGGTCGTGCTGGCCCTCACCTCGGCCGCTCTACTGACCGGTGCCGCCGTCTACACGGTCGATCGCGCCGGTTGCGTGGACCCTGGCCAGTACATCCGGCACGACAACCACATCGAGCTCGTCGGTGGCTGCGTCGACGGCTCCGAACTGCCTGCCGCCCCTCAGGGCACTACGCACGAAGCGGACGCGAAGAGCGGCATCGAGCCCAGTAACTTCCGCCCGTAACCGGGCGATTCTCCCACCACACCGCGCTGACCAGCGCAAAGAGAGCAAGGGACCTTTGCTGTCATTTAGTTAGCATGGGCACGCTAACGATAGCAAAGGTCCCTTGCTCCCACCCTGGGCTCGGCGGCGGTCAGCCCAGGGCCTTGGCCAGATCGGCGACCAGGTCACTGCCGTCCTCGATGCCGACGGACAGGCGCAGCAGGTTGTCCGGCACCTCGAGGGTGGACCCGGCGGTGCTCGCGTGGGTCATCCGGCCGGGGTGCTCGATGAGCGATTCGATCCCGCCCAGCGACTCGGCGAGGATGAACAGCTTCGTCTTCGACGCGACGTCGAGCGCGGCCTGCTCGCCGTCGACGTGGGTGAACGAGATCATCCCGCCGAAGCGCCGCATCTGCTTCGAAGCGATCTCGTGGCCGGGGTGTTCCGGCAGGCCCGGGTAGTAGACGCGATCGACCTTCGGGTGCTTCAACAGCATCCGGGCGATCAGCTCGGCGTTGTCGCTGTGCCGCTCCATCCGCAGCGCGAGCGTCTTGATCCCGCGCAGGGTCAGCCACGCGTCGAACGGGCCGGGCACCGCGCCCGCCGCGTTGCGCAGGTAGAACAGCTGCTCGCGCAGCTCGTCCTCGTTGGTCAGGATCGCGCCGCCGACGACGTCCGAGTGCCCGCCGAGGTACTTGGTCGTCGAGTGCAGGACGACATCGGCACCCAGCGAAAGCGGGTTCTGCAGGTACGGGGTGGCGAAGGTGTTGTCGACGACCAGGCGGGCGCCGGCGCCGTGCGCGACCTCGGCCAGCGCGGCGATGTCCGCGATCCCCAGCATCGGGTTCGTCGGCGACTCGCACCAGATCAGCTTCGTCTCCGGCCGGATCGCGGCGCGGACCTCGGCGATGTTGCCCAGGTCGGCGACCGTGTGCTCGACGCCCCACAGGCTGAGCACCTTGTCGATCAGCCGGAACGTGCCGCCGTACGCGTCGTTGCCGAGCACGAGGTGGTCGCCGGGCCGCAGGGTCGCCCGCAGCAGGACGTCACTGGCCGCCATCCCCGACGAGTAGGCCAGACCGTGCCGGGCGCCTTCGAGTGCCGCGAGCGCGACCTCCAGCGCGGTGCGCGTGGGGTTCGCGGTACGGGAGTATTCGTAGTCGCCTTCGCGCGTGCCGCCGACGCCGTCCTGCGCGTAGGTCGAGGTCTGATAGATCGGCACGATGACCGCGCCGGTCCGGGGATCAGGGGTCTGCCCGGCGTGGATCGCGCGTGTCTCGAAGCCCAGCAGAGAGTAGTCGTCGGCCATACCTCCCAGGGTACGACCACCTCCTCGAGATCCCATCGACTGGGATTGAACTCACCACTGTCCGGGTGTAGGGCCCTGCTGCGGTGGCGGGTAGCCGTAGTGAGGCGGCGGCATGAACCCCGCGGGCTGCTTCTTGGCCGCCACCCAGCGCGCGGTCGGCGGGATCAGCGCCAGCACGAGGGTCGCGATCGCCGGGGCCAGGACCACGATGAGGAGCACGCCGACGCCGAACTGCAGGGTCACCCCGCTGTACGTGAAGTAGAAACCCGCGCCGATCGCCCGGAGCACGAAGGCCAGGGCCACGAAACCGAGCGTGGCCCCGGCGCCGACGACGGTGAGCACCCGCCCGGCGCCTTTGCGCAGGAGCAGCAGGATGCCGCCGCTCAAAAGCAGGGCCGCGGTGAGGAAGTCGAGTACCGCGCCGACCACGAGGAACGAAATGGTGAAATGGGAGAGTTCGATGATGTGGAACGCGACGCCGGCGAGGAACCAGAGCCCGCCGAGAATCGCGAGGATCCCGGCGATGATCCCGGTGGCGCCATTCGGTCGCCGCGGCATTCCCGGAGGCGGGTAGGCGCCGGGCGGCGGATATCCGCCGTGCGGCGGGTACTGCTGGTACGTCATCGCTCCCCCTGCCGAAATCCTCGCCTCATCCTGTCAGCCCGGCTACCAGCCCGGAAGGCGATCCTGTTTCCGCGGCTCCCGCTCAGGACTCACCAACCGCTTTGCCGGGGAGCCTCATTCTGCGGCCGGTAGGGCTGGGCCGGGGAAGGGCGCCAGCGCAGATACTTCAGGGTCGGCGGGATGATCGCGAAGATCAGCGTGAACGGGACGACCGCGAACATGACCACGCGCACGAGGGCGACGAACGTCTCGAACTCGAACTGCATGCGGAAGTACAGGCCGTAGGCCCCGTTGAACGCCAACGGTTCCATCAGCACGGCGGTGATCACCATCAGCGAACCGAGCACCAGCAGGATGGCACCCGCGACGGAGCGGAAGAACGCCGACAGCGAGCCGACCAGGAGGAGCAACGCGGCCAGCAGGTACAGCCCCAGCGCGGTGAGTACGAGACCGGGCAGATCACCGATGCTGAACCCGGACGGCAGTTCGAGGAAGAAGTAGACCGGGAGGTATCCGGCGGTGCCCGCGGCGACGAGCCCCAGCAATGCCGCGATGATCGCCGTCACCGCGCTCGGCCGGATCTGCGGTGCGTGATAGCCGAAGTTCGCCGGTCCGGGCTGCGCGGGATATCCGTACGGACCGGTCACGTCGCCCCCATCAGCCGGGTGTGGGTTAACGGCGCTAACCCTAGCCCGGTGGACCCGCACGTGGTCGGCGAATCCGGCGACCTCGCGAAAACAGAACACCCCCGGCCGAAAGCCGGGGGTGTTCTGAGCAAAACCGTTCAGTAGCGGCGAATCACCACTGCTGCGGCGGCTGACCGGGCTGCTGACCCGGCTGGCCGAAACCGCCACCGGGCTGACCCGGCTGACCGGGCTGCTGCCCGAAACCACCGTGCTGCTGCGGAGGCTGGCCGTAGCCGCCCTGCGGCGGCTGACCAGGCTGGCCGAATCCGCCGCTGGGCGGACCGGACTGTCCGGGCTGCTGCCCGAAACCACCGTGCTGTCCCTGCTGCGGGAAACCACCCGAAGCCGGGCCGGGCTGACCGGGCTGGCCATAGGGGCCGGGCTGCGGCTGTCCGTACGGGTTGGGCTGCCCCGGCTGGCCGAAGCCGCCCTGCGGCGGGCCGCCGAAACCACCGGGCTGGCCGCCCTGCGGCGCGCCGAGCACCGAGCCGCCGCCACCGAGACCGACGAACTGCGCGGTCGGCGGGATCAGGCCCAGCACTCCGACGATCAGGATCAGGATGCCGAAGATCAGGTGCGGCAGGCCGATCCCGATGCTGACCTCGTTCGGGACACCGTCACCGGACGCGGTCGTGGCGCCCAGGAGCAGGATGCCGAAGAGAAGCAGCAGAGCACCGCCCGCGGTGACCGCGATCGGGACGATCTTCTTGATCGAAGCCGGGAGCTTGCTCGCCAGCGCGAGACCGGCACCGGCCGCCGTCGCGATGATCGAAGCGACCAGCAGCAGGATCACGTAAAGCCAAACGGTGCCGGGCGACGCCAAGCCGAACTGGTCGAGAAGCTTGTTCACCGCCTCCTCACCGAGCTTGGAGGACTGGCTGTCGACGCCTTCGGAGAACTCGCTCGCGTCGCCGAAGTAGACGAAGCTGAAGATCAGCGCGAGAAGACCGAGGAGGCCGACGAGGCCACCGGCGATGAACCCGAACAGCGGGTTACCGCCTCCGCCACCGGCGGGAGCGGGGCTGTAGCCCTGCGGCGGTCCGCCGAAACCGGGCTGCTGGCCGAACCCGCCCTGAGGCGGTCCGCCGAAGCCCTGCTGCGGCTGGCCGTAACCGGGCTGCTGCTGCCCCTGCGACGGGTCGAACCCGCCCTGCGGGGGTCCGCCGAAGCCTTGCTGCTGACCGAAACCGCCACCCTGGGCGCCATAGGCACCCGCGGCGGGGTTGTCGGCCGCGCTCGGCGGCGGGGCGTACGGGATGGCAGGCGGCTGCGAACCCGGCGGCACGAGCTGGGTGGACTCACTGGCGGGGGTCTCCCCGCCAGGGCTCACCGGCTGCACGACCTGGGTCGCGTTCGCGTCGCCCGAACCCGGCTGGACCGGCTGCACGACCTGTGTGGGCTCCGGCGTGTCGCCGAACCCGCCACCCTGGGGCTGCTCGTACGAGGGCTGCTGCCCGTACTGCGGTTGCCCGTAGTCGGGCTGGGCCGGCTGTCCGGGCTGCACCACCTGGGTCGGTTCCGGGGAACCGAACGGGTTGTCTTGCTGCGGCTGGGGGCCACTCGGGGGTCCTTGCGGTGGCTGGGCGCCACCCCAAGGCTGATTCGGTGGCTGCGGAGCACTCATTTGGGTCTTGAACCCCCTTGACGAGGACATAAAAGTTCAACTCACCCAACACGCTATCGGATAGCCGGGTGGGCCGCTCGTAACGCCCCGGCCCGACCATCCGATGAAATGCCTCTTTACCGTCCCGCGAGAAACGCGAGCAGGTCGTGCCGGGTGACGACGCCCGCCGGCTTGCCGTCCACCAGCACCAGCGCGCCGTCGGCACCCGAGAGCGCGTTCATCGCCGAACTCACCTGTTCGCCGGCGCCGATGGTCGGCAACGGCGCCGACATGTGCTGCTCGAGCCTGTCGGCCAGCTGCGCCTTGCCGGTGAAGAGGGCTTCGAGCAGATCGCGTTCGTTGACCGCGCCGACGACCTCGGCCGCCATGACCGGCGGTTCCGCGCTGACCACGGGCATCTGGCTGACGCCGAACTCGGCGAGGATCGCCACCGCTTCGGCGACCGTTTCGTTCGGGTGACTGTGCACCAGGCTGGGCAGCGAGCCGCTCTTCTTCATCAGGACGTCGCCGACGGTCGCGCCGCTGGAGTCCGGCGGCAGGAAGCCGTAGGAGGACATCCAGCTGTCGTTGAACACCTTGGTGAGGTAGCCGCGGCCGCCGTCGGGGAGGAGCACGACCACGACGTCGTCCGGGCCGAGGCCCTCGGCGAGCTTGAGCGCGGCGGCGACGGCCATCCCGCACGAGCCGCCGACGAGCAGTCCCTCTTCGAGCGCGAGACGACGGGTGATGTCGAAGGAGTGCGCGTCCGAGACCGGGATGATCTGGTCGGCGACGTTCCGGTCGTAGGTCTCCGGCCAGAAGTCCTCGCCGACGCCCTCGACCAGGTACGGCCGTCCGGAACCACCGGAGTACACCGAGCCTTCGGGGTCCGCGCCGATGACCTGGACACGGCCGTCGCTGACCTCCTTGAGGTACTTGCCGGTGCCCGAGATGGTGCCGCCCGTGCCGACGCCCGCGACGAAGTGCGTGATCTTGCCCTCGGTCTGGCGCCAGAGCTCCGGACCGGTCGAGTGGTAGTGGCTGGCGGGGTTCTCCGGGTTGGCGTACTGGTTCGGCTTCCAGGCGCCCTCGATCTCACGCACGAGACGGTCGGAGACGTTGTAATAGGAGTCCGGATGTTCCGGCGCGACCGCGGTCGGGCAGACCACGACGCGGGCGCCGTAGGCCTTGAGCACGTTGCGCTTGTCCTCGCTGACCTTGTCCGGGCAGACGAACACGCACTTGTACCCCTTGCGCTGCGCCACCATGGCCAGCCCGACGCCGGTGTTGCCGGACGTCGGCTCGACGATGGTCCCGCCGGGCTTCAGCTCGCCGGAGCGCTCCGCGGCTTCGATCATCCGCAGCGCGATGCGGTCCTTGACGCTGCCGCCGGGGTTGACGTACTCGACCTTGGCCAGGATGAGCGGTTGCAGCCCCTCGGCCAGTGCGTTCAGCTTGACCAGAGGGGTGTTGCCCACGAGGTCCACGATGTGCTCGACGTAATCCACGCTGACAGCCTAAACGCCGCAGGTCGGGATGTGTCCACTCAACCGGGGGCGGGAGAACCGCACTTTCGGAGAGTGGCGTGGGTCGCGTTCGCCTTTGACCCGCACCTCCCTCCGGTGGAGGATGCGGGTGAGCAACCGCTTAGCGCGTCTGGATCGAGAACAAGGGAGTGTCGTTCCATGCCCGAAGCCGTCATCGTCTCCACCGCCCGATCCCCGATCGGCCGCGCCGGCAAGGGATCGCTGGTGAGCATCCGCCCGGACGACCTCACCGCGCAAATGGTCCGCGCCGCGCTCGACAAGGTCCCCGAACTCGACCCGGCCCAGATCGAAGACCTCATGTTGGGCTGTGGTCTCCCCGGTGGCGAGCAGGGCTTCAACATGGGCCGCACGGTCGCCGTCGAACTCGGCTACGACCACCTGCCCGGCTGCACGGTCACGCGGTACTGCTCCTCCAGCCTCCAGACCACCCGCATGGCGCTGCACGCGATCAAGGCGGGCGAAGGCGACGTGTTCATCTCCGCCGGTGTCGAGACCGTTTCGCGCTTCGCCAACGGCAGCTCGGATTCCTGGCCGAACACGCACAACCCGCTGTTCGCCGACGCCGAGGCCCGCACCGCGCAGGTGGCCTCCGAAGGTGCCGGCAGCTGGAGCGACCCGCGCGAGAACGGTGTCCTCCCGGACGTCTACATCGCGATGGGCCAGACCGCCGAAAACCTCGCGCGCCTGAAGAACGTTTCGCGCGAGGAGATGGACGAGTTCGGCGTCCGTTCGCAGAACCTCGCCGAGAAGGCCATCGCGGACGGCTTCTGGGCCAAGGACATCACCCCGGTGACCCTGCCGGACGGCACCGTGATCTCGAAGGACGACGGCCCGCGCGCCGGCGTCACCCTCGAAGGTGTTTCCGGCCTCAAGCCGGTCTTCCGCCCCGACGGCCGGATCACCGCGGGCAACTGCTGCGCGCTCAACGACGGCGCCGCCGCGGTGATCATCATGTCCGACACCAAAGCGAAGGAACTCGGCCTCACGCCGCTCGCGCGCGTCGTCTCGACCGGCGTTTCGGGGCTGTCGCCGGAGATCATGGGCTACGGCCCGGTCGAGGCGTCGAAGCGTGCTCTCGCCCGTGCCGGGATGTCGGCCGGCGACATCGACCTCGTCGAGATCAACGAAGCGTTCGCCGCGCAGGTCATCCCGTCGTACAAGGACCTCGGGATCGACCTGGACAAGCTGAACGTCAACGGCGGCGCGATCGCCGTCGGCCACCCGTTCGGCATGACCGGCGCGCGGATCACCTCGACGCTGATCAACTCGCTGCAGCACCACGACAAGCAGTTCGGCCTCGAGACGATGTGCGTCGGCGGCGGCCAGGGCATGGCGATGGTGCTGGAGCGCTTGTCCTAGTCTCGTCGCACGCTGAGCGCCCTTTGGGAGACCTCTCGGTCATCTCAAAGAGAGCAAGGGACCTTTGCTCACGTTCGTTAGCACGCTAACTGACGTGAGCAAAGGTCCCTTGCTTCCTTCCAGGCCCTAGTGGGTCATGATCGGCGGGGCCGCGGGGACCTCGCCGTCGACTTCCTCGGGCAGCGCGGGCTTGGTCTTCGGCAGGAACGCCGCCGGGATCAGGCACAGCGCGAGCAGGATCATCGACCACAGGAACGTCGTCGAGAACGCGTCCGCGGTCAGTCCCGAAGCCACCTCGTGGGTCGCCGGGTTGAACACCGCCGCCGTCGCCGCCAGCTGCCCCTGCGCGGTCGGCACGCCGAACTTCCCGGCCAGCAGCGCCGCCAGGATGATCGACAGCACCGCCGCGCCGATCGCGCCCGCGGTCTGCTGCACGATGTTCGTCGCCGTCGACGCCTTCGCCATGTCCTCCGACTTGAGCGTCTGCAACGCGGCCGAGGTGATCGGCATCATCGTCGCGCCCATTCCGAGCCCCATCACGAACAGCGCCGAGAGCAGCAGCCAGTACGGCGTCGTCGCGGTGAGCTGGGTGAAGGCGATCAGCCCGGCGAGCATCAGTACGAGACCGGGCAGCACGATCTTCCGCGAGCCGATCTTGTCCGCGAACCGGCCCGCGATCGGCATGGTCAGCATCGCGCCGAAACCCTGCGGGGCGAGCAGCAGACCGGCGTTCATCGCCGATTCACCGCGCGCCAGCACGAAGTACGTCGGCAGGAGCAGCATCGCGCCGAAGAACGCGACGCAGAAGAAGGTCATCGTCACCATGGCGACCGAGAACGACCGGTTCTTGAACAGTTTCAGGTCGACCAGCGGGTTCGAGACCCGGCCCGCCCGGAACACGAACGCCACCAGCAGCCCGACCCCGGCCAGCGCGGGCAGCCAGACGTCCACCGCGCCGACACCGCCCGCCGATGGGATGTTCGAAACACCGAAGATCAGCGCGGCAAGGCCCGGCGACACCATCAGCATGCCGACGAAGTCGAAGCGCTCGCTGGGTTCCGGCCGGTCCTTCGGCAGCAGGCGCCAGGCCAGGACCATGGTGATCAGGCCGATCGGCAGGTTGATGTAGAAGATCCAGCGCCAGCTCACCGCGTCGACCAGCCAGCCGCCGAGGATCGGGCCGCCGATCGGGCCGAGCAGCATCGGCACGCCGAGCACGCCCATCACGCGGCCGATCCGGTGCGGTCCGGCGGCCCTGGTCAGGATCGTCATGCCGGCGGGCATCAGCATGCCGCCGCCGAAGCCCTGCAGGACCCGGAAGACGATCAGCGATTCGACGTCCCACGCCATGCCGGCGAGCATCGACCCGATCAGGAACAGCCCGATCGCGGTCATGTAGAGCCGCTTCGTGCCGAACCGGTCCGAGGCCCAGCCGGTGATCGGGATGACCGTGGCCAGCGCCAGCATGTAGCCGGTCGCGATCCACTGGATGGTGTCGAACGAGGTCTGGAACTCGATGGTCAGTTTCTGGAGCGCGACGTTGACGACCGTCGTGTCGAGGATCGCCATGATCGCGCCGAGGATGACGACGACGGCGACCTTGAGCACACCCGCGTCGAGTTTGTCGCCGCCCGGCGCGGCCGGACTTTGCGTTGACATGAAAAACCCGTCCCTGATACTCAGTGTTTCCCTCGGACGCGACAACCCCCGTGGTCGCGACTACGGAATTTGACGCCCGACGTCATCGCCAGGCCTTCCCCGACCGAGCTTGTGCATTAAGGCGCAAGCTCGGGTATGTAGCCGAGGGTAGCCGAACGCGGGTTTTACATGCCAACTTTTTCCCCGTACGCGGACCGAAAGGGCAGGCCCGCATACGGGATGTGACGAAGAGTGATCAGCAGACGCTGTCCTTGGGAGCCGGGTTGCCGAGCCCGAACAGCGGTCGCAGCTTGAGCCCGATCCAGGTGCCGCCGAGCGCGAAAACGCCCCACAGCCAGCCATGCAGGCTGCCGACCGAGATCCCGCCGAGGTAGGCGCCGATGTTGCAGCCGCCCGCCATCCGCGCGCCGACCCCCATCAGGATGCCGCCGAGCACCGCGGCCACGGCGGTGCGCCACGGGATCGAGCTGTGGATCTTCCACGCGCCCGCCGCCGCGGCGGCGACCCCGGCGCCGATCATGATGCCGATGTCGGTGAGGCTGTTCTTGTCCTTCCAGATCGGACCCGCCAGCGAAGCCGCGTTCGCCTTGATCCGCCAGAACTCCCAGGTCTCCGGGTGCAGCCCGAACACCTGAAGGATCTTGGCGCCCCACAGGCTGAACGCGCTCGTGACGCCCCAGATGCCGCCGGAGACCAGGAAGACCGCGCCCGCCAGCACGCCGAGGACGACGGCGCCGACGAGGATCGGCCAGGAACCGCGGTAGATCCGGGCGAAGCCGCGCGCGGTCGGGACGACGTCGACCGGCGGCGGGTTGCGGCGCTTCTGCACGAACCGGGTGCCCAGCACGATCGCGGCGAGGACGGCGATGGTGATCGCCCACGAACCGAACCAGCCGACGTGGTCGGACAGCAGGATCCCCTTGAACTCGGGCCAGCCCGACAGCAGCGGATACGCCCACGTGTAGAGGACCGAGCCGGTGATGAACCCGCCGAGGGTCAGCACGATCGTCGACTGCCCGGAACCGACCGCGAACAGGGTTCCGGAAGCGCACGCGCCGCCCAGCTGCATCCCGATGGCGAAGACCGTCGCGCCGACGAACAGCGCGAGCCCCAGCCCGCCCGCGGTCGGATTCGGTTTGCTGCCGAACAGCCCGGAGCCGGTGCCGACGATCAGCGCGATGAGGGTCGCGGCGGTGCCGAGCAGCAGCGTGTGCGCCCGCAGGCCCTGGCCGTTGCCGACCGCGATCAGCTGGCGCCAGGCCGAGGTGAAGCCGAAACGGGAGTGGAAGAGCGCGAGCCCGAGCAACAGGCCGAGGACGAGCAGGACCCCGAACTTCGCCCCGTGCGCCGCCCAGACGTACCAGGTCAGGCCGACCGCGAGGACACCCGCGACCGCCAGCGGCACGATCTTGACCGGCTCCTCCGGTTGCGGGACCGGGGCGGCGCAGGAGGTCGGGAAGTCGAGGAACTTCTTCTCACCGGCTTGGGTTTCTGTCGTCGCCACCAGGACTCCAGGTCGATCGGCGGGTTGGGGACGAGCAACGTTAGGACCGGTGACCGTCCGATCGCAGCCCGTCCCACACTGTGCGACGAATGGGGGCTCACACACGGCCGGATGGCGGCGGCGATACCAAAGGTCCCTTGCTCCCCCAACGCGTGAAGGCCCCCTTCCTCCGGCTGAACCGGAGGAAGGGGGCCTTCACGCGAAACGAAGGATTACTTGTCGCCCTTGATGACGCACATCGTCGTCGGCGGGGTCGAGTAGCTGATGGCGTTGGTGGCTTCAGTGCCTTCGCACGCCGCCTTGTCCGCCTGCCCCTCGGCGATCTTCACGAACTCGACCTCCTTGGCCGGGTCCGAACAAGGCACCTTCTTGTAGCCGGCGGTGCCCGCGCCGAAGTTGGTCAGGCAGTCACCCTGCTTGGCGTTGATCATCAGGCAGAGCTTGTACGAGATGCGACCGGACTGCGAGTACTCGTCGTACGGGCCTTCCGGGCAGGACTCGTTGTCGCCCACCTTCGCCGCGACCTTGACGTTGGCTTCGGCGACCCCGCAGTCGGCCTGCTTCGGGTCGGCCTTGCTGGTGAATTCGGTGACCGCGAGGCAGTCACCGACCTTGGCACCGTCGGTGCCGGTCAGGTAGTTGACCGCGTACCCGCCGGCGACGAGAACGACGATCACGATCGGAAGCGCGAACTTCAACCACGCGAGCTTGGACCGCTTGGGCGCCGCCGGCTGTACGCCGGGAGGCGGTCCGAAAGCGTCGGGCTGTCCCACCGGCGTTTGGCCCCCAGGGGCCGGCTGGGAAGTGGTCACCGAGAAACCTCACAGTTGTGAAGAGGAATGAGAACCTCGGTATCAAACACGCACCGTGATCAAGCTCATGAACCGGGCCCCCGAAAGAGTGAAAGCCCCTGGTCGAGGCTGCTATTTGCCGCTCTTGATGCAAAGTGTCGAAGGCGGTGTCGAGTACACCTCGAGGTGAGTCGCCTGAGTGTCCTCGCAGGCCTTGTCGCTCGCGACACCGTCGGCGACCTTCACGATCTCCGCGTCCTTCGTGGGATCCGTGCAGGCCACCTTCTGGTACGCCACCGTGTCGGCCAGGAAGTTGACCAGGCAGTCGCCCTGTTTCGCGTTGATCATCATGCAGAGCTTGTACGAGGAGAACATCCCGTCGACGGTGAGTTCGTCGTACTCGCCGTCCGGGCAGGCGACGCCACCTTCGGTCCTCGCGCCGACCTTCGTGTTGGCCTCCGCGGAACCGCAATCCGCCTTCGCCGGATCGACGCCGACGTTGCCGAAGGTGGTGATCGCGTAGCAGTCGCCCGCTTCGGCGTTGTCCGTGCTGGACACGTAGCCGACGATCCAGGACGTGGCGATGAGCAGAACGATGGCGACCGGCACCAGGATGCCCACCCAGAACCACTTCGAACGCTTGTGCTCGGTCATGCCAGCAGAGTATTCACCACGACGAAAAGGGCGCCCCGATCGCTCGGAGCGCCCTTTCACTGAGAGACCTCGGTCATTCGCGGAAGTACGACAGCAACCGCAGGATCTCGAGGTACAGCCAGACCAGCGTGGTCATCAGGCCGAAGGCGACGTACCAGGACCACTTCGACGGCGTGCCTTCGCGGATCATCCGGTCGGCCTGGTCGAAGTCGAGCAGGAAGCTGAACGCCGCGACACCGATCACCACGAGACTGAAGATGATCGCGATCGGACCACCGTCACGCAGCGGGTTGAAATTGAAGAAAAGGCTGGTGACGAGGTTGACGAGCATCATGATCGCGACGCCGACCACGGCGCCGATGATCCACTTCGTCAGCTTCGGGGTGACCTTGACGGCGCCCGTCTTGTAGACGACCAGCATCGCGATGAAGACACCGGCGGTACCGACGATCGCCTGCAGCGCGATACCGGGGTACAGCGCTTCGAACAGACCGCTGAGCGCACCGAGGAAGACACCCTCGACGGCCGAGTACGCCAGCGTGAGCGGGCCGCTCGGCATCTTCTTGAAGATGATCACCAGCGAGATCACGAGGCCGACGATCATCGAGCCGACGAGCGCGCCGATCACGGCACCGGGGATGCCCATGATCTTGCCGGACGCCGACAACGGGATCTGGCTGATCGCCCAGATCGCGGTGAGCACACCGGTCACCAGCGCGGTGCCGAGGCTCAGCGCCGTCTTGATGACGACGTCGTCGACGGTCATCGGACGGTCGTCGGCACCGGCGGAGGTCTGCGGAGGGCCGTAGCCGGGCACGCCGCCCTGGGGTTGGTTGAAGCCTACGTTGGGTCCGTACTGCGCCGCGCCACGCGGCAGGTTCCGGAACGCCGGGTTGCTACTGGATCGCACCTGATCCTCCTGGATCTACTGGCACCTGCATGGGGTTCAACGACCGCGGGGGCCGCCCGGTTCCCGTCGAAGTAAAGACGACTTTACCCACATTCCCGGCGAGACCCATCCCCCACACCGTATGCGGCGGAGATCACCGACCGTTCACCGATACCCCACCTGATGCCCTATTGCCAAAACCGCTGCTCACAGGACACCCTGCACGTTGCGTGTTCGGATACTCACCGAAGGCGTGTCGGGGAACCTATCGATCGTGTGACCTGCAACGACGTAAAAGGCGCCGGGGCAGAGCACGGCCAAAGGAGTCAACACACCATGGGGTGGACCACACGCCCGAGCGTGCGTTCGCGCGCCTTGACCAGCCTGATCGCGACGTGCCTGCTCGGCGCCCTGTCCGCCACCGTCGCGGTGACACCGGCTTCGGCCGCCGACAACGAAGGCGTCGGCTACAAGATCACACCCGGCCAGACAGTCGACAGCGAACCTAGGGCACGGGACTGGCTGGGTTCCTACGTCGTCGACGGCAAGCACGTGTTCTGCGTCAGCTTCCAGCTGAAGGCGCCGGGCTCGACCGAGAAGTACAAGCCCGGCGACGAACTCCTCGACAAGTGGGGACAGAAGCTGCCGGAGGACATCGCGGCCAACATCTCCTACCTGCTCCTGCGCTACGGCGGCACGCAGGACAACGCCGAGGCGGCGGCGCTTGCGCACCTGCTGCACTCGTGGACGTCGAAGCCGCGCTCCGACGCCGATCTCAAGCCGAACCTCAAGCCGGAGGAGATCGGTTACGACATCCAGGGCGCCCTCGGCAAGCTGAAGGCGCAGCACGCCGATGCCGCCACGGCCCTCGAGAAGATGACCAAGGACGCCGAGGCCAACCGCGGGCCGTGGACCACCGCGATCGCACCGCCTAAGGAAGACCAGCACATCGGCACCGCGGGCGAGTGGACGATCAGCGTCAAGAACGCCAAGGGCAAGGGCATCTCCGGAGTACCGGTGAAGCTCACGCCGTCGAACGCGACCGTCGACGGCGGTGAGACCACCAAACCCGCGTCGACCTCGACAGCCAAGGCCGAGAAGGCCACCACGGTGAAGACCGGCGAGGACGGCACCGTCACGGTCAAGGTGACGCCGACCGGCGAGCAGCCGAAGCTGGCCAGCTCGCTGTCCGCCCCCGCGGACCGGCCATACGTGCAGTTCCCGCTCCAGACAGGCGTGCAGAAGGTCGTCTCGACCGGCGGCGAGAAGGAACTGAAGGCGCAGGGTGTCGCCGTCGTCTCGAAGCCGGGCAAGGTCCAGGTGACCAAGGTCGACGCGAAGACCGGCAAGGGCATCGCGGGCGCCGCGCTGCGGATCACCGCCAAGGACAAGTCCGCCGCCGCTCTCGGCCAGGACGGCAAGCCGCTCAACGGCGCCGACGGCAAGCCCGCCGTCGTCACCACCGAAGGCGAGACCGGGACGGTCACCGTGGAGAACCTGCGGACCCCGCAGGAGATCTGCGTGGTCGAGGTCAACGCGCCGCCGGGCTATACCAACGCGTTCGACCCGAAGAATCCGCCGTCCGCCTGCGGCGAGGTCAAGCCGGGTGAGACGCTGGCGCTCAAGGTCGCCAACACGCCCAACGAGGTACCGCGCACCATCCCCGCCGGCGACCGGCCGGTGGCGATGATGCAGGGCACCGTCGAGAACTCGGCGTCGACCGCCGGGATCCTCGGCGTCGGCGCGCTCGCGCTGCTCGGTTCGCTGATGGTGGGCGTGGCCGCGCGGCGGTCTTCGCGACGCTAAAGAGGGTTCAGGAATGTCAGTACGACGCGGGTTCGCGCTGGGAGCCGTCACGGTCCTGTGCGCGGACCTCGTCGCGGCCTTGATCATCTGGCCGCCGACGACCGTGGTGGCGGGGACGGCTCAGCCCGTCTCCGTCTCCGTCGCGGGCGGCGCACCGGCCGCACCCGCGCAGCAGGAAGTCGCTCCGCCGCCGCCGGAGATCGTCCCGACGACGCCTTCGGCCACTCCGCCGCCGCCGAAGGAACCCGAAGCCCCGAAACCGCAGGGCCCGGGGACGATCCGGCTGCCCGCGGGCGGCGCGGCGAAACTCGTGCGCAAGGAACTCGGGCCGGGCGCGGAGCTGCCGGTGCCGGAAAACCTCGGCGAGGTGACCTGGTGGGGCGCCGAGCTCAGTTCGGCGACCGGGGCGAGCGTGTTCGCCGGGCACGTGAACTGGAAGGGCGCGACAGGCCCGTTCGCGGAGCTGTGGACCGAGCGGATCGGCGGCGCCGTCACCGTGGTCGACAAGGCCGGGAAGTCTTGGCAGTACAAGGTTTCCCAGCTGATCACGCTGAAGAAGAACGAACTGCCGCAGCGGGCGGACGAGTTGTTCGGCCAGTCCGGTCCACATCGGATAGTCCTCGTCACCTGCGGAGGCCGCTGGGTCGGCGGGGAGACCGGCTATGCCGAAAATCGGGTCGTCATCGCCGACCCCGCCTAGTTACCCGTGAGTAACTTCACGGGTGCCGTGGTGGTCAGCGCCGTGGTGATGCAGCAGAATGCCGGTGGACGCGGGCGAACACGGTGAAGGGTGAAGCAGATGGCGACTTTTCTGGTGACCGGGGCGACCGGACTGATCGGGCGCCAGTTCACCCGGCTGCTGCTCACCAGGGAGGACGCCGACAAGGTCGCGCTCGTCGTCCGCGCGTCCTCGCGGGACAAACTCGCGAAACTCGTGAACGCCTGGCCACATCCGGAACGCGTCACCCTCGTCACCGGTGACCTCGGCGAGCCTCTGCTCGGCGTCGGCCAAGAGGACCGCGAGACCCTTCGCGGTGTCGACCACGTCGTGCACCTCGCCGCCCTTTACGACCTCACCGCCGACGACGAAGCCAGCATCAAGGCCAATGTCGAAGGCACCGCGCAGGTGATCGCGCTCGCCGCCGAGCTGAACGCGGGCTGCCTGCACCACGTGTCCTCGGTCGCCGTCGCGGGTGACCACGAAGGCATGTTCACCGAGGAGATGTTCGACGTCGGCCAGCGGCTCGTCACGCCGTATCACCGCACGAAGTTCGAAGCGGAGCGCCTCGTGCGCGAGCAGCAGGAGGTGCCGTGGCGGGTGTACCGGCCCGCGGTCGTGGTCGGGAACTCCGAGACCGGCGAGATGGACAAGATCGACGGCCCGTACTACCTGTTCCCCGCGATCAGCAGGCTGGCCGGGCTGCCCGACGTGCCGATCGTCGGCCCCGACCTCGGCGACACCAACGTCGTCCCGGTCGACTACGTCGCCAAGTCGCTGCTCGCGCTGGTCACCGCCAAGGGCCTCGACGGACGCGCGTTCCACCTGGTCAACCCGGAGCCGCAGCCGGTCGTCTCGGTCTACAACGCCTTCGCGAAGGCGGCGGGCGCGCCGACGATCTCCGTGCAGCTCAACGAACGCGTGTCCAAGGGCATCGTCAACCTGGTGAAGCTGAGCGAGCACATCCCCGGATTCACGATCGCGCGTGACGCCGTGATGGAGCGGCTCGGCATCCCGCCGGTGCTGCTGGAGACGATGGCGTTCCCGTCGGTGTTCTCGTCGGCGTCGACCCGCAAGGCGCTCATCGGTTCCGGTGTCGAGGTGCCGCGGATCGAGGACTACGCGCCCACCCTGTGGCGCTACTGGCGTGAGCACCTGGACCCGTTCCGCGCGCGCAAGCACGGTCCTCGCGGCGAACTGGACGGCCGTCGCGTGATCATCACGGGCGCGTCGTCGGGGATCGGCCGGGCGACCGCGATCAAGGTCGCGGCGGCGGGCGGGGTGCCGCTGCTGGTGGCGCGGCGCCAGCACGAACTCGAAGAGGTCCGGGACGAGATCATCGCCGCGGGCGGCACGGCGTCGGTGTACCCGGCCGACCTGACCGACGAGGAGTCGGTGCACAAGGCCGTCGACGCGATGCTCGCCGACCACGGCCGGATCGACATGCTCGTGAACAACGCCGGCCGGTCGATCCGGCGTTCGATCAAACTGTCGTACGACCGGTTCCACGACTACGAACGCGCGATGGCGATCAACTACTTCGGCGCCGTCCGGCTGATCCTCGCGGTACTGCCGCATATGTCCGAACGGAAATTCGGGCACGTCGTCAACGTCTCGTCGATCGGTGTGCAGGGAATCGCGCCGCGCTTTTCGGCGTATGCGGCGTCGAAGGCCGCTTTGGACTATTTCTCCCGGATCGCCGCGACCGAGACCCACGGCGACGGAATCACCTTCACGACCATCCACATGCCACTCGTGCGCACGCCGATGATCCGGCCGACGAAGATCTATGACGCGTTTCCGACGAAATCGCCGGATCAGGCCGCGGACATGGTGATGAAGGCGCTGAAAGAACGTCCGAAGCACATCGGCACGCCCGCCGGGCAGGCCATCGGGCTCGCCTACACGCTCACCCCGGGGCTCACGGATGCCGTGGCCTACCAAGGATTCCGCGTGTTCCCGGACTCGGCGGCCGCGGGTGGCGGCGGCGGCCTCAAGATCGGCAAGGGCGAGCAGCATCTGTCCCGCGCCGCGATGGCCCTCGCCCGGCTCAGCCGCGGCTTCCATTGGTGACACTGCGCACACGGGTGGCGGCCGTTCAGGTGAGGAACAGCTGCTGAAAGACGACACACGTCGGTGAATCACCAAGCCTGACAACGGCGACGCCGGGTACGCAGGTACCGTCGTGACCATGGTTCCCGAGCGAGACAACGGCCTGTTGCCCCTGCGGCGCGAGTACACCCAGGCCTGGCACGGCTTCGACCGGAACGAAGTGCGCCAGTATCTGGATCATCTCGAAGCCCAGCTGCATCGCGTGATCACCGACCGCGACGCCGCGATCGCCCAGGCGACGTCGGCGTCGCGCGAACTCGAAACCGTGCGCCACGAGGTGGCGAAGCTCAACGCCAGGATCGAGGAGCTCAAGAAGCCGCCGGAGCGGCTCGAGGACCTCGACGAGCGGATGCAGCGCACCGTCACGCTCGCGCAGGCTCGTGCCGAAGAGGTCACGAAGCGTGCCGAGGTCGCGGCCGAGAAGCACTGGGCGTCCTCGAGCGAGGCGTCGAAGAAGCTCCGTGAGCGCTACACGCGGCTCGTCGCCGAACTGGACAAGCAGGCGGACGCGCTGCACTCCGAGCACGAATCCGCGCTCGCCGAGACGCGGGCCGAGGTCCACCGGCTGACCGTCGAGGCCGCCCAGCGCCGGGAACTGCTGGACAACGAGGCCGAGCGCAAGCGCCGGAAGATCGAGCGCGAGTTCGAGCAGACGATCACGGCTCAACGCACGTCGCACGAGAAGCACATCGCCGACCAGCAGACGGCCAGCAAGAACCAGGCCGAACGCCGGATCGCGGAAGCGACCGCGGAAGCCAAGCGCCGCGTCGACGAGGCGACCGCCGAGGCCAAGCGCCGGCTCGACGAGGCCACGACGACGGCCGCCCAGCGCACGACCGCCGCCCAGCGGAAGGTCGAGAGGCTGGCGGAGATCCGCGAGCAGGCCCGCAAGAGCCTGCTGCAGGCCGACGAGGTCCTGAAGGGCAGCGAGGCGATGCTCGCGGCACTGCCCGAGGAGTCGGTGATCCCGCACGCTTCGAAGCTCGTCGGCGGCGACAGCAAGGCCGAAGAGACGAAGCCTGCCGCCAAGCCCGCCGAGCAGCCCGCGTCGAAGGCCGCCGCCCCGGCCAAACCCGCCCCCGCCAAGCCCGCTTCTTCGGCGCCTGCCGCCGCTGCGCCGAAGAACGGACAGGGCGAGCAGAACGGCCCGAAGGCGAACGGCCAGAAGCCGTCGCCCGCCAAAACCGGCTCCTGACCAGCGCGAAGTAGCAAGGGACCTTTGCTATCGCTCTCTTTCGGAGAGTGACAGCAAAGGTCCCTTGCTCTCTTTCCAGGGTCAGGAGGTGGTGGTGCGGGGCCAGGGGTTGGCCGCTTCGAGCTGGGCCGCGAGGCCGAGGAGGAGCGCTTCCCCGCCGGGCGCGGCGACGAGCTGAACGCAGGCCGGGATGCCCGAGGGATGCACGCCGACCGGCACCGACATGGCCGGATAGCCCGCGAGATTCCACAGGCCGGCGAAGCCCGCGACGCGCACGGACGGCAGCACGTTGGCGATCCACCGGCTTTCGTGCCACCTGCGGGCCTTGAGCGGGAGGCTCGCGAGCATGGGCGTGACCAAGACATCGTGGTCGGCGAAGAATTCTTCGGCACGCTCCAGCCAGCGCTCGCGGGTGGTCTCGCGGACCCGTTTCGCCATCAGCTGCCCGAGCCGGACGTGCGTGCGCGTCCGGGGCTGGAGTGCGCCGAGATCGAACTCGGCCGCTTGTTCGGCCGGGCCCGCGACCCACCGCGCGAAGAGGCCGCCGATGGCTCCGGCGCTGTACCGAGGTGTTCCGGGCGCGACGGTGTGCCCGGCCGCGCGGAAAAGCTCTCCGGCCTGGGCGACGGCCCGGCTGAAGGCGCGCGGCAACGGCGCCCTCGTCAACGGGACCTGAGTCGACAGGGCGATGCGGCACCGCTTCGGGTCGGCGAGGTCCGCCAGGCGGGGCTGTTCCGCGAGGACCGACATCAGCACGGCCGCGTCGGCCACGGTGGTCGTCATCGGACCGTGCGTGGACAGGCCGAACCAGCCGTCCTCACCCGGCACCTGGACCACGCCCTTGCCCGGTTTGAGGCCGACGATGCCGCACATCGCGGACGGCAGCCGGATCGAGCCCAGGCCGTCGGTGCCGTGCGCGATGGGCACCAGCCCGGCCGCGACGGCCGCGGCACTCCCGCCCGACGAACCGCCCGCGGCGTAGGACGGATTGCGCGGATTGCGCGCGGTCCCGTCCGGATCGTCGCTCGACGGCCAGATGCACAGCTCCGGCACCCGGGTCAGGCCGACGATCACCGCGCCGGCCGCGCGGAGGCGTCGCGCGATCTCACCGTCCTCTTTGGACACCGTCGGCGAGCCCGCACGCGACCCCCACGAGGCGTACTCACCCTCGACCGGCGCGACGTCCTTGACCGCGACCGGCACTCCGGCCAAGGGCAGGTCGGCCAGGTCCGCGCGTTCGGCGACGGCTGCGGCCTCGGCGAGCGCCTCTTCGGCCCGGACCCGGCGGAACGCACCGATCACCCCGTCGGCCGCCGCGATCCTGGCCAACGCCTCACGGGTCACCTGGACCGGGTCGAGTTCCTTGGCACGCACAGCCGCCGCGATTTCCACTGCCGTCTTGACCATCCCCGCACTGTAGAGCGGGCCGCGAAGATCAGCTGCGCGCCGAACAGGCGAACTTCGCCGAGTCCGGTTCGAAAGCCGGGAAATCGGTGTAGCCGTCGAGCCGGGCGCCGTAGTAGACGGCGTGGTCCGCGCTGGCGAGCGGGGCGTCGAGCGCGAATCGGGCGGGCAGGTCCGGGTTCGCGATGAACAGCCTGCCGAAGGCGACCACGTCGGCCAGCCCGGCTTCGAGCAAGGACTCGCCCTCGGCCCGGGACGTCGGCTCCTCGGAGCGAAGGTTCGCGACAAGCGCCCCCGGCCACAACGGCCGCAGGTAGGACAGCGCCTCGGCCTCAGGAGTGTCGATGACGTGCAGGTACGCGAGCTCGTACCGGCGTAGTTCCGTGAGCAGTCGTGAATACACCTTCTTCCAGTCGTCTTCCACGATGTCGTTCTCCGGGTTGCCCGGCGAAATCCGCAGAGCGACCCTGGCCGCGCCGATCTGTTCGGCCACGGCCGCCACCACCTCAAGCGGGAAACCGATCCGGGCGGCGGGCGAACCGCCGTAACGGTCTTCCCGGCGATTGGTGTTGCGGGCGAGGAACTCCTGGATGAGGTATCCGTTGGCACCGTGGAGTTCCACGCCGTCGAACCCGGCGTCGACGGCCCGGCGTGCCGCCGCGGCGAAGTCCTGGACGACCTCGCCGATCTCGTCCTCGCCGAGCGCGCGGGGCTCGACCGTCTCCGTCCAGCCGCCTGCCACGAAGATCCGTCCGGCCTGCCGGACCGCCGATGGCGCCACCGGGATCCGGCCCATCACACCGGGGTGGGAGACCCGGCCCGCGTGCCAGAGCTGCGCGAAAATGCGGCCACCTTCCTCATGCACGGCCTCCGTCACCTCACGCCAGGCCTCGGCCTGGCGGTCTGTCGCCAGTCCGGGGATACCCGGACCGCTCTTGCCGGTCTCGGTGACCCAGACACCTTCACTCACGATCAAGCCGGCGCGCGCGCGTTGCGCGTAGTACTCGGCTGTCAGCGGATGTGGCACGCCTGTCTTGTCGTCGGCCCGCCCCCGTGTCATCGGGGCCATCGCGACGCGGTTCGGCAACCGCATCGCGGCACCGTGGAATTCTTCGAGCAGCCTCATGAACGCGAAGCTAAACCCTGACACCGGCGTCACGGTCAATCTCGGTTTCCCCGGTTACTGTGGCCTCATGCGGATCGGCGAACTGGCGGAGCGGACCGGGGTGAGCGTCCGCTCGTTGCGGTACTACGAGACGGAAGGCCTGCTGCGTCCCGACCGGAGCGGCAACGGCTACCGGACCTTCACCGAGGACGACATCGCCCGGGTTCTGCAGATCCAGCTCTTCTATTCGGCCGGGTTGTGCAGCGGCAAGATCGCGGAACTCCTTCCCTGTGTTTCCGGCGACGACACACATTTGGTGCCTTCACCGGAGATGACCGGCGAACTGGAGATCGCCAAGACCCGGATCCAGAACCAGATCTCCTTGCTCACCACCTCTCTGTCGGTTCTGGAGCGTGTCCTGGCCGCGGCCAAGGGGACCGACGCCGCCGAGGTACCGGTTCCTTCCCGGCCGGCCCGGCGACACCGGGGCATTCACGTCTGACCGCTGTCAGGCGTTCGGATCGCGGCCCAGCAGCCCGAGCAGCCTGTCCTGCAAAGGCGCGTCCTCGGGCACTTTCACTTCGGGACCGAAGACGACGATTCCCGGTCCGAAGGCACCGGGGATCCTCATCTGGTCGGGGATCTCCTGCGCTCCGGGCCACATCCGGGCGACCTCCGCCGGGTCGATCGTGCCGTCCTGACCGGTGGCACGGGCCAGATCCCAGCCGTGGACCACCATGTCGGCGCTGACGACCTGATCGATGTGCTGCCCGGCGGTCATCTTCCCCGCCGGTGTCTCGTGCTCCGTGGCCGCGAGCACGGGATCGGCGAGGACGGCTTCGACGTCGGCTCGGGCCGCCCGGAAGGCGCCGAGCGGGTCTTCCAGGAGTGACGGCGCCGGCCCGAGCTCACGTCCGACCGGGCGCAGCATCGCGCCGTGCATGTCGACGATGTGCCCGACGACGTCCCTGGCGTTCCACTCCGCGCACGGAGACCTGTTCTCCCACTGCCCGGCTCCGACGGCGGCGACCTTGCTCTCGAAGGCGTCGGCCCGGACGCGATAGCGATCCGCGATGGCGTTCATCGTGTTCACGCCCTAGCCGGTACGGCCACGGCCTCGGCCAGCTTGTCGAACCCTTGACCGACACCCCGCTCCATCCCGGATTCGAGCACGGCGTCCCGGATCCGCTCCGAGCCGTACCGCAGCACCTGGGTCAGGGTGGTCACGCCGCCGTGTTCGACCAACGTCAGCGTCGCCAGAGCCTGCCCTTCCGAGGCGTCGCAGTCCTCGTTCGTTTCCAGGGACACGAGCCTTTCCGGACGGCTGATCTCCTGATAGACGCCCTGCAGCACCATCTCCATCCCGCCGTCGTGACGTAGCCGGTAGCGCCACCTGCCGCCGACGCGCAGATCGATCTCGCATTCGACGACCTCGCAGCCGTGCGGGCCGAACCAGCGGCGGACCAGCTCCGGTTTGGTCCACGCGTCGAACACCAGCGCCCTCGGCGCGTCGAAGGACCTCGTCATGACGATCTCCAGATCGCCGGATTTCACCACGCTGAGAGTGCGGCCCATCGTGTCGTTCCTTCCGGTCGTGCGGTGGTCAGTCGGTCTCGTCCCGGCGCTCCGGGTGCCGCAACTCGTCTTCGAGGACGAGGTCCAGTTGCGAGAAGGCCTCGTCCCAGTAGCGGCGGTAGCCACCGAGCCATTCGTTCGCGTTCTTCAGCGGCTCGGCCACCAGGCGGCAGGGGCGACGCTGGGCGTCACGCCCCCGTGCCACCAGCCCCGCCCGCTCCAGCACTTTCAGGTGTTTGGAGATGGCCGGCTGGCTCATCGCGAACGGCTCGGCCAGCTCCGTCACAGTGGCCTCGCCGCGCGCGAGCCGCGCGAGGATCGCGCGACGGGTGGGGTCGGCAAGTGCCGCGAAGGTGGCATCGAGCAGATCCTGGGCCACGGTCGCCCGCCTTTCCGTTCTCACGAGCTCGAGCCGTTCTCACAGGTTCTGAGCCTTCTCACGAATTCGAGTTCTCACGATCGGGCTCTCACGCCGCGGCGACCAGAGCCCTTCGATAACCTTGCGGTTTCATAACCATGTGGTAATCTACGGCGGAGCAGATCGACTTGTCAAGTCCGAACAGCGGTCTGACGAGGGAGAACACGAAAGAGGAGGGAGGTGGAGCCGAGGCCCGAGCCCGCACGAGCACGAACGAAAGGGCATGCGAGCGCGTACTAAAGGGCAACTGGGGTTACCGTCGGTACCGGCATGGACTACGAACGAAACGAGCTGATGAACTCCGGGCGCCCGAAGACGACGAAGCGATGGACGACCGTCATCCTGGGAGCGGCCACCGTTCTGGCCACCAGCGTGCAGTGCGGTACGGCGACCGAACAGGCCGGATCGGCACAACCGGCTGGGACGGTACCGCCGCGCAGCAGCACTGTTTCGAGCCCGTCCAGCGTCATCCCTTCCCCTTCCTCGCCGTCACCGAGGGCGGAGCAGGTGCCTGATCCGGGCTGCGAAGCCGTCATCGCCGGAATGAGCCCCCGGCAGCGGCTGGCCCAGCTGATGGTGGTCGGCGTGAACGCCGGCGATCCCCAGGAGGCGGTGAAGCTGGTGCGCGATCAGCAGATCGGCGGGATCTTCCTCGGCGGCAACGAGACAGCCCTGCTGCAGAACCGCGCGCTGGACGAGGTGCAGCGGGCCGCGAAGGTCCCGGTATCGGTGGCGATCGACGAGGAAGGCGGCCGCGTTCAGCGGATCGACGCTCTCGACGGTGCCATGCCGAGCGCCCGGAAGATGGCCGCGACCCTGACACCGGCACAGGTGCGGACGAAGGCGGCCGAGCGGGGCAAGCAGATGCGGGCCCGAGGCGTCACCGTCGACTACGCGCCCGACGCCGACATCACGGACCAGCCGGACCGCGACATCGTCGGTGACCGTTCGTTCGGCTCGGATCCCGAAGTCGCGCGCAAGTACGTCCTGGCGTTCGCGCAGGGCTTGCGGGACGCCGGGGTGCAACCGGTGCTGAAGCACTTCCCCGGGCACGGGCACGCCACCGGGGACTCCCACAAGGGACTGGTGCGGACACCGCCGCTGGCCTCGCTGCGGAAGGTCGACCTGGTGCCGTACCGCGACATCGGCGAGTACGGCGAAGTCGGCGTCATGGTCGGGCATCTGGACGTGCCCGATCTGACCGGCGGCACCCCGTCGACTCTCTCGGCGCCGGCGTACCGGCTGCTGCGGAAGGACTACGCGTTCGACGGCCCGGTGATCACGGACGATCTCGGGGCGATGAAGGCGATCACGGCGCAGTACCCCTTGCCGACGGCGGTCCTCAAGGCCTTGCAGGCGGGGGCGGATCAGGCGTTGTGGTCCTCCGGCGGCAACGTCGGCACGGTGCTGACCACGCTGGAGCAAGCGCTTGCGTCCGGCGACCTCCCGGCCGCCCGGGTCGACGAAGCACTGACCCGGGTGCTCGAGGCGAAAAAGGCCTGCGGCTGAACTGCCGCGGCCCCGGTATCGCGGCCACGACGGAGTGACAGGAAAAGCAGTCCGAAAACTCAATGAACACAATGCTGACCAGGCCGGTGCCGGGAGTGACCCTGATCACCGCCCCGCCGCCCGATCAAGGAGGATCGCGTGCCTGGTCCCACGAAGTATCTACGCCGTCTCGCGCTGATGGCGGCCGCCGCTGCCGGACTGACCCTGCTCGCCGCACCGGTGGCGTCGGCCGCGCCGTCGCCGATCGATCGTCCGGTGCCGACCACCGGCTGCCACCGTCCGTCCCCAGTGCCCGCGGGAGCGACGACGCTGCGGACCTTGACGTCCGGTGGCCTGGTCCGCGAGTACACGGTGCACGTGCCCGAGCGGTACCGGCCGTCGCGGTCGTACCCGCTGGTGTTGTCGTTCCACGGTCACAAGCGGACCTCGAAGTACCAGGAGGAACTCTCCGGATTCTCCGCGTATGACGCGATTTCCGTCTACCCGCAAGGACTTCCGGGCACTGACGGTGAATCGGCTTGGACCGGCGCACCGTACTCGGCGGCCGCCGACGACGTGCTCTTCACCAGCGACCTGCTGAACGCACTCCAGCGGGAACTGTGCGTCGACTCCCGCCGGATCTACGCGACGGGCAAGTCGAACGGCGGCGGGTTCGTCGGCGTGCTCGCCTGCCGGATGCCGGGCCGGATCGCGGCGTTCGCCCCGGTCGCCGGCGCGTTCTATCCGCAGGGCGGCGAATGCCACCCGTCGCGCCCGGCGCCGATCCTCGACTTCCACGGCACGGCCGACGCGACGATCCCGTACACCGGGAATCCCGCCAAGGGTCTGCCGACACTGCCGGACTGGCTCGCCGACTGGGCGGACCGGAACGGCTGCTTCCCGCGCCCGATGCAGTACTCGCCGAAGACCGACGTCACCATCCAGCGCTGGCTCGGTTGCTCGCTCCAGCACTACCGCGTCGAAGGCGCAGGGCACGTTTGGCCGAGTACGGCGCCCAACAACGACTCCGCCACCCCGACCGTCATCAACGCGACCCCGGTCATCTGGAAGTTCCTGCTCGCCCACCGTCTGCGGTAAAAACCGCCGTTTTCCTTGCCGGACCCGTCACATCGGCGCTACCGTCGTACTGACCGGATGACCAGATAAGCAAATCTGGTCACGAAGTCAGAGACTGGGAGCACACGTGGCAGAACGTCCGGACCGCACCGCTGGCCGCGCCGATCGCATCCTCGACGCGGCCGGCGTCCTGCTGATCCGGCTGGGCTATCGCAAGGTGACCATCGAGGACATCGCGAAGCAGGCCGACGTCGGGAAGGGCACGGTCTATCTGCACTGGCGCACCAAGGAAAACCTCTTCCACGCGTTGCTCCTGCGTGAATCGCTCAGGGCGGCCGAGAGTCTCCTCGACCGGCTGGACGAAGATCCGGCGGAAGTCATCCCGCATCGATTCCAGCGGACGGTCTTCCTGTACACCCAGCGGAATCCGTTGCTCGGCGCGCTCATCACCGGCAACACCGAACTGCTGGGCCGGTTGAAGAAACATCCCTTGCAGGATCAGGACGCCGTCGTCACCGAGCGGTACCTGAAGACGATGACCGACCGCGGACTGCTGCGCGACGACATCCCGGACCTGCTCTTCACCCTGCGCGCCTCGGCGCTGGGGTTCTACCTGATGGACAGCTTCACCACCGAGGGCACCGGCCTCACCGCCGAGGAAAAGGCCGATGCCCTCGCGCACGTCATCCGGAGGGCGTTCGAGCCGCCGGAGCCGCCGTCACCGGCGAACGTGGCCGCGACCGCGGCCGAAGTGATCCAAGCGTTCCGGGAGCTGGTCTCGTCCTATCGCGCCTGGATCTACCGGCAGGACGGCACCGAGGAGCCCATCTGATCCGAGCTCTTCCACCACGAGAAGAAGGGGGCAAGCCATGACCACGATCGCCGAAACCTGGGGTGTCCACGAAAGCCAGTTCTGGCTTCGGGACGAATTCCCGGCCGACCCGGTCCGTTTCGATCCCGAGGCGGGCATGTGGCACGTCTACGGCCACGCCGAAGCACTGAAGACCCTGAGTGATCCCAAGGTGTTCTCCTCCGACACCGCCCGCCTGATCCCCGCGGAGATGTCGCCGGAGAAGGACCAGTTCGTCGAAGGCAACCTGCTCCAGATGGACCCGCCGGACCACAAGAAGCTGCGCACGCTGGTGAGTCACGCCTTCACCCCGAAGGTCGTCGCCGATCTCGAACCGCGAATCGCCGAGTTGACGAACGAACTCCTCGACACCGTCGATGGCGCGGACTCGATGGAACTGGTGACCCACCTGGCTTATCCGCTACCGGTGATCGTCATCGCCGAACTGCTCGGTATCCCGGCCGGCGATCGCGACCTGTTCAAGCAATGGGTCGACAAGTTGCTGAACAACAGCCAGCAGCGGTCGCTGCTCAAGCAGACCGAGGAGGACAAGAAGGCCGCCGAGGAAACGCGCGAGCAGGTGAACAACCTGGTGAACTACCTCTCCGAGCACGTCGACGACAGGCGGCGGAACCCGCGCGAGGACCTGCTGACCAAACTCGTCGAAGCCGAGGTCGACGGCGAGAAACTGACTCAGAACGAAGTCGTCAACTTCGCGAACGTGCTGCTGCTCGCCGGGCACATCACCACCACGATGCTGCTCGGGAACACCGTGCTGTGCCTGGATTCCCATCCGGACGAGTACCGGCGCGTCCGAGAGGACCGTTCGCTGCTGCCCGCCACCATCGAGGAATCGCTGCGTTTCCTCAGCCCGTTCGCGCTCGTCGCGCGCGCCACCACGACCGAGATCGAACTGGGCGGCCGGACGATCCCGGCGGACAGCATGCTCTTCGTGTGGGTCGCGGCGGCGAACCGGGATCCGCGCACGTTCACGGATCCGGGGACCTTCGATCCGGCGAGGGCGCACAACCCGCACCTGGCCTTCGGCCGCGGGATCCACTTCTGTATCGGCGCTCCGCTCGCCAGGCTGGAAGGCAAGACCGCGCTGAACATCCTGCTGGACCGGTTCCCTGATCTGCGCACCGATCCGACCGCCCCGCCCGCGTTCATCCCCAGCCCGCACATGACCGGGGTGAACAAGCTCCAGCTGCTGCTGAAGCCCTAGCGGGCGGCGAACCGGGAGGCGAGCGGGACCACCACTCGCGGAATCCGCTTCCCCGGTGTGTACCGCAGTTCGGTGATGTCGCCGTTCGGCACGAGATAGGTGTCGGCGAACGTGCGGAATCCGCGCATGGCCTCGCTGTCCGGGGTGGTGGTCCCGGTCAGCAGCGACCACATGACGGCGCGGATGAAGAGCCCGTGCGTGAAGACGGCGATCGGCCCGGGTTCCCGCTCGCCCAGCCGCGCCAGGAATTCCTGGGTCCGGGTGAAGAGCGCGGCGAAGGATTCCGCGCCGTTCACCGCGTGGTGCGGATCGGCCCGGTTCCAGTACGCCTCCGTGTACGGCTTCCGGGTGGCCGTGGTGGTGACCTGTCCATGGAGTTCGCCGAGAAAGGTGAACTCCTGGACAGGCCACTCCTCGCACTCCACGCCGGGGAACCGTTCGATCGTCGGTTCGGCGGTCTGCCGCGCCCGCACGAACGGCGACGTCACGATCAACCGAGGCGGCTCGGCCAGCGATTTCGCGATTTCGCGGGCTTGCCGTCTGCCCAGTTCGGTCAGCACCGAAGCACCCGGCTCGCCGCCGGGAAGCCCCGCGTTCGTCTCGCTTTCCCCGTGCCTGATCAACCACACCCGTGCCACGATCGCCTCCTAGACCCCGTGTGCCTCGACGATCGCACCGAGTGGAGTTGATCGCGACTTCCAGGATGCCGTAATCACCGTGGCCGTGGTGTGGTTCTCAGCGGTCGAACTGCCCCGGCGCGCGCCCCTCGCCCGCGGGCCCGCGGTACGCCTGCGCGATGTCCAGCCAGTGGTCCGCCAGCGCGCCTTCGGCACGGACGTCGAGGTCGTCACGGTGACGGCGCCGCGTGACCAGCAGGCAGAAGTCCTCCGCGCTGCCGGTGATCCGCTGCCGCGAGTCCTCGGGTCCGAACGTCCACAGCTGGCCGGACGGCGAGGTGATCTCGAAGCGGAATTCCTGCTCCGGCGGGGTCAGGCCCCGGGCCTCGTAGCCGAAGTCCCGCACACGGACGGCGAAGCCGACGAGGTACGCGAGCCGGTCGGTCCGCTCCGGACGCACCCCTAACGCGTCCGCGACGTCCTGGCCGTGCGCGAACAGTTCCATCATCCCCGCGCAGGCGAGGATGGCCGGCGGCAGCGGGTTGACCAGCCACGGCACGACCTGGTCCGCCGGGACCGCGGCGAGCGCCTTGATACCGGCGTCGCGTTCGGCGCGCCACCGGCTCAGGAGGACCTCGTTGGGGTCACCGAGGTAGTCGTCGAGGGCCGCGTTGACGGCGGCGTCGAATCCACGTGTCATCGAGCTCTTCATGACTTCGGCGAACTTCTGCGGCTCGGCCGCGGCCAGTCCGGCGATCTTGAAGATGAAGGAGAGATGAGCGATCTGGTGCCTGACCGACCAGCCGCCCGCGGGGGTGGGCAGATCCCATCCCGCGTCGTCCAGCTCGGACACCAGGGCGTCGACCTGTTCACCCTCCGTGGTGAGATCCCTGATCACGTACCGGAAGTCAGTCACCGTGCCGTCCTCTCGCCGTTTCCACCCTTTCGAATGATGCGGGCACGCCGCGCCGTCGTCTTCTCCTCGCGAGCCCGGTCGAATTCCGGACTTGATTCTGGAGCCGGGTCCAAGTTCTACCCTCGGGACATGCGAACCGAAGCGACGACGGCGCTGACGGCGTTGACCATGTCCCAGGTGACGTCACGAGCCGGGGTGCGACCGGACACCGTGCGCTACTACGAGCGCATCGGCCTTCTGCCCGCACCGGCGCGGACCACCGGGGCACACCGTCGATACGACGAGGGCGTCATCGACAGGCTGCGGTTCATCCGGGGCACCCAGCGGCTCGGGCTCACGCTGACGGAGATCGGTGACCTGCTGAGCGTGCGCGACACCGGGGTGTGCCCGTGCGAACCCGCCGAAACCATGCTCGAACGCCATCTCGCCGAAATCGACGCCGAGATGACGCGGCTCGGCGCGCTGCGCGCCGAACTCACTTCCATGCTGTCCGGGATGTCCGGCGAGAGCTGCGCCGATCCCCTTCCCGGCGCGTGGTGCCCGCCTGACCGCGAACCCGGAAGAGGAGGTGGATGATCATGCGGAACGACGACTGCTGCGACTGTGACTGCAGCGGCACCGGCTGCTGCTGACCCGCTTCGGCGGGGCCGGCCGGGCGTGACGTCACCCGGCCGGGTCCCATCCGCGGTCAGTCCTGCGGCAGGAGCACCGTCTTCCCGATCAGGTCCTTGCAGACTTCGGCCGAATAGGCCATCAGCCCGCCCGCCTGCGCGTCCCGGAACAGTCGTTGGATCGGCGAAGTGCGCAGGAAGCCCGAACCGCCGCCAGCCTTCAGCGCCAGCTGGGCCACATCGCGGGCGATGTCGTTCGCGAGCACCTTCGCCGTCATGGTCGCGGGCAGGAACTCCGGCGAGTTCTGATCCGCCAGCCACGCCATGTTTTGGGCGTACATGCGCGCGGCTTCGAGGCGGGTGTGGACATCCGCGACTTCGAACCGCAGCCACTGCATCTCGGCGAGCGGCTGTCCGGTCACGGGAATGACGCGGCTTCGGGCGTGAGAGACGAGAGCGTCCTCCGCCGCGTCGGCTATCCCGAGTGACAAGAAGGCGAGCCCGGCCGAGATGTGGTTCGGGCGCCGTTCGGCCGAAGGCGGGCACCTGCGGTCTTCCCGCAGGACGGTCCCTTCGAAGGAGACGAGCTGGCTGCGGCTGGCGCGCAGTCCCATCGTGTCCCAGATGGGCACGAAGGTCATCGTGTCGTCCGGCGCTACGCCGAAGAAGGTGGGCACGCCGCCGACGAGCGCGTTGACCAGGAAGTGGTCGGCGGCTTCACAGCCGGAGACGAACCGCTTGGCGCCGGTGAGCCCGAACCCGCCGTCGACGGGCTCGGCGATCTGCTGCGGCATCAGGAACATGTTGCCGCTGCTCGGTTCCGACAGCGCGTTGGCGAACCGCTTGCCACCGATGAGTTCCCCGGCGTAGAAGCGGCCCGTTGCGGGATCGGACAGCTGGACCAGGCCGACCGCGGCACCGATGTGCATCACCCAGATACACGCCGTCGAGGGACAAGCGGCGCTGAGTATCCGGACGATCTCGCCGTAGGCCCGATAGCTGAGGTCCTCGCCACCGAACTCCGCGGGCAATGTCGCCCTGTCGAGTCCTGTCGCGTGCAACGCGCGAAGGTTGACGATGGGCAGTTCGGCCGTTTCGTCGAACTCGGCGGCCGTCGCGGCGAAGTCCTTCGCCAGTTCGGTGACGGTTTCGATCCAGTGGCGTTCGTGGGCGGGCGGGGCGAACGGATGGACGGGCTCGGTCATGACCGCATCATGCCGGAATCGCGAAGGCCCCCTCGCCGTCATCGGGCGCAAGCCGGGTCCAGCTGACGATCTTCGCCTACGAAGCCGGGCTCGTCGCTCCCTGACGAGCCGTGTCGAGCAGCCCGGCGACGACGGTCGCCCAGAGGATCACGGCCCCGCCGAAGCCCGGCACGAGCCGCCAGGCCGCCGTCCAGCCCGCGATCGCGAGCACGGCCGCGAGCACGGCGACGACGTACAACAGCACGCTCAGCACCAGGAAACGCCGCGACCCGAACAACTTCGCGAACGGCAGGAAATGCAAGCCGACCACGAACAGCACCCACGCGGGCACGGCTTCGGGAACTTCGAAGACCGCCGAGAGCACCCGCGCTCCGGCGAAGATCCCCACCAGCATGAGCAACACGGCGATCCCGTACCGCTTGCCGAACGGGCTCTCCTCCCGGCCGCCGCCCGCGGGCAGCCCGGCACCGCGACGGGCGGTCAGGAGGAGCCAGCCCACCAGGCCCAGTACCGCGAGGACACCCAAGACGACCAGCGGCATCGATCCGCCGGAAACGGAAGAGGCCCCGAAGAACCACCACCCGGCCCCGAATCCCACCCCGATCGCGGAACTGATCAGCAACGTGATCAGGTGCCCCTTGGTGAATGGTCCGTCCGTCATCGTTCTCGGGTCTCCTCCTCCCCCGGCGGAACAGAACCCCGGGGCTCAGACGAGCCCGGCGAGAATAGCCGCCGCCTCCTTCGGGTGGATGAGGAAGCGGACGTGACTGCTTTCGAGCGAACGCACGTCGGTCGGGTTGTCCGGGGTGAGCGCGTCCGCCTCCTTGATGAAGCGGTCCTGCAGCGCGAGCGGGACCGACAGGTCTCCGGTGAGCCTGACGTAGGTGCGCGAGATCCGGCCCCAGGTGGCGGCGTCGGCCCTCTCGGTACCGGCGTCGAGGCTCTCGTCCGGCTCAAGAGTGTTGAGGTAGGCGAAGAACTCCTGCTCGGTGCCGTCTTCGAGCATCGCCGTCTTCAACGCGGCGAGCAGTGCGGGATCGGCGGTACGCCAGTTCATCCGGAGCGCGCCGAGCGCGGCGGGGTCGGCGACGACGACACCGCCGACGTCGTTCAGCGCACTGGTCGCGTACTCGGGCTCCTGCATGTACTCGCCCAGCGTCAAATCGACGGCGCACCAAGCGGAGACGTAGACGATCCGCTCGATCAGCTCCGGGACGGCGTTGCCCACCCCGGTGAGCACGACCCCGCCGCGGCTGTGGCCGACCAGGATGACCGGCCCGTGCACGGCGACCTCGCGCACGATGTCCACCACGTGCTCGACGGCTTCGGCGGCGGTGACGCCTGCCTGGTTCGACGGCGCCGTGGCCAGCGCCGCGAGGTCTTGCGGCGCCTGGTAGGCCGCCTGGAAACCGGCGCTGAAACCGTGGCCGGGAAGGTCGACGGCCAGCGTGCGGTGGCCGAGCAGGGCGAGCTCGCGCTGCAGCGGGCCCCAGGTGAACGAGGCGCTGTTGGAGCCGTGGACGAGAACGTAGGTCGGAGTCACGGTCCGTATCCTGACATTCCGGCTTCGCCCGGGTGATGATCATGAGCGATAGATCATGCGCCGCGACCCCACGGCCTTCCGGCGCCCGGGCTTGTTACGCAGTCACTTGACCACCTCCCATGTAGTCGATAGATCACCGGATGTAACACGAGAGCCGCTGCCAACGACCTATGTCCCGCGACACAGACGCGAGCTTCTGGGGACAGGCGCGGCCGAGGCCCGCCCGAGAACATGTCAAATGGAGGGCAAGCATGGAGATCGCAGAGCGCGCACAAGCTCTGGCTCTGAAGATCCGGAAGCACAAGGCCGATATCCAAACGGAAGAAGCCACCAAGAACGCTTTCGTGATGCCCTTCATAAGTACAGTCCTTGGTTACGACGTCTTCAACCCCGCCGAAGTCATCCCTGAGTTCACGGCCGACGTCGGAACCAAAAAGGGCGAGAAGATCGACTATGCCATCGTGCACGACGGGCAGGTGCAGGTCCTGGTCGAGGCCAAAAAGATCAACGATCCGCTTCGTATCGAGCACGCGTCCCAGCTTTTCCGGTACTTCGCCGTCACCAACGCAAGGATCGCCATCCTCACGAACGGCGAGACGTACCAGTTCTACACCGACCTGGACGCGCCGAACAGAATGGACGCGAAGCCCTTTCTGGTCCTGGATTTTTCGGATATCGACGATACCCTTATCCCAGAGCTCGCGAAGCTGAGCAAAGAGTCCTTCAACTTGGACTCGGTCATCAACGCGGCCGAAGAGCTCAAGTACATCGGCCAGATCAAGCGCATCCTCGCGACCCAGTTCAAGACGCCCGAGGACGAATGGGTGAAGTTCCTGGCCTGCCGTGTCTACGAAGGGTCCTTCACCCAACGAGTTCGCGAACAGTTCGCCCCGCTCGTGGAGAAGGCGACCCGCCAGTTCCTCAACGAGCAGGTCAACGACCGGCTGAAGAACGCGCTGGGCGGGCCCGATTCCTTCGTCAGCGTTTCAAGCGGAGCGTCCGAACTTCCCGAGCAAGGTACTCCCGCCGAGAGCCAGCCAGCGGTGCCCGAGGAAGCAAGGGCGCGTGACAGCAACGGCGATGTGGTCACTACCGAAGAAGAACTCGAGGGGTACCGGATCGTACGTGCCATCGTTTGCGGAGAGGTCCCGGCAGCGCGGATCGTCGCCCGTGACACGAAGACCTATTTCGGCGTACTTCTCGATGACAACAATCGCAAGCCTATCGCCCGGCTGTGGTTCAACCGTTCAAAGAAGTACCTCGGTATCTTCGACGAGAACAAGGTCGAGACACGTATCCCCATCGCGGCGGTCGAAGACATCTACCAACACGCCGACCAACTCCGGAAGACCGTGGCTCGATACAACTCTTCGGTCGCCATCGAGTCCAAGGCGCCCGAAGACTCTGAGCCGAACTTCGCAGACTCCTCGCTCAGTCCGCGATGAGTACCTGGCCCGCACCGTCGAACCGGTAGCCGACCCCGCGCACCGTGGTGATCGGCGTCAGCACGGGTTCCAGCTTCCCTCGGATCTTGCGGACGTGGACGTCCACGGTCCGCCCGTTGCCGCCGCTCAGTTCCCACACCCGCGCCATCAGGGTGCCGCGGTCGAAGACGCGGTCCGGGTTCCGGCTCAGGAACAGCAGGAGATCGAACTCCAGTCTGGTGAAATCCAGGACCTCGCCGCACAACAGCACTCGCCGCGAATCCGGCTCGATACGCAGTGGTGGCGCGGAATCGCCGAGGCGCCGCCGCCGTCCGGCGAGTTCGACGACCTGACCGGAGTTCGTCTCGCCCTCGTGGAACGTCCGTGCCGTCAGCGTCACGCCGACAGTGTCCTCAAAGGACCGGAGCAGGCGCGCGGCGATCGCGGCCGCGTGCTCGGAGTCGGTGCTCACCCGCAACGCCAGGGTCAGCTCGACGGTCGGCTCCCCGTTCACCGCGACCGACTGCGTCATCTCACACCACCCGGACCGGATGGCGGACGACGGCGTCGAACAGGTAGCCCTGGGTGTTGTGCGGGGTGACGTCCGGCTGGGCGGCACCGGTGATGTCGGTGGCCCGCGCCCGCAGGGTGTGCGTGCCGGAAGCCTTGGGGCGCCACGGGATCTCCCAGCGTTGCCAGCCGCGATCCGCCGAAGTGCCCACGAACTTCGCCTGCCGCCAGCCGGTGCCGGCGTCGACTTCGACGCGCCGGATCCGGCCGTTGCCCGACCACGACCGGCCGCGCAGCACATGCCTGCCGTCCGCCGCGAATTCGGCGTTCCACGGCAGTTCGAACGCGCTCTTGACTACCTGCCGGGTCACCACCGTGCCCTCCGCCGGATAGCCCGGCCCGAGCAGCCGGTAGTACTGGGTGTTCCAAGGCGACACCAGCGGCATTTCCGAGACTTCGACGCGCCCCAGCCATTTGATCGACGAAATGCCCACCCAGGACGGCACGACGAGCCGCACCGGGTGGCCGTGGTCCGGCGGGAGCGGCTGCCCGTTCATCTCGTAGGCCAGCAAGACGTCCTGCAACGCTTTCGCGATCGGCAAGGGACGGCGGACCTTCCCCAGGTTCGCCCCGCCGGTCACGTAGTCGGCGTCCAGTCCTTCCGGGAGGACGTCCACCGCGTGCCGCGTCAGTCCCGCCTTGGCCAGCACGGTGGAGAGCCGGACGCCGCGCCAGCGCGCGACCCCGATCGCGCCGAGCTTCCACGCCGTGCCGGATACCGCCTGCCCTTGCTGGCCGGTGAAGAAACTCCGGCCGTTGCCCGCGCATTCGATGGCGGAGGTGATCGTCTCCGAAGGCAACCGGAGCAGGTCGCGGTAGGTGAACTCGACGGGCCTGTCCGCCGTCGGCGCACCGCGCAGTCCCGTTCCGAACAGCTTCAGGCGCCAGTCTGCGGCGTCGATCGACGGGGTGGCGGTGTGGTTCCGCACGAAGAACCGGTCGATCGGCGTCAGGTAACCCTGACCGCTCAGAGCCTCCCAGCGCGTTTCCGCGTTGGTGCCGTGGACCTCGAAGAATTCCGGCGGCAACGGTTTCACGATCGGCGAGGCGGCCGAAGCCATCCCCACCGGAAGCGTCCCGAACGCCGTCAGCGCGAGGGTGCCGCCTGCCGCCAGGCGAAGCAGCCCGCGCCGGGACATCCCGTCACCTCGCGCTTGCCCGGCCCGCCACTGCGCGAGCCGTGTGCGGTCGTAGGTGGCTTCGTCGGTCAGGCCGGTTCCGGTCATGCGGGCCATTGTCGGCAGCGACCGTCCGTGCGGACCAGCACGTCCACAGAGCGGAACCGGTTGCGTCTTCACGCCAAAAGCGTGCTCCCGTCCAGTTCGCGAACCTCGAGGAGCCGGGCCCCGAGCACCGCGACCGACGCGACATACCCGTGGCCCGCCGTGAGGTCTCTGATCGTGACCTGGCCTGCCAGGTCGTCCCGGCCCTCCGCCGCCACCAGCCTCACCCTTTCTCCCGGCGGGGAAAGGGTGAGACCGGCCAACGGCGTCCGCAATCCGTCGCCCGTCGCTTTGACGATGGCTTCCTTCCTGGTCCAGGACGTGTAGAAAGCCGCGAACTCGTCGACGCCGGGGGTGGCGGGCCGGGCCGCTTCGGCAGGGGACAGCAAGTACGCGGCCATCCCCCGGACGTCGGCGTCGGCGCGGATCTCTTCGACGTCGACGCCGACGGCACCGGCCCGCGACACCGCGACCGCGATCCGCCTGCCCGAATGCGACACCGAGACCTCGATGTCCCCGTCGAGGACGGCGGGCTTGCCGTGCGGGAGGGCGCAGTCCGGACAGGACCGGGTGATCCGGACCCGCTCCGGCGCCACGCCGGTGTAGCCGCCCGCCGTGAGGCGGAGCAGGGCGCAGCCCACGGTGAACCGGTCCCGGTCCGCCTGCCCCGCGATCCCGGCACGGCGCGCCCGTTCGACCGGGTCCAGCAGTGCCAGGTGCCGATCGGACGCCTGCGCGGTACTCGCCCACCACACGTGGCAGGCCCCCGGTGGCAGCGCGCCGGGCAGGGGCGCTGCCACCGGGGAGACGGCCGAGGACGTCGTGGTCACGACGCCGTGGCGCCTTCCTTCTCGGCGACGGCGCCGAGCCTGGATTCGACGAACTTGGCCACGTGGTTCACCGTCCGGAAGTTGGCGATGTCGAGGTCGGCGGGGACCACGGCGACGCCGAAGGTCCGCTCGACCCACATCACCAGCTGGACGGCGAACATCGAGCTGACGCTGCTGGTGGCGAAGATGTCGTGATCGTCGGTGAGTTCGGTGTCACGGACGTTCTGCGCGATGAAAGCGCGGATGATCGAAATGCGGTCCTCAGTCATTCGGCACCTGCCATCGTCCCGGCGTTGACCGGCTCGTAGGGAAAGAAACCATGGCCGCTCTTGCGGCCCAGTCGGCCGGCCGCGACCAGTTTGCGGAGCAGTGGGGCCGGCCGGAACTTGGGATCGTTGAAATTGTCGAGCAGCACTTCGAGGGAATAGAGCACGGTGTCCAGCCCGATGAGGTCCGCGGTCTCCAGCGGTCCCATCTGGTGCCCGAGGCACTGCCGGAAGAGCCGGTCGATGTCGCCCGCCGAGGCGATGTTGTCCTGGAGCAGGAGAATCGCCTCGTTGACCGAAAGCATCGCGACACGGTTGGTCACGAAACCCGAGGAATCCTCGACCACGACGCAATCCTTGCCGATGCGGCGGAAGACCTCACGGGTGAGTTCGATGGTCTCGGGCGAGGTGTGGAACCCGCGGATGACCTCGACCAGCGGCTTGAGCGGTACCGGGTTCATCAGATGGGTTCCGATGACCCTGTCCGGGCGTTCGGTCACCGAGGCCATCTTCGTGATGGGGATGGCCGAGGTGTTCACCCCGAAAACGCACCGCGGCGAGCAGATCCGGTCGATCTCGCGGTACAGGTCCTGCTTCACCTCCCAGTTCTCGGTGACGTTCTCCACCACGAAATCGACGTCGGCGAGTTCGTCCGCCTCGGTGGTGAAAGTGATGCGCGAGAGCACGTCCGCGGGCGTGCTTCCCGCGAGCGCGCGGTTGAGCATGCCGTAAAGCCTGGCGTTGTTGGCGATCTCGTCGCGTGCGCGGTCGAGGGCGGCACGGGAGGTGTCCACCAGCACCACGGGCAATCCGCCCGCGGCGAACGCGTGCGCGCCACCGATGCCCATCGTGCCGGCGCCGAGTACGCCGACGCGCCTGACCGTAGTGGTGTCCGTCATCGATCTCCCCTGGTCGCTCGAAGAAGCCGCTCGGCCCGCTCCCGTAGCGGTTCCGGCCAGCCGGCCATGTCCCATCCGTACTGGCACAGCACCGCGTAGGTCAGGCGCTCCAGCCCGAAGCCGACGCAGGCCGAATACACCACCTCGTCGTCCGGGCCCCTGATGCCGAAGGCCTCTCCGAAATGTTGTTCATGAAGGTTGAACGAGCCGACCGCGATGCTCTGCCCCTGCGGGCCGACATCCAGGTGCAACTCGTGCTTGAGTTCGAGCAGCCGTTGCGAAGACGCTCGCGCCGCTCCTTCGACACTGGCGAAGAACGGGTCGTTGGCGACCTCGCACCGCCCGGCGAGCCCGAGTTCGGCGACCAGTTCGATCGCGCGGTCCCGGAACCGGTCCCTGGCGCTCCGGACGAACTCGGCCGAGCCGAGGAAGACCGTTTCCCTGATGGTGAAGTCCGCCAGCCGTTCCAGTGTCCGGTGGTAGCGGGCCTCGTGCCGGAACGATCCGCCCTTCGCCGTCACCACCATGTTCTCACTGTCCAATGTGGACCCGGAGAACTGGTCGAAGGTGTGGTAGCACATCGTCGGCGGCAGGCACCGGTCCACCGGACCGCATTTCCCGAGGATGTGTTCACCGATCTGGGCGCGCTCGGTGACTTCCTTCGCGAAGGCGCGATAGGTGTCGACGTCGCCGTCCAGCCGGGCGGCGAACATCATGTGCTGCGGGAACGACGACAGGTAGCCACTGCGATGCAGCGCGGTGACCGGGAGCAGCGTGGGATACCGGTACTCGCGCGCGTCGAACTCGTCGTCGATGATGCGGCGCAGCAATCCGTCCAGCGTGTTCAGCGCGGTGATCGCCGGTTCGCCGAGCGCCACCTGACCGGGGCCGATCTCGTGCACCACGCCATCGGCCAGCATTCCCTCGAAGACGTCGGCAAGCGGCACCTGGGTGGAGTCCGATCGCCACACCACCTTCGGCGGCGTCGGCAGCTGGGTCCGCACGTCGTTCTCGACGACGAACTCCAGTTTCCTGGAGAGTTCGCCGGCGTCCGCGGGCTCGTCGGTCGTCACCACGACGGCGACCACCTCGTTGCCGGAGAAGACCAGCTGGAAGTCGACGATGTCCTCCGACACGAAGTAGACGCGGCGGCGCAACTCGTCGAGATGAGCGTCGATCAGCGGTTTTTCCAGATCGAGCCGATAGTCGTGCATTCGTCCTCCTCAGACCGACGTGGGAACACCGAGCAGGCCGGCGATGATGGACCGTTGGATTTCCGAGGTACCGCCGTAGATCGTGCCCGCCAGCACGTCCCGCAGTTCCCGTTCGATGCCCAGTTCTTCGGTGTAGCCACGGGCACCGTGGATCTGCATCGCGTCCAGCGCGCTGACGCTCAGGCTCTCGCTGACATACAGCTTCAACATCGACGCCTCGTGCAGGGCGAGCCTGCCGCGCGAGCGCAGCCAGCCGACCTTGTAGAGCAACAGCCGCGCCAGTTCCAGCCGCACCCGCATGTCGGCGATCTTGTGAGAAACCGCCTGGAAAGCGCCGATCGCGCGGCCGAACTGCTGGCGGGTGCTCGCGTATTCGACGCAGCGGTCGAGCAGCCGCGCCAGCACACCGACCCCGCTGGCGAACATGAACCCGCGTTCCCACTCCATGGTGGAGGTGAACAGCTGATATCCGGCACCTTCGGCGCCGAGCCGCTGATCCTCGCGGAGCACGCAGCCGTCGAAGACGATCTCGCCCATCGGCGTGCCCCGCAACCCGGCCTTGGGGATCAGTTCCGTGGAGAGACCGGGGGTGTCCCGCTCCACCACGAAGGCGGAGATCGACCGTTGCGGTGCTTCCGTTTCACTCGTCCTGGCGAACACGATGAACAGATCGGCGCGCGGGCCGTTGCTGATGAACTTCTTGGTGCCGGTCAGGACGTAACCGTCCCCGGACCGGACCGCCTTGGTGGTCAGGGCGAGCATGTCCGACCCGGTCTCCGGTTCGGACAGCGCGTGCGCCCCGACCATCGAGCCGTCGCACAGCGGCGGCAGCCACCGCCGCCGCTGCTCTTCCGTCCCGTGGTCGGCGATGTAGACCGCGCAGGCGAACACGTGGTTGTTGATCGCGAACACCAGGCCGTTGTCGGCACATCCGTAGCCGAGACCTTCGTAGGCCATGATCGCGGTGAGCGGATCGTAGCCGGAACCGCCGTACTCGGTCGCGATCGGCCAGCCGAGCACGCCGAAATCCGCGCACAGCTTCCAGCCGTCCTCGTCGAACGTGCCTTCCCGGTCGTGTTCCGCCGCACGCGTACCGATCGTGGTCTTGGCGAACCGGATCACCCGGTCACGAAGTTCTTGTTGTTCAGCAGTAGGCGCGAAGTCCATCCCGTTCCCCTCCCCAGTGAATACCGGCCGTCCCCTGTCGGTACAAGCTTCCTCCCGGATGAATCCCTTGCGTTGTCGTCATTTCGCCAGCGGGGCCTTGTCCTGCTCGGCCTGTGCCGCGTGCTCGATCGCGCTCGACCGCAGGTCGTCGCTGAAATCGACGACCTGGGTGCCCGCCCGCGCGTAGCGCCGCTTCACCGCGCCGCCGGTGCGACGGAGCACGGTCAGGCTGTTCTGCGCGAGTTTGTGCGGTTCGAGCAGGTTCACGATCTCCATCTCGCCGGGCTTGGACCGCTGGATTCCCGCCAGATAGCGCAGAATCGCGTCCCCCTCGGGATAGGTCATCAGGTAGTGCAGGATCACCAGGCCGCCGTCCGGGTTGATCAGCTCCCAGAAGTTGTCCACGAAGTACAGGCACTCCCACGCGTCGACCCACGCCAGGTCGATCGGCGTCAGCTCCGCGGGCAGGAGGTCCGCGCACTCGCGCAGGTCGGCGTTCACGACCGTCACCCGGTCTTCGAGGTCCAGTTCCCGCAGCACCGTCCGCACCCTGCCCGCGGAAGATTCCTCGATGGACAGATCGTCCACCGCGACGAGGGTGGGCCGATACGGCTCGAGGTAGTAGTCGGGTCGCGCCAGCGGAGGTTCTTCGTTGAGCCAGGTTTCGTCCAGCTCGCCTTCGCGGTCGAGGTAGGGCCGGGACTTCGCGGCCAGCGCCTCCGACTCGGCGCGCACCAGCTCCTCGACTTCGGCGAGCGCGCCCGCCAGGAACGGCGTGGTGTAGCCCATTCCCACTTCGAGGACCCGGCGCGGGCGGACCAGGTGGACGAGCGACTTCAGCAGCGGCCCGACGGATTCCGTGCCCATTCCGGGCACCCGCAGCCGCTCGACCGCGGCACGGAACTCCGCACTGTCGGTCCTTTGTGGACTCATCGCTGTTTCCCTTTCGGACTCGGTCGGCCGGGTTCGGTGAACTCGCTGTGCAGGAACAGCAACGGAGGGCGGCCGGTCAGCACGTCGAACGCGCGTACCGCGCCGATCAGGACGGCGTGATCGCCGACGGGATGGATCCGGTCCAGCACGCAGTCGAAGTAGCCGACCCCTTCGGGCAGGATCGGACAGCCGGTGTACGGGGCAGCTCGCCAAGGTATGTCCACGAAGGATCGCGCACCGGACGGGCGTTTCGGGTCGGCGAAGGCACGGGCGACGCCCTCTTGGCCGGCGCTGAGCATGGTCACCGCGAACACCGCCGAGGAGCTGATGTGCCGGTAGGTCCGCGAATCGTGGTTCACCGACACCAGGATCATCAACGGGTCGACCGAAACCGAGGTGAAGGCGTTCACGGTCATTCCGTGCGGCTGCCCGTCCACGACGGTGCTCAGGACCGTGACCCCGGTCGGGAACCGGCTCGCCGTGCGGCGGAACCGTTCCCCGGTCCGTTCGAGGCTGGAAGCGGGCGGGGCCGCCTCCCGCGTGCCGCCGTCGCGAGGGTTCACGAGCCGGTGGGCGCGGTCGACAGCTCCCGCACCTGGTTGAGGTGTTCGAAACCGGCCAGCACGGTCTCGGTGGGCACCCCGAAGTCGATCAGGCAGGCGACCTCGTCGACTCCGGCGTCACGGAATCGCTCCACCATCTTCTGCGCTTTGCCGACAGTGCCGAGGAGCGCGCCGTCGTCGTAGTACCGGTCGAACGAGCGCCCCACCAGGAAATCCACGTCTTCCTTGTGCAGCTTGGCCGGATCGAGCTTGCGCGCGCCGTTGAGCTGGGAACCCAGCAGCAGACCGAGCGAGCTGCGCAAGTAGTCGTGCAGCGGCTCGCGGACCTGTTCGCGCACCTCGTCCTCGTCGTCGCCGAGGCAGGTGTGCACCATCAGCGCGACCCGCCCCGGCCATCCGTCGGCGTCTTCGCGTTCGGCGATCGCACGGCGGTATTCGGCGATCTTCTCGGCGAGCTCGTCGAGGTCCTGACCGAGCAGGTGGGTGAGCAGGCCCGCACCGGCCCGTCCGGCGGCGCGGAAGGTTTCGGCGTTGCCCGCGCTGGTGACCCAGACCGGCAGCTCCGGCTGGACCGGCGGCGGGAAGACGCGCACCTGCTGCTCGGTGCCGACACCGTCGACGACGGACATGGCCTCGCCACGCCACAGCCTGCGCACCTGGTCCACGTACTCCACCAGGATCTGCTTGCGGTCCCGGTAGTTCTCCGGGCGCAGCGCGAAATCCACGGCGTGCCAGCCGGACGCGAAGGAGAGGCCGACCCGTCCTCCGGAGAGGTTGTCCACCACCGACCACTCTTCGGCGATCCGGATCGGATGGTGCAACGGCGCGACCACGCTGCCGGCGCGGATCTGCACCCGCTCGGTGATCGCGGCCACCGCCGCGCCGGTCACCGACGGGTTGGGGTAGAGACCGCCGAAGGAATGGAAATGCCGCTCCGGCGTCCACACGGCCGTGAAGCCGTTGGCGTCCGCGAACCGCGCCCCGTCCAGTAGAAGCTGATAGCGGTTGCGGTCACGTTCGTGGCTGTCGTTGGCGAAGTAGAACAGGCTGAAGTCCATGTCACGCCCCTGTCACGGATTCGGTCGCGGATGCGGACGGCTGTCGAGTGCGCAGTGCCCATCTGGTCGCCGACGGCGCGGCCACGCCCGCGGCGATCATCGCCACCCCGAAGATCAGCCAGCCAAGCTGGCCGACGCCGACGATCAGCCCGGTCACCAGCACGGGGGTGACCATCGTGCCGAACTGCGTCGACATGCCGAAGAACCCTTGGTACTGGCCCTGCGCGTGTTCGGGCGCGAGGCCGAAGGACAGCGACCACGAACCCGCGCTCCACAGCATCTCGCCGAAGACGTGCGCCAGCGCGCCGGCGACGAGGATGAGCACCGCCAGCCACGTCGGCTGCCCGGCCGCGAGCGCGAACAGCGCGCAGCAGGCCGCCAGCAGGAAACCCGACCGGCGCAGGGCTTTGGCCCCGCCGGGGGGCAGGTCGCTTCCCTTGCTGGTCCGCACCTGGAGCAGCACGACGGTGACCGTGTTGAGCAACAGCAGCGCCGAGTACAGCCACGCGGGCGCCTTCGTCTGCTGGATGATCCACAGCGGCAGCGCGACGGTGAGGATGACCGTGTTCATGGTGAGCACGGCGTTGAGCAAGGAAATCGTCGCGTACGGCTTGTCGCGCAGCACGACGAGCCGCGCGCCCTCGGACTGCGCGGGTACCGGGGGCACGGTGGGCAGCCTGAAGTACGCCAACCCCGCCGAGATGACCAGCAGACCGCCGCCGATCAACACCGAGATGTAGGCCGTGCGGGTGTCGAAGTGCAGCCCGATACCGCCCGCCACCGCGCCGAGGGAAACCCCGAGATTGCTGATGGACCGCAGATAGGACCAGGCGCGTACCCGTTCCTCCGGCCGCGTGATCCCGGCGATGAGCGCGCCCCGCGCCGCGTCCGTCGCGGATTCCGCGATCAGCACCAGACTGGTCGCCACCAGAAGGGTGACGAATCCGCCGACGAAGGCGTAGCAGCACATCAGCGCGCCTTGCAGGCACATGAAGACGATCGTGGTGTTGCGCGGGCCGAGGAGGTCGGCCGCCTGCCCGGCGGGCACGCTCGCCGCCATCCCGAGGATCCCGCCGATCGTGAGCGCGAGCCCCACCTCACCGGCCGGGATCCCCGCGGTGCGGGTGAAGAACAGGATGCTCACCGCCATGAACACGCCGTTGCCCACGGTCTTCGCCAGATTGCTCAGGCACAGCACGCGGACCGGCCCCGGCGGGGGGATCAGTTCTCGGAGGTAGGACATCAGCGAGCGATTCCTTTCTCTGCGCGGTTTCGGATGTCCATCGCTACGCCTTGACCGGACGGCGGGCGGGCAGCAGATCGCGCAACCCGTTCCGGTCGATCTTGCCGTTGGCGTTGAGGGGCAAGGAATCGAAATGCTCGAAGCGCCGCGGGACCATGTGGATGGGCACCTGGTCGCACAGCCAGTGCAGGAAACGCAGGGGCGCCTGCGGCTCGCCCGTGTAGCAGCCGACGAGTTCGGTTTCGTCCTCGTTCTTGATCGCGAGCACGACCGCGTCCCGGATCTCGGGGTGCCGTCGCATGGCCGCCTCGATCTCGCCGAGTTCGATCCGGTAGCCGCGGACCTTGACCTGGTTGTCCAACCGTCCTAAATGGACCAGGTTGCCGGACTCCCACCGCACCCTGTCCCCCGTGCGGTAGTAGTGCGCCTCGGTCAGCGGCCCGTTCCCGTCGTACACCGTCGTCCCGGTGTCGTCGTGGGTGAGGAACCGGCCGACGTCGTCCTGAGGGTCCAGATAGCCGTCGAAACGCTGGGAGCCGCGGACACAGAGCTCGCCCTCCTCCGCGGGAAGCCCGGCCTCGTCCAGGATCACGTGGTCGAGGAAGTCGTACACCGGACCGATCGGTACCGTGTCGTTCGTGGTGACGGGCCAGTGTGCCGGATCGTCCGGCAGCCGGAATTCGGTGCAGGCGACGGTCAGCTCGGTCGGGCCGTAGACGTTCTCCAGTACCGCGTCCGGCGCGACGGCCCGCCACTCCCGCGCCTGCCGTCCCGTGAGCTGTTCGCCGATGAACAGGCTGTAGCGCAGTTCGCTCACCCGTCCGGTCGGAAGGTTGCCGAGGTCCGCGCTGACCGAAACCACCGAGGGCACCGAGAACCAGTGCGTGATCCGGCGCTGGGCCAGGTAGTCCACCGGGGTCAGCAGTTCGGTGCGCCGCGGGACGACCAGGGTCGCGCCGCCGCCCCAGGTGACGAAGAGATCGAAGACCGACGGGTCGAAGGTCAGATCGAAGGCGTGCGACATCCGGCAGCAGGGCTTCACCTGGTAGCGCTCGATGTTGTGCGCCACGTAAGGCGACAGATTGCGATGCCGGATCGGCACGCCTTTGGGGCGGCCGGTGGAGCCCGACGTGAACAGGACGTACGCGACGTCGTCACCGGTCGTCTCGCGCGGCCGTGGTCCGCCGGTGGGCCGGGCCGCGAGCACGTCCTCGTCGGCGGGTGTGAGCACGGTGGCGGTGAGGTCGTCGCCGAGCTGCGCGGAGCCCGCTTCGTCGGCCAGCACCAGATCCACGTTCGCGAGCTCGCAGACCGTGCGGTTGCGGGCCGCCGGGTACTCCGGATTGAGCGGGGTGAGGACCGAGCCGAGGTACAGGCCGGCGAGATAGCCGGCGTACGCGACCACGCTGCGGGAAGCGAGCAGCGCGATTCGCTCCGGCGCGCGGCCGTGCTCGGCGACGATCCGGCCGGCGAGCGCCAGCGCGCATTCGTGGAGCCGCGCGTAGGTCAGGCCGACCTCCCGCACTTCGACCGCGGTCTCGTCCGGCCACCTGGCCGCCGACGCGGCGAACCAGTCGTACAGCGTTTCCGGTGTGCCGTTCAGACTTCCCACAACGTCACCGCCCAGGCCGCCACCGGGCTGTTGTTCAGCACCAGCACGAGATCGCCCTCGGACAGCTCGCCGGTGGCGAGCAGCCGGTCGAGGTTGAGCACGACGTCCATCGCGCCGAGGTGCCCGTACTCGGTCAGCTGCGCCAGGCAGACGTCGTGGATCGGCAGTTCGAGCAGCGACGTGTAGAAGCCGAACGCGCTCGCCACGACGTTCTGCATCAGGGTGGTGGCGACGGCGTCCTTGCCGACTCCGGCTTCGGCGAGGACCCGGTCGACGAGGCGGCTGAGCCGGAATTGGCTGTGCGTCGCGAGTTCGAAGCTGTACCTGGACGGGTCCAGGCACTCCTCGCGCCACTCGTACCAGGGCGTCTGCTTGTAGTCCACGCGGAACAGGTCGTTGAAGGAGCCGTCGGTCTCCTGCCGGTGCCCTCGCAGCACCGGACGGCCGCCCCGGACCATCGTCATCGCATACGCGCCGTCGCCGACCACGGTGACGGGGAACCGGATCCGGTCCGCCCCGGTCGGACGGCTGGTGTGCGTGATCATCACGCTCTCGCGGCCGGGATCGGCCACCAGCAGGTCCCGCGCCAGCGCCCAGGCGGCGCTGGAGCCGGTGCAGCCCAGCCCGTCCACGCTGAAGGCGAACGCCGAGTCCATCTTGTTCTCCGCCTGCACGCGGCACACGTCCGAGCCGAGCAGCACGTCCGGTGACCGCGGGCCGACCATCAGCAGGATGTCGGGGTCGACGGGATGCTCGGCCAGCAGTTCCCGGCAGGCCTGCGCGGCGAGGGCGGCCTGCTCGGTCTCGGTGAACACCCCGACGGTCCGCACGCCGCATTTCTCGACGAATTGGAGCTCTTCATGGCCGAGCTGGGCGAATTCCGGCAGGTCCGTGACCGCCACCCGGTCTTCGGGCAGCAGACAGTGCATCGCGCCGATACCGATCGCGCCGGAGCCGTCTTCCCTGGTCATGAGCGCGTTCCCCTCGTCCTCACGAGATTCGCCACCAGTTCGCCCGCCGCGGCCTTGCCTTCGGCCAGGTACTCCAGCCCGCCGCGCAGCAGCTCTCCGGTCGGTTCGGAACTCAGTCCGGAACGGCTAAGCCAGTCCTGCCAGCCCTTGGCTTCCATGTCGTCCTCGCCGAGGTTCTCCTCGCCCTCGAGTTCGTAGAGGGTCATGTTCGACAACACCTCGTCACCCGTCGCCAGCGCCTTTTCGGCCACCCGCCGCTTCCATTCCTCCGGATCGACGGCCTCGGTCGGCAGGCCGGCTTCGGCCAGCAGCTCGAACATCTGCCGCGGGTTGATCAATTTCTCGTGCACCAGGTGATACGCGCGGCCGACCGAACCCGGGACGAACGAGAGTTCCGCGATGGCCTTGGCCACCACGTCGACGGGCGCCATCGGCCAGGCACGCTCGTCGAGCGGATGCGCGCCCACCGCGAGACCGCTGGCCAGCAGATGCCAGACCAGGTCCTTCTCGTTGCAGGCCCCCGTCGCCCGGGAAGAGACGATGACGCCCGGCCGGAACACCCGGACCCGCATGCCGTCGCGCTCAGCCCGTTCCAGCAGCCGTTCGCCGACCCATTTGCTGACGCCGTACCCGCCCTGCTCGGGATCCAGCGGTTGTTCCCTGGTCTCCAGGATCTTCCCGCCGGTGCCCATCGCGATCCCGGTCGCCGCGACGGTGGAGACGAAGGAGAAGTCCCGGATTCCGTTGCCCCGCATCCACGACAGCAGGTCGACCATCGGCAGCAGGTTGCTCTCGCGCAGGACCCGGTACGGCTCGGTGAAGACCACCCGGGCCGCGCAGTGCAGCACCCGGCCCACCTGCGTGGCGAGCTCGCCGTCCCGGTACTCGCGGCAGACCCTGGCGATGTCGTGCAGGTCGCCGGGCACCACGTGGACGCGGTCCGAGTCCGTTTCCGGCAGCCCCAGCGCCTTCGCCGCGTTGCTCAGCCGCTCCCGGCCCTCGGCCTCGTCGGCGGCCCGCACCAGGCAGTAGATCCTGCCCTCGGTCGAGGCCAGCAACTCGTGCAGCAGGAACGCGCCGAGGAAGCCGGTCGCGCCGGTCAGCAGCACATCGGTACCCGGCGCTTCCGTTTCGGCCACGTCGGCCAACGGCAGTTGCAGGTCGGCGTCCATCAGGTCGCCGTCTCCGTCCGCGACCTGGTAAACGGCTTCGTTGCCTTCGGCGCCGAGTTTGCCCCGGACGATCTGGGCGACCCTGCGCACCGTGGTCCGGCTGCCGCCCGAGCGGTGCACGTTGATGAGGACCTGGTGGCGCTGCTGGACCTTCAGGGCCATCTGGACGTACAGCAAGGAGGTCCCGCCGAGCAGACCGAATTCGTCGTCCACGCCGATCGTGGAGACGCCGAACAGATCGCGCCACAGATCGAGCAGTTCCGCCTCGATCGATCCGGGCTCCTCCGGGTTCACCGCACTCGCTGTGTCCACAGTGGACTCGGTGGACCGGGACCAGCTCGAAGGCGCGGCGATCGGCGGCATCCTGTCGAGTGCCCAATACCGGCGCCGGGAGAACGGATACGTCGGCAGCGCGACCCGGCGGCCGCGGCCACCGGAGGCCGTCTCCCAAGCCACGTCGACACCGTGCAGCCAGGCCGCCGTGAGCGCCTCCTCGACCCGGTCCGCGAGCACACCGGGGTCGGTGTCCGGTTCGAGCGCCAGGACATGGCGGGCCGGTCCCGGTTCGCCGGTGCCGACGAGCAGCACGAACTCGTCCGCCGACGGTCGCGCGGGCACCTCCCGCACCACTTCGGGCTTGCCGGGCAACGCGGCGAGCACCGCGCGCGGCACGTCCAGTCCTTCCGGCGCGACGACGATCGCGCGCCGCGCGGCGGTGGTGCGCATCGTGCGGGCGGCGGGCGGACGGGGCAGGCGCAGCACCGACGCGAGCTCACCGGCTGCGGCGGTCACCACCCGGCGCTCGGTGAAGGACCGCCGTCCGACCCTCAGCGTGTGCGCCACGTCCGCGACGGCGGGCGCGCCGGTGTCCAGCTCATCGGCGAGCCGCACGGACAGCGCGTCCAGCTCGGCGCGACTGCGCCCGGACAGCACCAGCCGGACGACCTCGGTATCCGGTGCCGGAGGCCGCACGGGCGCGGGCGGCGGGGCGAGTACCGCGACGGCGTTCGTGCCGCCGACGCCCATCGAGTTGACCAGCACGTGCCGGTCCCGGTCGAGGTTCGAACTCGCGCTCGTCGGCACGAAGAACGGGCTTTCGGCGAGGATGCCGGGATCCCGCGGCCGGTCGAACATCGGCTGCGGCGGCAGGTTCCCGGTGCGCACGATGTGCACCGCCTTCAGGAAACCGGCGATTCCGGCGGTGGCGCCGGTGTGCCCGATGTTCGCCTTCACCGAGCCGAGCCCGCAGAATCCGCTGTCGGAGGTGGTGGCCCGCAGGCCGTCGGTGAGCCCCAGCAGCTCGATGTGATCGCCGAGGGCGGTGCCCGACCCGTGCGCCTCGACGTACCGCAGCAGCCGCGCCGGGACGTCGGCCACCCGCAGCGCGGCCGCGACCACGTCGGCGACCCCGGACGGCGTCGGCGCGGTGAAGCCCGGCCGGTTCGAGCCCTCGTTCCCGATGGCGCTGCCGCGGACCACCGCAAGGATGGGATCGCCGTCGGCGAGCGCGTCGGAAAGCCTGCGCAGGGCCACCACGCCGATCCCCGAGCTGAACGCGGTTCCGGTCGACGTGGCGTCGAAGGAGCGGCAGTAGCCGTCCTCGGAGGTCAGGCCGCCCGGCTGGTACCGGTACCCGGTGACCGGCTCGGCGATCGTCGTACCGCCGGCCAGCGCGATGTCGCATTCGCCGGAGAGCAGGCTCAGGGTCGCGTAATGCACCGCGTACAACGAGGACGAACAAGCCGTCTGCACGCCGACGGTCGGCCCGCGCAACCCCAGCTTGTAGCCGATCCTCGACGTCATCAGGTCCCCGAGGCCGCCCAGCGTCAGCCCGAGGTCGTCGAACGCCTCGATCAGCCCGGACTCCATGGTCTTCGCCGCGAGCAGCGCGGCCGAGTACCGGCTCGGCGCGCCTCCCGCGAAGATGCCGGTCACCGGCCCGTCCGCGCGCGGCGGATGTCCCGCGGACTCCAGCGCCTCCCAGCAGCTTTCCAGGAGCAGCCGGTGCTGCGGGTCGATCGTCTCGGCCTCGGTGGGCGACACCCCGAAGAACTCGGCGGCGAAGTCTTCCGCTCCCGGCAGGGTCGCGGCCACCCGGACGAAGTCAGGCGCCTTCAGGTCCACATCGGACACACCGGACGCCCGGAGCCGGTCCTCGTCCTGTTCCCGCATGGAAACCACACCGGCGTCGAGGTTCCGCCAGAAGCGTTCCGGGGTCCAGGCGTCGGGAAAACGGCAACCGGCGCCCACGACCGCGATATCGGTCTCGTTCGTCATGGGTCAGTTGCCCGCTTCGGTCGGCTGGGTGCGCCGTGCCATGCCGAGCAACCGGCCGCGTTCGCGACCGCCGAGCTCCGCGGGTCCGGCGGTCTCCTCGCTGCCGAGCAACGCGGCCTGTGCCACCACCGTGCTGTGCTCGAAGAGGTCGGCAGCTCTGAGGTCGCGTTCGGTCATGCCGTTGAGCTGCTCCCAGAGCAGCAGCAACAGCAGCGAGTTGCCACCGGCGTCGAAGAAGTTGACCTCCAGCGGAACGGTTTCGACGGCGATGTCGAGCGCGTCCGCCCACGCGCTTCGCACCTTGCCGACGATGTCGGGCTCAGCGATCACGGTCTCGTTCACTTCAGTTCCCCTTATTCGCTTTCGCATCCGGATCAGCCGTCAGGTTCATCGCCTTCGTCACGAGCGCGGCGAGGAGATCGGTGATGGTGTCTTCGTCGAACAGGTCGGTCAGATAGGAAGCGGACAGCAGCAGGTCGTCGGCGAGTTCGGTGACGGTGAGCTCGAACTCGTACTTGACGTGCAGCGGCCGCAGCGGGAGATAACGGGCTTCGATGCCGGGAGACAGCTCGGCGGGCGTCGGCACGCCGTCGGCCGAAGCGAGGTACACCGGCGTCACCGGCGGCCGGTCGAGGCCGCGGTCGGGATGCACCGCCGACGCGATCGCGTCGAACGGCACGTCCGCGTTGCGGTAGCAGGAAACGCTCGCCTCACGGACCCGGCCGAGCAGCTCCCGCCAAGTGGGCTCACCGCTCGAATCCACCCGGAGCACCAGCGTGTTGACGAACATGCCCACCGCGTTCGCGGACTCCGGCGCGTCCCGGCCCACCCAGGGGATCGCGAACAGGAAGTCCCGTTGCCCGCTCCGGCCGCCGAGGGTGCTCGCGAGCAGCGCCGCTGTCGCCATGAAGGTGGTACAGCCGAGTTCGCCGCAGACCTCGCGCAACCGGGCCGTCAGTTCTTCCCCGAGATTCACCCGGCGGGACGCGCCGAGGGTCGGCTGGGTGTTCGTCCGCTGCCGATCGTACGGGAGCAGCACATCGGTCGGGGCACCGTCCAGTTCGGACACTCGCACGGCGGCCCGCTCTTCCCGCGACGCGGCCGCCGGAGAATTCGAACCGTCCACTTGGGACGGATGGACGGGTGCCGGAAGCTCGGCGGGCCGGCCTTCCCGCTCGGCCCGATAGGCCTCGGCCAGCTGCTCGGACAGGATCTGCTGCGACCACCCGTCATTGACGATGTGGTGCGCGCTGACCACGACCAGCGTCCGGTCTTTCCGCGTGATGACCTCGGCGCGCGCGAGCGGGCCCGTCGCCAGGTCGAACCCGTCCCAGCTCACCTTCGCCAGCCGGGCCTCGAGCCGGGCGTCGTCCCACCGTTCACCGTCGCTCACCATGATCTCGGGGGGCGGCGAGTCCGTGCGGTAGAAGAGCCGCCGCAACTTCCGGTCGAGCTCGAACCGGGAACGCAACGCGGGATGGCGGCCGAGGACCTGCTGAAGCGCCCTGCGGAGCGCGTCCTGGTCGATCGCGCCCCGCAGTTCGATCACCATGGGGAGCACGTAAGCCGACCGCAGCCCGGCGATCCGGTCGAGGAACCAGAATCGCTGCTGCACCGAGGTCGCCGGGTACCGGTCCGCCGGATCCGGTGCCGCGCCGCCGGTCTTTTCGGCCGGCGCTTCGGCACCCGCGGCGAGCAACCGGCCGAGCCCGGCGACCGTGGGGTCGGCCAGGAAGTCGGCCGGGGGCACCCAGACACCGTGGCGCCGCTGAGCCTCGGAAAGCATGTGGACCGCGAGCAGGGAATGTCCGCTGAGGGAGAAGAAGTTCGTCTCCGGAACCAGGTCCGCGACGGTGAGCGTCAGATCTCCCTTGGCCACCTTGGGCAGCACGTCCACGAAGAGGTCCGCGGCCCACCGCTGCTCCTCGGTGAACTCGCCCCGCCAAACCTCGGCCGGAGGCCACTCGGGCTCTTTCTCGACGTCCTCCGGGTCCGGCTCCCAGCCCGCCAGCCTGTCGTCGACGTCGTCGATCCCGGCGAGCAGGTCGCGAACGGTGCTGCCGGGTTCGGCCACCGCCTTCGTGAGAACGGCCAGGAAATCGTCGCCGACGAACCGGCCCATGCCGCCGGGGTGGCGATCGGTCGCGAACTCGACCATGCCGGTGATCTCGTCCTGGTTCTCCTCCAGCAGCAAAAGGAGGTCGAACTTGGCCGTACCGGTCGGAAGCTGGACCGGCGGAGTCCACAACTCCGGAGCGGGCGGCTTCGGCGCCGGCACGTTCTGCAGCGCGAATCCCACGTCCACCAGTCCGACGCGGGCGCCCTTCGCCGCGGCGACCTCAGCGGTCAGCTGGTTGAACGGGATCCGTTGGTAGGTAAGGGACCGGAACGCCTCTTTCCGGGTATGCCCGCAGAGTTCGGCGAACGTCCAGTCCGTTTCCGAACGGCATTTCAGCGGCACGGTGTTGACGAAGAACCCGGCCAGCTTCTCCAGGTCCGGGTGCGGGCGGTTGGCGGCGAGCGTCCCCACCAGGAATTCCGGCTGCCCGGACCATCGCCGCAGCACCAGCTGAAACGCGGCGAAGAGCAGCACATACGGTGTCGCGCGCAGGGTCTTCGCCAGCTCTCGCAGGTTCGCGACCACCGGTCCGGGCACCGTGAAGGTGTGCTGAGCGCCGGGAACAGAACCTTCCGGGGAGCCCGCCCGGGCCCGTCGGCCGGTGAGGTTCACCCCGCCGGGCACGGTCAGCAGATCCGCCGCACGGTCGGCGACCCGTTGCCGCAGCTCGGGATCGGCGCCCGCCGCACGGTCCCACACCGCGAAATCGGCGTACTGGACGTCCAGCCCGGGCAACGACGCCGGCCGTCCCTCGATCGCTTCCTGGTACGCCTTGCCGAGATCTTCCAGCAGCACCGCGATCGACCAGCCGTCGATGGCGATGTGGTGGATCACCAGCAGGAGCGCGTCCCCGGACGGAGCGCCGCGCCACACCGTACAGCGCAGGAGCGGACCCGCGGCCAGGTCGAACGGTTTCGCGGCTCGTTCCTCGGCTTCCGCGCGGATCCGTTGCCCCGCCTCCGTGACGCCGCCGAGCTCGATCACCTCGACCTCGGCGGCTTCGGCGTCCCCGACCACCTGCACCGGCTGTCCATTTCGGACCTGGTACGTCGTGCGCAGGATCTCGTGTTTCGCCACCACGGCGGTCAAAGCGGCGCGCAGCGCTTCGGGGTCCGCCCGGCCGCGCCAGTTCATCAGCATCGGAACGTTGTAGGTCACCGAACCCGGTGTCGTGGCGTCGATGAACCACAGCCGTTCCTGTGCGAACGACAGCGGCGCGACACGAGCGCCCGACCGGGTCAGGGCGGGCAAGGTCGAGTTGGTCAACGGTTCCCCCGGTGGTTCGTTGCTCCGTGGACGCGGATGGCCATCGGTTACGACGCCGCCGTGCGGACGTGGACCGCCAGCGCGTCGAAGGATTCGGCGAGGAGTACGTCCGCCGGTTCCAGCGGAACCGCGTACCGCTGCTGGATCCGGGACGCGACCTGGACGGCGAGGACGGAATTCCCGCCGATGTCGAGGAAGTTGTCGGCGGCGGAGAAGTTCGACCTGCCCAGCACGTCTCGCAGGATTCCCTTGACCTGGGCCAGAACCGGGTCGTCGGAAGAATCATCTTCGACTGGTTCGTCGCGGCCCGCATCGGCGAACAACGCGACCATCCGGGCGCGGTCCGCTTTCCCGGTCGCGCCGACCGGCAGCTCGGGCAACACGTGCCAATGGGCCGGAATCATGTAGCCGGGCAGTTTCGCGGTCAGTTCCCCCGCCAGCGCGTCGGTCGGGTCTTCGTCTGTTCCCTTGGCGGGCAACAGGAACGCGACCAGTTCGGCGGACGCCCCCTCACCCACCTTTTCCACGAACGCGGCATCGACGAGACCCGTGGAAACCGCGACCCGCTCGATCTCCTCCAGCTCGATCCGGAAGCCGCGCAGCTTGATCTGCCGGTCCTTCCTGCCGAGCATTTCCAAGGCACCGCCGGCGACCTCGCGGACCAGGTCGCCGGTCCGGTACACCCGCTCACCGCTGGACGGCGCGATCACGAAGCGTTCCGCGGTGAGTTCGGGGCGGTTCAGGTAGCCGGTGGCCACCCCTGGCCCACCGAGGCACAGCTCGCCCGATTCCCCGGCGGGCACCGGGTTCAGGTCTTCGTCCAGTACGTGGACCGTCGTCTTCTGCAGGGGGTACCCGATGGGGATCCGTTCGGCACCGGCCAGGCTTTCGTTGGTGCAGGCGAAGAAGGTGGCGAAGGCGGTGGCCTCGGTCGGCCCGTAACCGTTCACCAGCCGGGCAGGCGGCCGCGCGGCGAGCACCCGCCGGACCGCGGCGAGGTCGAGCTGTTCCCCGCCGACGACCAGGTTCTTCATCGAGCCGAAAGCGTCAGGACGCTCCCAGGCCACCGTGTGGAACAGCGACGTGGTGAGGAACATCGTGGTGATTTCCTCGGTGCGCACCAAATCCGCCCAGGCGTTCATGGTGACGTCGGTGAGCAGGGGAAAGGGCACGATGGTCCCGCCGGAGGTGAGCGTGCTCCAAATCTCGCAGGTGGTCACGTCGAAAGCGGGATTGCACGTGTTCGCGACGCGATCGCCCGGGTCGATCGTGCAGTAATTCGGCTCCACCACCAACCGGTTCACCGCGCGATGCGGGATGACGACGCCTTTCGGCCGTCCGGTGGAACCCGAGGTGTAGGTGACGTAGATCGGATCCTCACCGGCCGCGGCTTCCATCGGTGCCGTCGAATCCGTCTCGCCCCGCTCTTGCGGCACCGAAAGCACCCGCACACCGGAAGGAAGAATCGCCCGGCGTCCGGCTTCGGCCGGTGGGGCGCAGATCAGCACCCGCGAGCCTGATTCCTCGACGATATCGGCGATGCGTTCCGCGGGAGCGTGGACGTCCAAGGGCAGGTAGGCCGCGCGGGCCCGGACGACCCCGAGAAAGGCCACCACCAAGTCGAGGGAGCGTGGGAGATCGACCGCGACAAGATCGCCGGGGCACACGTCTTGGGCCACGAGGATCTCGGCGAGCCGCCCGGCGTGCTGCCAGAGCTCACGGTAATTCATCGACCTGCCGGTGACCGGTTCGCGCACCGCGCAGGTCTCCGGCCGGCGCTTTACCCATTCCTCCACCAGGGTCGCTATTCCCTTGCCGGAGGCGGGCGCCGAGAAAGAATTCACCAGAGAAGGTTTTGTCCTTGTCGCGTGTTCGGCAGACCCCATGAAGCAACATCCCCCAGAACATGATTGAACAGATCAGAACCTTGCCAGGCAGTAGAAGCCCGCCTGTTTCACCGCACCCCAGCCCCGATCGCCAAGCTAGGTGATGCGGGCGGTGCCATCAATACGCCAATCGAGGCAAGGATTCGCCCGCGTCGCACCCAAGGCGGTCACACCATGCGGATCATGGATATCTTTTGCCGCATGACACTTCCCGCGATCTTTCTTCGCGCCTCGGACAAAGGTGAAATACTCACCTACGGTGACGGCAATGTCTCTTTGGTGCTGGCTTCCGGAGACGCGACGGGCGGAGCGTTCTCCGTTGTCGAGCACCGGCTTCGGCCCGGCGCGAGCGGCCCGCCACTGCATCGCCATGAACGCCTATGCGATTCCTTCTATGTATTGGAAGGAACAGTGACCCTGCGCATCGGAGAGCGCACCGTTTCCGCGGGCCCTGGCTCGTACGCCTGTTTTCCTCCCGGCGTCGCGCACTGCTACCGCAACGACACCGACGCCCCGGTGCGCATGCTCAACATCAACGCGCCGGGCGGCTGGGACCGGGTCTTGCGCGCGCTGGTCTCCGCCGGCGGCGACCGGCCGCTCGATCAGACCGAGATCGGGCGCATCTCCGCCGAGCACGACATGATCGTCCTGGAATAGCGCGGGCCGGTGTTCGACCGGGAACTCTCCCCACTCGAACACGAACGGGCCGGGATTCCCCGCCTTTTTCTGCGGTAACGTCCAATCAACCGATCAAAACGAAGTCAACCGATCAAAACGGAGGATCGCCTTGCTGCGTCACCGCCTCGCCCCGGACGCGGATCTCCGCGCGCTCGAACCCTGGCTGGCTGCCGAATTCGCCGCCTACGTCCACCGGGCCCGGGAACACCTGGCGCCGTGGCTGCCCTGGGCCCGGACCATCGTCGACGAGGAGACCGCCCGGCAGTTCCTCCAGCGGTACGCCGATCAGCAGGCCTCCGACGGCGGACGGATCTACGGGATCTGGCTGGACGGCGAACTCGCCGGCGGCACCCTGTTCCGCATCTTCGAACCCCGGACTTCGACCTGCGAGATCGGCGTCTGGCTCTCGTGGGAAGCGCAAGGACGCGGGCTGATCCAGCAAACGGCCAGGCTGATGATCGACTGGGCCGTCCGCGAGCGTGGGATGAACCGCGTCGAATGGCGCACCTTTCCGGCGAACGACCGGAGCATCGCCGTGGCGCGGCGGCTCGGGATGAAGCACGAAGGCACACTTCGCGAGGCGTTTCCCATGGACGGCGTCGGTCAGGACATCGAGGTGTGGTCGATTCTCGCCGCCGAGTGGCGGGCGGCGAACCCGCCCGCCACGTCCGGCTGAGCGAGCTCGCTCAGCGGCCGCCGGGAAGCACGCTCACTCGGCGGCCGCCGGCCTTTCCGGCCGGTGCTGCTCCAGCTGACGGGCGAACTCGCGCCAGGATTCGGCGCAGCTACGGGCGATGTCCGCCACCGCGACACTGCAGTGCTCGGGGATACCGTCGACCAGCCTGTCCCAGCCCTTCGTCCCGAGTACATGGACATCGAGCAACCGGAGCACGGTGCGTCCCGCTTCGGTGAACCGCAAGGACGGGTCCATGCGCAAGGCCTCCAAGGCCGCGACGGCGTCCTCGGCGAGCGAATCGGCCGTATACCCGTCACCGGCCTCGGAGGCCGCCTGGCCGCGATGCGGCGGAGCCGGGAACTTCTTGGCACGACGCTGCCGCAACGGAACCGGATCCTGACCACGCCGAAGCCGTTCGCGCACATCCCTCGCCGTGCTCACGGAGACGCCCGCGGACTGCGAGATCTGACGCAACGGAGCCTTCGGGTCACTGGCGATCAGGTCGCGTGCGCGGAGGCGGCCCTGTGCGGCGTTGAGCGGGCGGACGCGCCCGTCCAGGCCGACCCGCGTGTCCGGTTGCGGGACGTCCCCCGCCGAACGGGACCGGATGGCGGCCACGGTCTTGTGCGCGAGTCCCGTGGACTCCGCGATCGCGCGGTCCGACAGATGCGGATGGGAGCGGATGATCCGTGCCGCCGCGGACGCGCGATCGATGGGGGACAACGGCAGCCCGTGCGTGGAATTGAGCCGGACCGCCAGCAGGAACGCGTCCAGGTCGGTACCGTCGAAATACCGCACCGCGATCTGCTCTTCACCACGGAGCACGGCCGCCCGCAACCGGTGCATCCCGTCGATCACCCGCATCGTCACGCGATGCACGACGATCGGCGGCAAACTCGTGTCCAGCTCCGCCAGCTCACGCACATGCTCCACGTCTTCGCCACCGATCCTGGGCGAATCGGAGGGCAGCAGTGAGGCGATCGGCGCCATGACGACAGGGCCCCGATCATCTTCATGCCCGTATTCCCCGGCATCTCCGGTATTCACGTCCAAGACCTGTCCCCCGTCGAATCCCACGTTGGAAACGTCCGACCCGGATACCGCCCCCAAGACGGCATCTGACCTATGACTATCGTTTGACGCACCGAAAAGGAAATCGGTTGCCCTCGAAGGAAAAATTCCCCACCGGCGCGCGTTTCCCTTACATCCAACCAGATTCGTGTACTTCACCCTCCCACACCGGCCCCGGCACCACGCTCGGCTGCCCCCTCCTCTGCCCTTTCGTCGCCGAAGTCAAGCCGTCGCGTCCACGAACGGCGTAAGATCGATCGCTGTGCCTTCAGAGCTACCGGACCCGGTTTTGCTGCGAACGTTCGTTTCGGTCGCCGAACGCGGATCGTTCACCGCGGCGGCCTCCGCGGGTGGATACACCCAGTCCGCGGTTTCACGGCAAATGGCTTCCCTAGAAGATGTTTGGGGGGTGGAACTGTTCGCCCGGCGGGCTCGAGGAGTCCGGCTCACCCCGGCCGGAGAACATCTGCTGCCCCACGCGAAAGCGCTCCTCGAACGTTTCTCCGACACCATTCGCGCACTGGACGCCGTCCGGCGGCTCGACGTCGGGCACTTGCGGATCGGCGCTTTTCCCACCGCGAACCTGGCGCTGGTTTCCGGCGCGCTGAAACGTTTCCAGTCCCGGCACGAGGGAATCTCGCTGGCGCTACAGGAAGGGACCACCGAGCGCCTGCTGCGCCTGTTGGGTGCGGGCGACCTGGACATCGCCGTGGTCAGCACCCACAAGAATCCCGATCTCACCGGCATCCACCTGGATCATCTCGTCGAGGACCGGATACACGTCGCCCTGCCCGGAGAACATCGGCTGGCGTCGCGGGACGAGGTCCCCCTGGCCGAACTGGCCGACGAGCACTGGATCGTCGCGGACACGGTCGAAGCCGTGTCCGCGCTGCAGGCCACCTGCGCCACCGCCGGGTTCATCCCGCACACGCCGCTGCGCGCCGGCGAGTGGATGGTCAAACTCGAACTGGTGGCCGACGGGCTCGGCGTGGCCCTCGTCCCCGGCATGATGACTCCCCACATCCCGGCGAGGATCGCCGTGCGGCCGCTCGCCCCCGATCCGCCGAGACGGACCGTGTACGCGGCGGTTCCCCCGCACGCGCACCGATATCCGGCGGTGTCCGCGTTCCTCGAGGATCTGCGTTCCGTGGCCGCCGATCTGGCGAAGACCCCGGACCTCACGCCGGAAGCGAAACGACGAGATCGACTTCCAAAAGCGCGTCGGGATTGAACAGCCTGCTCACCTCGACGGTGGTGCTGGAGGGCGGCGTCCCGGTCAGATGTTGTTTACGAATGGCCAAGTAGCCCTGCAATTGGTCCATGTCGGTCAAGAACGTCCGGATGTTGACCACGTCGTCGAAACCGGCGCCGTGCGCGGCGAGGATCCTGCCGAGAATGTCGAAAACCTGCTCGGTTTGCTTGCCGACGTCGCCCTTCCCCACCAGCGCGCCTTGGTCGTCGACGGCGATCTGCCCGGAAACGTACAGCAGGGCGCCGGAGTCTCCATTCACGCGAACGGCGTGAGAGAAGGCCCCCGGAGGCGGCGCGGGTACGCCGGGCGGGTCACTGTGCACAATACGAGGCATTGCCGGACTCGTTTCGATCGACGCGGGCTCGCGGGCGGGAATCCTTTATGGCTACCGGAAATCCGCCGGCCGCTATGTTTCGGCCGACGGGTCCAGGTCATCGCACGACCACCTTATGGTCGTCCGCGGCACGCGACCAACGAGCGTTTCTCATGGCAATCATGCGAGATCGGCATGGCTCATCGGGGAATCGGTTCAGTTGAATTTTCACCCGACCGGCCACACTAGCCTGCCGAAGCGGCTTCGTGAGGATGCTGTTTGTGCCCCGGACGGGGATCGAACCCGCACTGGGTCGATTTTAAGTCGACTGCCTCTGCCAGTTGGGCTACCGGGGCACAGGCAAGCCTAGGCGATGCCCCGGGCGGGTGGTCACCGAGGCCAGGGGCTAGTTCTCCTGGCACACCCTGAACGCCGTGAAGGCCTCCTTCCCTACCTTGAGAGTAGGGAAGGAGGCCTTCACGGAGCTACGAGCTCAGGACTTCGACAGCCTGTCGAACTCTTCGCGCGGGTTGTTGATCTGGCCGAGCGAGATGACCTCGCGCCGGAACAGGCCACCGAGCATCCAGTCGAACAGGATGCGGATCTTGCGGTTCCACGTCGGCATCGCCTTGAGGTGGTACGCGCGGTGGAAGAGCCAGGCCGGGAAGCCCTTGATCTTCAGGTTCAGCGCGTCGGCGACACCCTTGTGCAGGCCGAGGCTGGCCACCGCGCCCAGGTTCTTGTGGTAGTAGTCCTTCGGCTTGCCGCCGCGGATCACCTTGATGATGTTCTTCGCCAGCAGGCGCGCCTGGCGAACGGCGTGCTGCGCGTTCGGCGGGCAGGTCGCCGTCGGATCCTGCTCGGTCCGCGAGAGGTCCGGCACGGCGGCGTTGTCACCGGCGGTCCAGACGTCGGGGTGCCCGACGACCTGCATCGCGGCGGTGGCCTCGACGCGGCCGCGCTTGTCCAGCGGCAGGTCCGAGCTCGCGAGCACCGGGTTCGCCTTCACACCGGCGGTCCAGATGATCGTGTCGGTGTCGAATTCGGTGCCGTCCGAAAGCACGACGTGGCCGTTCTCGAACGACTTCGCCGCTGTCGACAAATAGACCTCGATGCCGCGCTTCTCGAGCTGCTCGACGGTGTACACACCGAGCGTCTCGCGCACCTCGGGGAGGATCCGCCCGGCCGCCTCGACGAGCACCCAGCGGATGTCGTCGACCTTGAGGTTCGGGTAGTAGTTCTCCACCGCGAAGCGGGTCATGTCCTCGAGTTCGGCGAGCGCCTCGATACCGGCGAACCCGCCGCCGACGACGGTGAACGTCAACAGGCGCTTGCGCTGCTCGGGGTCGAGTGTGCTGGCGGCCTCGTCCAGCTTCGTCATGACGTGGTTGCGCAGGTAGATCGCCTCGCCGATGGTCTTGAAGGCGATGCCTTCCTCGACCAGGCCCGGGATCGGCAGGATGCGCGCGACGGCACCGAGCGCCACGACGAGAACGTCGTAGTTCAACTGCTCGACGTGCCCGTCGGCGGCCTCGACCGTGACGGCCTTGCGCTCGTGCTCGATCTTCGTCACGCGCGCGGTGAGCACGTGGCAGCGCTTGAGCACGCGCCTCAGCGGCACGACCACGTGCCGCGGTTCGATCGCACCGGCCGCCGCCTCGGGCAGGAAGGGGGCATAGGTCATGTGCGGCTGCGGATCAACGACCGTCACGGACGCTTCGTTGGCCCGGAGCATCTTCTGGAGCCCGTACGCCGTGTAGAGCCCGACGTACCCACCACCAAGGACGAGGATCCGTGTCGGTTCCGACTTAACACCAGCCATATTTCTATAGTCGCACCCATGCGCTGAGATCGCTCGTGTACCCCATCCCGCTGTGACCAGCGTCGCCACGGTTTCCGCACCGATTCAGTTCAGGCCCGCCGCCGAGGTCGCGGAGGCCATGACGTCGCACACCATGTCAAGGGTCAGCCTCCCGGTCTGGACATTGCGCTGCGACACGTGGTAGCAGCCGAAGAGGCGCAGGTCGCCGAGCCGTACCTCGGTCCCGTGGCCGAATTTCGGGCGTGGCGCGGGCACCGGCCAGCCCGCCTCGGCGAGCACCGGCAGCAGCGCCTGCCACCCGAACGCGCCGAGGACCACGACGGCCTTCAGCGTCGGTTTCAGCAACGCGAGCTCGTCCGCGAGCCACGGACGGCAGTTGTCCCGTTCCTCAGGTTCGGGCTTGTTCGCGGGTGGCGCGCATCTCACCGGGGCGACCATCCGGGTGCCCCTCAGTACGAGACCGTCACCCGGATGGGTCGACGTCGGCTGCGAGGCGACGCCGACCCGGTGAAGAGCCTTGAACAGGACGTCACCGGAGGGGTCGCCGGTGAACATCCGGCCGGTCCGGTTCGCACCATGCGCCGAGGGGGCGAGGCCGACGATCGCCAGCGACGCGTCCGGCGGCCCGAAGCCGGGCACCGGCCGGGCCCAGTAGGTCTCGTTCGCGAAGGCCGCGCGTTTGACCACGGCTATCTCCTCGCGCCACGCGACCAGCCGCGGGCAGGCGCGGCAGCCGACGACCTCGGCGTCGAGTTCGGCGATGGAGCGGTACCTCATAACGCCTCCTTCAACGCGTCTCGGGCGAGGCGGTCGGCGTGCCGGGTCGTCTCCGGCTGACGGAACGCGGGCGACAACCGCAACACCTGGCGGCACGCGTTGTCCAGGGAGATCTTGTGGCCGGTGGAGACGTAAACGGGCTTCACGCCGTCCTGGGTGCGCAGGACCATGCCGACGACCTCGCCGTCGTCCACGAGGGGTTCCTTGGCGCCGCGCTCCCGGCCCGGCTCGCCGTGCTCCCCGATGAAGCGGGTCTTGCCGACGCCGAGGGTGGGCAAGCCGGTCACGACGCCGAGATGACACGCCAGCCCGAACCGGCGCGGGTGAGCCAGGCCGTGCCCGTCGCAGACCAGGAGGTCCGGCGTGTGGTCGAGCGCGCGCAGGGCTTCGAGCAGCGACGGCAGCTCACGGAAGGCGAAAAGGCCCGGTTCGTAGGGGAACGAGACCTCGGAGACGACGGTCCGCTGTTCCACGACGCGGAATCCGGAGGTCTCGAGCGTGACCGCCGCGGCGGCGATGAGGCCGCTGCCCTCGTCGTAGGCGACGTCCAGCCCGGTGACCGTGACGATCTCTTGTGGACATCGATCCTCGGGATCGACCAGGCCACGCAGGGCTTCCTGGATCCCGATCGCTTCGGCGACCGTATTCGGCCGATCATGCGCAGAGACGATGTCCACCCGTACAGAGTGCCAGTAGGTTGGAGGCATGCCGGACACCAATCCCGAGGAAAAGGCCACCGACGAGAAGGACACCCCGTCGGTGGAAGCCAAGGTCGAACCGATCGACGACCTGGTCACCACGAAGCACACCCTGACGCTCAAGCGCAAGAAGCTCGCGTATACGGCCCAGACCGGGCGGATCGTGCTGCGGAAGGAGGTCACCACCGACGGCAAGTCCGAAGGCCACCAGGCCAAGGCCGAAGTGTTCGTGACCTCGTACACGCTCGACGACGCCGAGCCCGGCTCGCGCCCGGTCACGTTCGCCTTCAACGGCGGCCCCGGCTCCGCGAGCATCTGGCTCCACCTGGGCCTCCTCGGCCCGCGCCGCGTGCTGTCCGGCGACGTCGACGACCCGGCGGCGCCGCCGTACGGGCTGACCGACAACCAGGAAACCCTGCTCGCGCACAGCGACCTGGTGTTCATCGACCCGGTGTCGACCGGCTACTCGCGCGCCGTGGACGGCGAGAAGGCCAAGGACTACCACGGGTACACGGCCGACATCGAGTCCATCGGCGAGGTCATCCGGCTGTGGGTCTCGCGCAAGCAGCGCTGGCTCTCGCCGAAGTTCCTCGCGGGCGAGTCGTACGGCACGCTCCGCGCGGCCGGGCTGGCGGCGCACCTGCAGGAACGCCACGGGATGTACCTGAACGGGCTCCTGCTGATCTCGTCCGTCCTGGATCTGGGCACCCTGCGGTTCACCGAAGGCAACGACCTGCCGTATTCGCTCTACGTGCCGACGTACGCGGCGATCGCGCACTACCACGGCCTGCACGGCGAACGCCCGCTCGACGACGTCCTCGCGGACGCCGAGGACTTCGCGGCCAAGGAACTCCCCTGGGCCCTCGCCCGTGGCGCCCGTCTGTCCACACAGGACCGCGCCGAGGCAGTCGCGACACTCGCTTCGCTGACCGGACTGAGCGAGTCCTATGTGGACCGGGTGAACCTGCGGATCGAGCACGTCCGGTACTTCACCGAACTGCTGCGGAACAAGGGGCTCGTCGTCGGCAGGATGGACGGCCGGTTCACCACCTGGGAGCCGGACGGCGGCCGCGAGCACATGAGCGACGACCCGTCGATCTCGCGGATCATCGGCGCCTACTCGGCCGGACTCAACCACTACGTGCGCGCCGAACTCGGCTACGAGAACGACCTGCCGTACGAGGTCCTTTCGACGGACGTCTTCAAGGCCTGGTCGTACTCCGACTTCGAGGGCCGCTCCGTGTCCTCTGTGGACTCTCTCGCGACGGCCATGCGGATGAACCCGCACCTTCGCGTGCACGTCGCCTTCGGTCACTACGACGGCGCGACTCCTTACTTCGCTTCGGAGCACGTCCTCGCGCAACTGCAGATCCCCGAGGAACTGCGGGAAAACATCGACACGGCCTACTACCCGGCCGGGCACATGATGTACGTGCACGAGGCTTCGCGGGTCCAGCAGTCGAAGGACCTGGCCAAGTTCGTGAAGGCAGCCTCAGCCCGCTAACCCCTCCCCCTGCTCGTGTGTGGGCCTCACGCGCGCGCTATGAAAGGCCCGTTACTTGCAAAATTTGCAAGTAACGGGCCTTTCATAGCATCCGGGGGCGAAGTTCTGTCGGTCCTGTCGTTCAGCATGGCGGCATGTACCTATCCAGAGCTCCACTCGAAGATTCACAACTACGTCAACACAGCCGGCACGGCGTCATACGTGTGGCGACCCTGGAGGAACTCGGGGTCTCACAAAGCACGTCGTACCGAAGATGCCAGCCTGGCGGGAGGTGGACCCATCTCTTGCCAGGCATCGTCCTTCTCTCGAGGGAACAACCGAACGCGCGGCAACGAGTCGAAGCCGCGCTCCTGCACACCGCCGACCTGGGAGTCGTAACCGGCTTCGAGGCCGCCCGACGATACGGCCTGCGGCTGGCCGAACCACACGGCACGGTCCACGTGCTGATCCCCGGTTCCCACCACATCCGGAGTTCCAGATTCACGATCGTGGAAAGGACGATCGACATGCCCGCACGTCGCCTGCTCGCCGGTGTTCCACTGGCCGCCCCCGCTCGCGCGGTCCTGGACGGGGTTCGGCGAATACGTGAGGCCGACCCGGTACGAAGCCTGCTGATAGAGACCGTCGAGGCCGGCCTGTGTTCAGTCGGCGAACTCAGCGCCGAACTCGAAGTAGGCAGCAGGCGGGGAACGGCGCTTCCCCGTGCTGTACTCCGGGAACTCGAAGCCGATGTCAAATCCGTACCCGAAGCCGCCGCCTTGGCGATCTGGAACCGCGCGGGGCTGCCTCCGGCCGAGCGGAACGTCAAGATCTACGACGCCCACGGCAACTATGTGGGCATGCCCGACTCATGGTGCGACAAACTCGCCATGGCCTGGGAGATCGACTCGTACGCGTTTCATTTCGGCAGGGACGCGTTCCGGAAGACGCTCCATCGCAACAACCGGTATGCCGCCGCCGGGATCATCGTCGTGCAGACACTGCCCTCGCGGATACGCGACGAACCCGAGAAGGTCATCGCCGAACTGCAGGCAGCCGCGGAGGCCGCGGCACTGCGTCCGCGGCCCGACGTCTCGGTAGCCGAGGTCAAACGCGCCGCCTGAGAACCAGGGTCCCGGATGCTATGAAAGGCCCGTTACTTGCAAAATTTGCAAGTAACGGGCCTTTCATAGCACTACTGAAGCATGTCGAGCACCCAGCAGCGAGAGGTCAGCCTCGCAGGTACTGGGAACCGCGGGTCACGGCCGACCAGGCGTCAACCGCACCATGGCCGTAGAAGCCGTTGAACGAGGCGTCACCCGTGCAGGTGGCGGTGAACGACGCGTCCCGGCCTTCCTTCAGGTAGTCGACGGTCCGCGGCACCGGGCAGGCGATGTCCGAAGCCGTGCCCTCGAGCACCCGCTGCACCGCGTCCGGGTTCATCCCGAAGTCGCGGGAACCCTTGCCGTACTGCGAAACGATGAGCGCCGCGACACCGGTCGCGTGCGGCGACGCCATCGACGTCCCCTGCAGCCACTGGTAGTAGCCGACGCGGCCGTCGGCGGCGGTCGCCTTCTGAACTCCGGCGGTGACACCGTCGGGCGTGATGTTCCCGGCCGCGTCGATGTTGCCTTCCGCGACGCCGACGTTGCGCGGGTAGGTCGAGAGGATCTGGTTCTCGACCGTGCGGTACCACGGGGTGCCGAAGTAGTCACGGAAGTATCCGCCGGGCGCGGAGACCGAGATCTGCTCGACGCCGTAGTTCGAGTAGTCCGCCTTCGCCTGCGACGGGCCGAAGGACGAGACGCCGATCGTGTGCGGGCCTTCGATGGGCAGCGAGAGGCAGCTCGCGTTGTCGATCTGCCGCGAGTGCGTGCTGCCCGACGGGTAGCCCGGGCTCGACGCGTCCGGCTGCGGGGCGGCGAGGTCGCTGTGCTGGTTGCCCAGCGAGACGACCTGCGTGACGCCCTTGCGGTACGCGTAGTTCAGCGCACGGGTCGTCGCCTCGATGATGGTGCGCTGTTCGGCCTGCTGCGCGGGGGTGTCCGCGGCGTTCGCGGAGCAGTTGTACAGCCAAGGATCCGTGTAGAAGCTCATGTTGACGACGTCCACACCGGCGTCACCGGCGTAGGTGATCGCGTCCACGGTCGACTGCAGGAAGAAGAAGCCCGAGTCCTGGCCGGCGCGGATGTTCACCAGCGTCACGTTCGGCGCGACACCCGAGACGCCGAAGCCGTTCGCGGCGGCGCCGATGGTTCCGGCGACGTGCGTGCCATGCCCGTTGTCGTCGTGGTCCGCCGGGTCCTTGCAGCTGCGGAACTCACACGGACCATCGACGACGGCGCCGTTCACGTCGGCGACGATGTCCTTCGTGAAGTTCCGCGACGCGGCGAGGTCGAAGTTCGGCGCGATGTCCGGGTGGCTCGCGTCGACACCGGTGTCGATGATGCCGACCTTCACCCGCTTGTCGCCCGGCTGCTTGGTGCGCGAGAGGTCGGAACGGACGGACTGGAGACCCCAGAGCTGATCGTCGAGGGGGTCCATGCCGACGGCCTTCGGCTTCGCGGGCTTCTTGGCCGACGCGGCGCCGCGGCTCTCCTTCTCGACGACGTTCGGCTTGACCTTCGCCTTGCCGTTCTTCGGCGCGGTGCCGATCGGCTTCGCTTTGGCCGCACCGAAAACGGAGCGGTCGGCGGAGACCCGCTCGGCGAACCCGTTGGCGGGCGCCGACGCGGTGATCAGGCCGACGGCGGCGTTGCTGGTCACGACGGTGCCACCGGCGGCGCGGATCGCCTTTTCCACCGACGCGACGCTCTGGCCTTCACGGGCCAGAACGGAGAATTCGGTCGCCGCACCGGAAAGCTGCGGCTGCGCGGACGCCACCGGAGCCGCGACGATCGCGCCGAACAGCGGCACCGCGAGCGCAACGACAAGAGATCTGGATCTTTTCATTTCCTGCCTCCTGAAGAAAACGATTCATGAAAACTACGTCAGTGATCTCACACGATCAATGAAGTCCCTACCAAAGTCAGGGGACGACAGTTTTTTCCTCCGCGAAATGACAGGCGGACAAATGCCCACCGGTCCGCGTGATCAGTTCGGGTTCCTGATCCGCGCAAAGGTCCTGCGCCTTCCAGCACCGGGTACGGAACCGGCAGCCCGACGGCGGATCCAGCGGGCTCGGTACGTCACCCTCCAGACGGATCACCTGCCGCTGCCCTCGCAACGCGGGATCCGCGACCGGCACCGCGGACAGCAGCGCCTGCGTGTAGGGATGCGACGGATGCTCGTAGATCTCCTCTTCCGTCCCCATTTCCACGATCTTCCCGAGATACATCACCGCGACCCGCGTGGAAAGGTGACGCACCACGGACAGGTCGTGTGCGATGAACACATAGGAAAGGCCGAATTCCTTCTGCAATTCACCGAGCAGGTTCATCACCTGCGCCTGGATCGAAACGTCCAGCGCGGAAACCGGCTCGTCACAGATGATGACCTTCGGCCGCAAGGCCAGCGCCCGCGCGATCCCGATGCGCTGACGTTGCCCGCCGGAGAATTGGTGCGGATAGCGGTTGATGTGCTCGGGATTCAGCCCGACGACGTCGAGCAGCTCCCGCACCTTCGCCGCCCGCGAACCCTTCGGCGCCACCTCGGTGTGGATCTCGAAAGGCTCGCCGATGATGTCGCCGACGGTCATCCTCGGGTTCAGCGAGGTGTACGGATCCTGCAGCACGATCTGGATCTCACGCCGCAGCTTCCTGAGTTCGGCTCCCCGCAACGCGAAGATGTCACGGCCTTCGAAGGTCGCGAGCCCGCCCGTGGGTTCCTCCAGCCGCATCAGCACCTGGGCCAAAGTGGACTTACCGCAGCCGGATTCTCCCACCACACCAAGGGTTTCCCCCGGCATGAGATCGAAGGAAACCCCGTCGACAGCCTTCACGTGGCCGATGGTGCGTTTGAAGAGGACCCCGGCTCGCACCGGGAAGTACTTCACCAGGTTTTCGACGCGCAGAATGGGCTCAGACACGGCCGCTCACCACCTCGTCGGCGAAGTGGCAGGCGCTGACCCGGCCGAAGCCGAGGCTGTGCAGGGCGGGCCGTTCGGACTCGCACCGGCTCTCCGCCCGGGGACAACGCGGATGGAACGGGCAGCCGGGCGGGACGTTCAGCAGGCTCGGCGGCAGGCCCTTGATGGTCTCCAGCGTCTGTCCTTTGAGGTCGAGCCGCGGCAGCGAGGCCATCAGCGCCTCGGTGTAGGGATGCCCCGGCGAGCGGAACAGTTCGGCGACGTCGGCCTGTTCGACGATCCGGCCCGCGTACATCACCGCGATCCGGTCGGCGACCTCGGCGACCACCGCCAGGTCGTGGGTGATCAGGATCAGCCCCATCCGCCGTTCGGCCTGGATCTCCGCCAGCAGGTCCATGATCTGGGCCTGCACGGTGACGTCGAGCGCGGTCGTCGGCTCGTCCGCAATCAGCAGATCGGGATCGAGCGCGAGCGACATGGCGATCATCGCGCGCTGCCGCATCCCACCCGAGAACTGGTGCGGATACTCGCGGATCCGCCGGGCGGCGGCCGGGATGCGCACGGTGTCGAGCAGTTCGATCGCCCGCTTGCGCGCGTCCTTTTTGGACATCCCGAGCCGGACCCGCAGCTGTTCCTCGATCTGGAATCCCACGGTGAAGACGGGATTCAGCGCGGAGAGCGCGTCCTGGAAGATCATCGCGATCTCCCCGCCCCGCACTTCACGCCGCCGCTCCTCGGTGGCGGTGAGCAGATCCTCGCCGCGGTAGCGGACGGCGCCGCCGGTGACGACGGCGGGCGGACTGTCGAGGATGCCCATCACCGTCTGGGCGGTGACGCTCTTGCCCGAACCCGATTCTCCCAGCACGGCAAGGGTTTCCCCGGCGTGCACGGAATAGTCGACGCCGTTGAGCACCGTCGCGACGCCGTCCGAAGTCCGGAACTCGACGTGCAGGTCCTCGACTTCGAGGAGCAGTTCGTTTTCAGTGGAGGACAAGCCGATCACCGGGCCTTCGGGTCGAGCGCGTCGCGGATCCCGTCACCGAGCATGACGAACGCGAGCACGGTGACGGTGACGAACCCGGCGGGGAACAACAACATGTGCGGATTCACCCGGAAGTAGTCCCGCGCGTCGCTGATCATCACACCCCACGAAACGACCGGTGGCCGCACGCCGACACCGAGGTAGGCCAGTGTCGCCTCCGCGCCGATGAACGCGCCGAGCGCGATGGTCCCGTAGACCAGCACCGGGGCGACCGTGTTGGGCAGCAGGTGCCGGAACACGATGCGCGGGGTGCTCGCGCCGAGCCCGCGCGCGGCCTTGACGTAGTCGAGTTGCTTGGCCACCAGCGTCGCCGACCGCATGATGCGCATCGCGACCGGCCAGCTCAGCGCCGCGATCGACACGACCACCTGCACGATGATGGTGACCGCGCCGGGGTTCGTGCCGGGCGCGTTGAACGTGGTCAGGATGACGATGGCGCCGAGCACGAACGGCAACGCCGCGAAGATGTCGCCGATCCGGGAGAACAGGCTGTCGACGAGACGGCCGTAGTACCCGGCGACGATCCCGACGATCGAGCCGATCAGGATCGTCAGCACGGTCGCGAAGACACCGACCAGCAACGACGCCCGCGCACCGTGGATGGTCCGCGCGTAGACGTCGTAGCCCTGGTTGTCGTAGCCGAACCAGGCGTCCGCGGACGGCCCTTCGTTGGCGTGGGTCAGATCGCTGAACCCGGCCGCACGCGAACTGAACAGGTCGGGAGCGATCGCGACGAGCACGACGAACGCGATGATGACGGCGGAAATGACGAAGGACGGCTTGCGGCGCAGGGACCGCCAGGCGTCGCCGCCGAGACTGCGCGGCTTGTGCGCCACCGCGGAATCGTCGGCGACACCGGCGGCGGCGACGTCCACGGAGGACACGCCGCCGGCCACGTTCGGGTCAGTCATAACGGATCCTCGGGTCGAGAACGGCATAGAGCAGGTCGACGGTGAGACTCACCAGCAGATAGACCATCACCAGCAGGACGACGACGCCGGTGACGGTGGCGCCCTCCCGGTTCTGGATACCGCGGAAGATGAGCCCGCCGATGCCGTTGATGTTGAACACGCCTTCGGTGACGATGGCCCCGCCCATGAGCGCGCCGATGTCGGTGCCGATGAAGGTCAGCACCGGGATCACCGAGTTCCGGAGCAGGTGAACACCGACGACGCGGCTGCGCGGCTGTCCTTTCGCGACGGCCGTGCGGACGTAGTCGGCGTGCCGGTTCTCCGCGATACTCGTTCTCATCAGCCGGGCGATATAGGCCATGGACAGGCTGCCCAGCGCGATTCCCGGCACGATCAGTTCGCCGACCGTGGCGTCCTCGGACACGCTCGCCTCGATGAGGCCCAGTTCCGAACCCAGGATGATCTGCAGCACGATCGCGGTGACGAACACCGGGATCGAGATCAGGAACGTGGTGGACATCAGCACGAGGTTGTCGAGGAAACCCTTGCCGCGCAGGCCGGTCAGGATGCCGGCGGAGAGCCCGATGATCGCCTCGATGGCCACCGCGATCAGCGCGAGCCGCACGGTCACCGGATAGGCGTTCCCGATCAGCTCGCCGACCGAGACGCCGTTGAAGGTCTCGCCCCAGTCACCGGTGAACAGGTTCCCGAGGTATTTGAAGTACTGGACGAAGATCGAATCGTCGAGGTTGAACTTCGCGGTCATCATCTCGATGTAGGCGGGCGGGCAGGCGACCTGACCGCATTTGCCGGCGAACGGGTCACCGGGTACCGCCCACACGAGCGCGTAGATGAGGAAAGTGGTGCCGAAGAAGACCGGGATGAGCTGGAGCAGTCGACGGAGGATGTACTGGGACATGGGCGTGCCGTCCTGGAGATCGCGTGGTGGGAGCTGGGGTTCCGGCCGGCCGGGAGCGGTGATCCGCCACTCCCGGCCGGCACGACCACACGGTTACTTCGCGGCGACCTCGATGGACGAGTAGTCCGCGAGACGGCCGTAGTCGAGCTTCGCGACCTTGAGCCGGTTCGACTTGCCGCCGACGCCCTTCTCCTCCCACACGGGGATCTGCGGCAGATCCTTCGCGATCTGGTCCTCCGCCTGCTGGTACAGCTTGATCGCGGCCGCCTTGTCGGCGGTCTGGTCCGCCTGCTTCAGCAGCGCGTCGACGGCCGGGCTGTTGTACGTCGAGTCGTTCGACGAACCGGTGCTCTTGTAGCGCGGGTTCAGGTAGTTCTCGATCGACGGGTAGTCGGCCGACCAGTCGGAACGGCCCATCCCGGTCAGCTTCCGGCCGTTGACGATGCTGCGCCACTGGCCGAAGTCGGTCGCCGGGACGAAGTCGCATTCGACGCCGAGCGCGTTCTTGATGCTGTTGCACGCCGCGACCAGCGGTTCCTTACGGCCGCCGTCGGCGTTCGACGCGATGGTCAGCTTGCCGGTGTACCCGGACTTCGCCCAGTACTCCTTGGCCTTCACCGGGTCGAACTTGCAGAACTCGCAGACGCCCGGCCGGTAACCCTCGATACCGCGCGACACGTAGCCGTCGGCCGCCGCGTAGGTGTCGTTCATGACGGTCTTGACGATCTGCTCGCGGTCGATCGCGAGCGCGATCGCCTTGCGCAGGTCGAGGTTGTCGTAACCCGGGACGTAGTACGGGATGGCGAGCGCGGCGATGCCGAGCAGCTTGCCTTCCACCAGACGGTCACCGAGGTCGGTCTTGTACTTCCCGCCTGCCTTCGCAGCGGGCGGGAGCGCCTCCATGAAGTCGAGGCGGTTGCTCAGCAGGTCCTGGTACGCGGTTTCCTGGCTGGTGTAGATGCGGACTTCGAGGTCCTTGAACTTGACCTTGTCCTCGCCCTGGTACTCGTCGTACCGCGTGAGCTTCATGTTCTGGTTCGGCGTGCGCGAAACGAACTTCAGCGGTCCGTTCCCGATCGGGGCCTTGGCGAACGCCTCCGGGTCGGCGAAGAACTTGTCCGGCAGGGGCGCGAAGGCGAGGTAGCCGATCTTGGTGGCGAACACCGAGAACGGGCCCTTCAGGGTGACCTGGAACTCGTAGTCGTTCACGACCTTGAGCCCGGACATCTCCTTGACGGCGGGCTCTTTCGCGCTGATCTCGTCGTAGCCCTGGATCTGCTCGAAGAAGGACGCGTTCTGCATGCCGTTCTTGCCGTTGGCGCTGTAGTTCCACGCGTCGACGAAGTTCTTGGCCTTGACCTCGGTCCCGTCGTGGAACTTCCAGCCCTTTTTGATCTTGATGTCGAAGACCTTGGAATCGGTCGTGGTGATCGATTCGGCCATCAGGTTGTACGGCTCGGCGGTGTCGGATTTGTAGCCGACCAGCGCCGAGAAGACCGGCTTGAGGGCTTTGGACCCGCCGAGTTCGTTGGTGTTGGCGGGGATCAGCGAGTTCTCCGGCTCGGTGCCGTAGACCGAAACCGCCGCGTTGGCGTCGGTGGCACCGGATCCCTTGTCTTCCTTGGACCCACCACCTCCACAGGCCGTCAGCAGCAGGGCCGCCGTGGCCACCACCGCCGTCGCTCCCCAGAACCCGCGTGAAGCCCGCATGTCCCCTCCAACTCTCGTCGTCGGATAGTCCGGCGAGCGCTGGTCGCGCCCTACCGCCCAGAAGGTGAGACGACGCTATGGGACAGGTGAAGCCGATCACAGTGCGTTGGCGTTGCAAATGTGTGACGGTGTGCCGGACCACCCGGTTAGAGCACAACGTTGGTAGGAACAGGGTTGCGCCGAACGGCCTAATCCGGACTGGAGGTCACCACTTGATCACCGAAAGAAATGGCTTCACGTAAGAGAAAACCGGGCGATCAGGCCAGCGACAGGGCGATCCCGTCGAGGATGTCGTGCTCGGAGATCACCAGTTCGCCGGGACCACTGCGCGTGGCGAACTGCTCGGCCAGCACCTGCACGATCACCGAGCCGCCGCCGATCACGTCGACCCGGCCGGGGTGGATCACCGGGTTCGCGGCACGGGTCGCGTGGTCGGCCGTGAGGAGCGACTGGGCGACGCGGTCGATGTCGGCGCGGGAGAGCTTGGAAAGGTGGGTGCGCTCTGAGTCGTACTCCGAGAGGCCCTGCGCCACGGCCGTCAGGGTCGTGACCGTCCCGGCGACACCGATCCACGTCTTGGCGGTGGACACGTCCACGACGTCGAAGGCCTCGGCGAGCACCTTGGCGGCCAGCTCACGGGCTTCGGCGATCTCGTCCGCGGTCGGCGGGTCGGACTTCAGCGCGCGTTCGGTGATCCGCACGCACCCGATGTCGACCGACTTCGCCGCGATGACCTCCGCCTTGCGGCCGTCCCAGGTGCCGACCACGAGTTCGGTCGAGCCACCGCCGACGTCGACCACCACGAAGGGACCGTCGTCGGGATCCTGCTCGCCGACGGCGCCGGTGAACGACAGCCGCGCCTCTTCGTCGCCGCTGATCACTTCGGCTTCGGTTCCGAGCACCTCGCGCGTCATCGCGAAGAACTCGTCGCGGTTGCTCGCGTCGCGAGTCGCCGACGTCGCGACCATGCGGACCTTCTCCACACCCTTGCGGCGCGCGGCGATCGCGTAGTCGGCCAGTGCCTTGCGGGTGCGCTCGAGCGCCTCGGGGGCCAGCTTGCCAGTGGCGTCCACACCCTGGCCGAGGCGGACGATCCGCATCTCGCGGTGCAGGTCGCGCAGGTCGACCGTCCCGTCGTGACGCGGGGTCAGCTCGGCGACGAGCAGGCGGATGGAGTTGGTCCCACAGTCGATCGCGGCAACACGAGGCATGCCTGGAGATTACAGCGGAGCGAAGCTCCTCCCCTGAGGGTGGTGGCAGGGGCGTGGATGGATAGACAACCCCGGTCAGGTGGGGTCGGGGGCTTTGCTGCTCGATGACACCGTCGTCGTCGTTGTGGTCGTCGTCGGCGAGGAACAGGTCGTCGGCGGCGTGGTCGGGGCCGTGGTCGTCGCGCTCGTGGTCGGACTCGGCACCGTCTCCGTCACGGTGGACGTCGGGCACTGCGGCGGCTTCGAGCTTGTCGGCGGTTTCGACGACGAAGAAGAAGAGCTCGTCCCCGGCTGGGTCGAAGACGGCGGAGGCGTCACCGAACCGGGCGGTGTCGACGGCACCGGAGGCGGCGGCACCGAGGCGGGCGGCGGGGCGGCCCCGGCGTTCGGCGCGCCGATCGGCACCCTGCTGTCCGGTGTCGGCAGCACACCCGTGCGGTAGGCCTCGGCCCAGATCAGCACGGTGTTCACGTAGGTGTCGGAGTTGTTGTAGCGGAAGACGGCCGTGCGCAACTGGTCCGGTTTGGACAGATCGAGCCCACCGGAGCACAGGTACCGGCCGGTGCCCAGCGCCGCGTCGAAGATGTTGTTCGGATTGGACTCGCCGTCGCCGTTGCCGTCGGAGGCGTAGCCCTTCCAGGTGGAGGGGATGAACTGCGTCGGACCGACGGCGCGGTCCCAGACCGTGTCGCCGTCGTACTTGCCGCCGTCGGTGTCCGGGATGGCCGCGAACGGGCCGGCGCCGTTGAGTTGCGGGCCGAGGATCGGTTCGAGGGTGTTGCCCTTGGCGTCGACGTAGCCGCCGCGCGCGTGGTTGGACTCGATCCGGCCGATACTCGCGATCAGCGCCCAGTCGATGTGACAGCCGGGCTGTTCGGCGATGAGGATGTCGGCGGCGTTGCGGTAGGCGGCGAGCGCGGTGACCGGGATGCCGAGTGGTCCGTTGGGGAGTTCGTCCGCGGGGAGCGGGAGCGGCGTCGGCGCGTTCGGCAGGCTGCCGTCGACGCCGATCTGGTGGACGAGCGGGTTCTTCGGGTCATAGCCGCCGACGAGGGCGACGTTGTCCGAATGGATCGTGCTCGCCGTCGCGGCCCAGCTGCCGGCACCGACGACCGCGGCACAGGCGGGGACGATGGCGAGGACACCTCCGGTCACCGCGGCGATCGTGCGGTGCCGGAGACAGAGTCTCCGGGCGGCTCGAGGTACGTGTCTCAGGCGAGAGCCCATGGATACAGCACCGGTCACCGCGCCTGGCACGTGCCTCACGCGCATACCTCAGAACCCTCCCGGCGGATCACGACTCGGCGATCCGTTACTTGCCCACCCCGACAACCCGCAACTGGTGCACAGCCTGCCGCATGCGGTGACCGGTTTCACCCCATAGGGGAGGACCAGTTGGTCGACAACGGGTGAATTAACCCACCTGGAGGAACTATCTGTACAGCAGGGGCAGGTGTTACCCCTGGCAGTCACCCGACGGCCAGCCGTTCGCTTTGAGCAGCGCGAGGGTTTCGTCCCCGAACGGGTTCACCCCGGGGCCGACGGCGAGTGTGTGCGCCAGGTGGACGTGCAGGCATTTGACGCGTCCGGGCATCCCGCCCGCGCTGACCTCGTGCCCGAGCGAATCGATGGCGTCGCGTTCGGCGAGGTAGCTCTCGTGGGTCCGCTGGTAGGCGGCCGCCAGCTCGGGGTCCTCCGCGAGCCGGTCGGTCATCTCCTTCATCAGCCCGGACGCCTCGAGCGTGCCGACCATCGAGGTCAGCTTCGGGCAGGTCAAGTAGTAGAGCGTCGGGAAGGGGGTGCCGTCGTCGAGGCGGGGGCTCGTCTGCACGACCGACGGGTGACCGCTCGGGCAGCGCGCGGCGACGGCACGCAGCGCACGGGGTACCCGGCCGAGCTGTTCCGCGATGATCTCGCGGTCGGCGTCGGTCACAGGGTCGTATGAAGACTTTTCCGTGCTGTTCACGCCCATAAGGCTAAAGGGAGAGCTTCAGTCGCCCGCGACCTGATCCCACAGCTTCTCGTACCAGGAGCCCGCGGGCACCGGCTGCTGGCCTTGCGGCTGCCCTTGCTCGGGCGCCTTGTCCTCGGGGAGCTGCACGATGTACGGCGTCTCGCCGGGCTTCACGAAACCGAAGCGTTTACGCGCCTCCGCCTCGATCTGCGCGGGGTCGCTCAGCTCGGCCTTGCGGCCTTCCAGCTGGGCGACGCTCCGCTGCAGCTCGGACTGCAGCTGCTGCTGCTCGGTCACCTCGGACTTCTGGCTGAGGTACGTGCGCAGCGGGACGGCGATGGTGAACGCGAGCGCGCACACCACGATCGCCACCACCGCGGCCCGGCGGGTGGTGGACATGCCGAGCACCTTCGCGGCACCCGATGCCCGTTTCGCCGCCAGGCTGCGGCGCAGCCGGGTTCGGGCGCGGACCTCCGTCGTCGTCGTACGGCGGGCGCGCTCCGGACGGCGGCCCCTGCCGGAGCCACCGCCTTCCGCGCGCCCGTTACGACGGGTCCGCGCCCTCCCCCGGTCCGCCATAGCTCGTTATCCCTCGGCGCTGAACCGGGGAAATGCCAGGTCGCCGGCGTAGCGCGCCGCGTCGGCGAGGGTTTCCTCGATCCGGAGCAGCTGGTTGTACTTGGCGATCCGCTCGCCGCGCGCCGGAGCGCCGGTCTTGATCTGGCCGACACCGGTCGCGACGGCGAGGTCCGCGATGAAGGTGTCCTCGGTCTCGCCGGACCGGTGGCTCATCATCGACTTGTAGCCGTACGAGGTGGCCAGCGAGATCGCGTCGAGGGTCTCCGACAGCGTGCCGATCTGGTTGACCTTCACCAGCAGCGCGTTGGCGGCGCGGCGGGTGATGCCCTCTTCGAGGCGGTCCGGGTTGGTGACGAACAGGTCGTCGCCGACGATCTGGACCTTCTCGCCGACCTCGGCGGTCAGCTGGACCCAGCCGTCCCAGTCGTCCTCGCTCAGCGGGTCCTCGATGGACACGAGCGGGTAGTCGCGCAGCAGTTCGGCGTAGTAGGCCGACATCTGCTCGGCGCTCTTCTTCGCACCTTCGAAGGTGTACGCGCCGTCGGAGTAGAACTCCGTCGCGGCGACGTCGAGCGCGAGCGCGATGTCCCGGCCCGGGGCGTACCCGGCCTTCTCGATCGCCTGAAGGATCAGGTCGAGCGCCTCGCGGTTGTTCTTCAGGCTGGGCGCGAAGCCGCCTTCGTCGCCGAGGCCGGTCGCCAGGCCGCGGCCCTTCAGGACCGACTTCAGCGAGTGGTAGACCTCGGTGCCCCAGCGCAGGGCCTCGCGGAACGACTCGGCGCCGATCGGCGCGATCATGAACTCCTGGATGTCCACATCGGTGTCGGCGTGCGCGCCACCGTTGAGGATGTTCAGCATCGGCACCGGCAGCACGTGCGCGTTCGGCCCGCCGAGGTAGCGGAACAGTTCCAATTCGGCCGAATCGGCGGCGGCCTTCGCGACGGCGAGCGAAACACCGAGGATGGCGTTCGCGCCGAGGCGGCCCTTGTCCGGGGTGCCGTCGAGATCGACCAGCTTCTGGTCGACGATGCGCTGGTCCACGGCGTCGGTGCCGACCAGGTCCGGGCCGATTTCGTCCAGGACGGCCGCGACCGCGCGCTCGACACCCTTGCCGTTGTACCGGCCGGTGTCGCCGTCACGCAGCTCGACGGCTTCGTGTTCGCCGGTGGACGCACCCGAGGGGACCGCGGCCCGCGCCAGCGTGCCGTCGTCGAGAGCCACCTCCACTTCGACCGTCGGGTTGCCTCGCGAGTCAAGAATCTCGCGAGCGCCTACCTGCTCGATGAGCGCCACGCCATGCTCCTCATGTGGGTTGTGCCTGCGGTGACCGGCCCCAGCCTAGCCGTCGGCACGGTTCACCCGTTGGAGGCACGCGCCACACAGGACCTACTCGGCGACTGGTTCACCTGCGCGGACTTCACGCCAGCCCGACGGCAACTCGACGGTGTCGGAGAACTGCTGCCAGAAGGTCCAGCTGTTGCCGCCGATGTCGGAGACGGTGAACACGCGGGCGCCGTAGGGCTGATCCTGAGGCGCGTCGAGGTCGGCGTCGTCGCCGAGGGCGGCGCGAATCCGCTCGTACTGCGCGTCGGCGTCGGCGACGTAGATGATGTTCAGCTGGCCGACCGGGCCGTCGACACCCTTGCCGTCCCAGTATTCGGGTCCGACCCCGGCCAGCTGGATCTTCGCCGGACCGGCGCACAGCGTGGCCTGGAACACCTCACCGGAGGCGTCGGCGAAGCGCACCTCCTCGGTGAACCCGAACACTCTGACCAGCCACGCGACCGCTTCGGTCGCGTCGGCGTAGTAGAGGTACGGCGCGAGACCGAGGTATTCGGGCCTGTCCTCTTCGGCACTGCTCATGGCAAGACAGTCCACCATGACCGTTTCAGCTCCTCGTGAACGGCCCTGCCCAGGGGTATCGTGGAGCGGACCATGATGGATGCCGAACCCGCCCCAGAACCTGGTCCGGACTCGTCCGGCGAATCGCGGTTCCGTGCCTTCCGACAGGCCGAGGCCCTGGTCGAAAGCCGCAGGCCGCTCGATGCCCTCAAGGCCCTCCAACCGTTGCTGGAGGAGGAAACCGACAAACCGAGCGTGCAACTGCTGGCGGGCCGCGCGTACTTCCACTCCGCACAGTTGCGGCGGGCCGAGCGCGCCTTCAACCGGGTGCTGGAGCTGGACCCCACCGATCATTACGCCCGGTTCGTGTTGGGGCGGACCCTCCAGCGCCTCGGCCGGTTGACCGAGGCGCTCGCGCAGATGCGGATCGCGTCGGCGATGCACCCGATCCCGGAGTACCTGGAGGCGATCAGCGAGGTCAGCGCGCGGATCGCGTTGCGCGACTGACGCCGGTTCTCAGGTGGACTTGGCCCGCAGGTGGGCCCGCTCACCCTGCTTGCCGAAGAGCACCAGCAGTTCCACCGGCCCCGGCCCCGCGCTTCCGAACCAATGCGGCACCCGCGTGTCGAATTCGGCGGCCTCGCCCGGCCCCATCGTGAAGTCACGGTCGCCGAGCACCGCCCGCAACCGTCCACTGAGGACGTACATCCACTCGTAGCCCTCGTGTGTCCGTTGCACCGGTTCGATGTTCTCGACCGGGATCAGCAGTTTGAACGCCTGCGGCTGACCGGGCTGCGCGCTCAGCGACCAGGCGGTGAACCTGCCGAACTTCTGCGGTTTCATCCGGACCCGCGGATCGGACGGCTCGGGTTCGCCGACCAGTTCGTCGAGCGGGACCTTGTGCGCCTCCGACAGCGTCAGCAGCAGCTCCAGGGTGGCCTTCCGGGTACCCGATTCGAGCCGCGAAAGCGTACTGGCGGAGATCCCCGTCGCCTCCGAGAGCGCGGAGAGGGTGGTGCCGCGTTCCTTGCGGAGCTGCTTGAGCTTCGGGCCGACCTCGGCGAGCCGCCGTTCGATGTCCTGCATGCCCCCAGTTTGCCAAACCGGCAATGAACTTTGCCAGATTTCGACGGAAGTCGGATGCTCGGGACCATGAGCAACGAATTCGACGTGGTGATCATCGGCGGTGGTGTCGCGGGCCTCAGCGCGGCCTTGGTACTGGGCAGGGCGCGGCGGAAGGTCGCCGTGATCGACGGCGGGACGCCGCGCAACGCGCCCGCCGCGCACGCGCAAGGTTTCCTGACCAGGGACGGCATCCCGCCCAAAGAACTCCTGGCGATAGGCCGTGACGAAGTGCGCGGATACGGCGTGGAACTCATCGACGACGTCGTCCACCGGCTGCGGCACGACAAAGCGGTGGAGCTGGCGAGCGGCCGGGTCGTCAGCGGGCGCCGGATCGTGATGACCACCGGGCTGGCCGACGAACTGCCGGACGTCCCCGGTGTCGCGGAGCGGTTCGGCACCGACGTACTGCACTGCCCGTACTGCCACGGCTGGGAAGTGCGCGATCAGCGCTTCGGCGTGCTCGCGACCTCCGAGAAGTCGGTCCACCAGGCGCTGATCGTCTGGCAGTGGAGCAAGGACCTGACGTTCTTCACGCACACCCAGGAGATCTCGGCGGACGACCGGGCGAAGCTGACCGGACTGGGCATCCGGATCGTCGACGGGAAGGTGTCCGAGCTCGCCGTCGAAAACGACCGGCTGGCCGGGGTCCGGCTCGTCGACGGCGACCTCGTCGAACGCGACGTCGTGTTCGTCGGCCCGAAGTTCGTCCCGCACGACCGGCTGCTCGCCCAGCTCGGCTGCGCGCGCACCGAAGACGGTTTCGTCGCGGTGGACGCGCAGGGCCGGACGAATGTGGACGGCGTCTGGGCGGCGGGGAACGTCGTCGACCCGATGGCGCAGCTGGTCGTCGCGGCGGGCGACGCCTACCGGATGGCGGCCGCGCTCAACTTCGACCTGGTGCTCGAGGATCAGGGCGCGACGCTGGCGTCCGCGTAGGCGTCGGCCGCGCTGAAGACCTCCTGGGCGTACGGAACGGCGGGGTTGAACATCCGCATCGACTTCCACCATCCCTCCGGGGTGGCGACGTCGTCGCCGGCGGCGCACAGGTAGCGGGCGGTGGCGAAGGCGGCGTCATCGAGGTTCTTCGGATCCGGCGGCTTCCCGTCACTGGTGGCACGGACAGCGTGCTTGGCCCAGATATCGGGCGTGAGCGTGATCGGGCCGGGCCTGCCCTGCGCCGTCTCGACGTGGGAAACACCGGCGAGGGTCGCCCAAGAGAGGTGACAGCCCGGCTTCTGCCGCCGAAGCCACATCTCCGCCCGTCCGTAAGCGGAAAGGTCGGTGGCGGACAGCCGCGTCTTCGCGGCCACCCGGTTCGCCCAGATCTCGAGTTCGGCCGCGTCGGAAACGGTGGGCCGGTCGGGCGGCGCGGCCAGCCCGGCTCGCGGCGTCGCCACCCCAGGCTGCGGTTTCTGGTCGGGAACCGCGAGCGCGGGCTGCGGTTCCGCCGGCGGGGGCGGCTCGTCCCCACCCGGCCGGCTCATCCCGACGGTCATGATCAGCACCACGCCGGTCAGCACGAGCCCGCCCGCGAAAGCGAGCCTGGGGACGTACGGCGGCAGAGGGCGCGCTGGGTGCTCCGGGGCGTCGATGCTCGACTGGGTGGTTTCGGCCACCCGGTCAGGTTACTTCGCCACACTGCCGGGGGATGACCCATTCGGAGGAGCAGGTCAGCGGACGGTAAACCGGCGGTCGTGGCGCCGATTCGTTATGTGATCCGCGCGGTGCGCGCTGACCTGCGGATGCTTTCCGCGCGCCCGTCCGATCAAGGCCCGTTCAAGCGGTTCGTCCACATTCACCATCCCTCGGCTGAGCTGGACTTTCAGGCAAGGCTTACCTAAAACCAGGAGGTTCAGTCAGACGACCAGGGAGAACGACGTGTGGTTCGCGAGTGCGCTCATCGGCCTGCGTGAAGGCCTGGAAGCCGCCCTCGTCGTCAGCATCCTCGTCGCGTTCCTGGTCAAGACCGACCGGAAGCACGCGCTGCGCTGGGTGTGGCTCGGTGTCGGCGTCGCCGTCCTGCTGTCGGTCGGGATCGGCGCGATCCTCACTTACTCCACCGCTCAGCTGTCCTTCGAGCAGCAGGAACTGCTCGGCGGCACCCTGTCGATCGTCGCGGTCGGTTTCGTGACGGCGATGATCTTCTGGATGCGCAAGGCGTCGAGGACGATCGCCGCCGAACTGCGCGGGAAGCTGGACGAAGCGCTCAACGTGGGCCCGGTCGCCGTCCTCGTCCTGTCGTTCTTCGCCGTCGGCCGCGAAGGCCTGGAAACGGCGGTGTTCTTCTACTCGACCGTGCAGACCGCCCAAGGCGGGACGACCGAACCGCTGATCGGTTTCACCGCGGGCATCCTCACCGCGGTCGTGCTGGCGTACCTGCTCTACCGCGGCGCCGTCCGGTTCGACCTCGGCAGGTTCTTCACGATCACCGGCGTCCTGCTGGTGTTCGTCGCGGCGGGCGTGCTCGGCTACGGCCTGCACGACCTGCAGGAGGCCGCCTTCCTGCCCGGTCTGAACACACTCGCGTTCGACGCGTCGAACGTGCTGCCGGAGACCAGCTGGTACGGCGCGCTGCTCAAGGGGATCTTCAACTATTCGCAGCAGACGACGGTCCTGCAGGCCGTCGCGTGGGTCGCGTACGTGGCGATCGTGCTGCCGCTCTTCCTCAGGTCCAAGAAGAAGGCCGCGACGGCTCCCGTCGCGGCCGCGGTTAAGGAGTGACCACCGTGTCCCGTCGATTCCCGCTCGCCGCTCTCGCCGGCGTCGGCGCCCTGGTGCTCACCGCCTGCGGTGGTGGTGAGGAAACCCCCGCCGCGGCCGGCGGCCCGATCAAGGTCGAAGCCTCGGACAGCGCGTGCGCCGTCTCGGTGAACACCGCGAGCGCGGGCAACGTGACCTTCGAAATCACCAACAAGGGCAGCAAGGTCACCGAGTTCTACCTCTACGCCGAGGGCGACCGGATCATGGGCGAGGTCGAGAACATCGCGCCCGGGCTGAACCGGCGGCTCATCGTCGAGGTCGCCGAAGCGGGCAAGTACCAGACCGCGTGCAAGCCGGGGATGACCGGCAACGGCCTCCGCGGCGACTTCACCGTCACCGGTGGTGGTGCGAAGCAGACCGACCCGAACTCGCAGAAGGCGCAGGCGGTCAAGAGCTACGCGGAGTACGTCGCGAACAACACCAAGGCGCTCGACGAGGAGACCACCAAGTTCGTCGCGCTCGTGAAGACGGGCAAGGCCGACGAGGCGAAGGCCGCCTACGCCCGCACCCGCGTCTACTTCGAGCGGGTCGAGCCGGTGGCCGAGAAGTTCGGCGACCTCGACCCGAAGATCGACGCGCGCGAGGCCGACCTCGAACCGGGCCAGAAGTTCACCGGTTTCCACCGGCTGGAGAAGGACCTTTGGGTGAGCGGGCTGCAGCCCGACGCGCCCCAGATCGCCGACCAGCTGCTCGCCGACGTCAAGGAACTCGTCACCAAGTCGGCCGCGCTCGAACTGAACGCGCTCGACCTGGCCAACGGTGCCAAGGAACTGCTCGACGAGATCGCCACCGGCAAGATCACCGGCGAAGAGGAGGCGTTCTCGCACACCGACCTCTCGGACTTCCAGGGCAACCTCGACGGTTCGAAGGCCGCGATCGCCTCGCTGCGCCCGCTCCTGCAGGCGAAGGACCCGGCCCTGGTGTCCACTTTGGACAAGGAGTTCGGCAGCGTGCAGGCGTTGCTGGACAAGCAGCGCGAAGGCGACGGTTTCAAGCTGTACACCGCGCTGAGCCAGGACCAGATCAAGGAATTCGCGTCGGCGGTCGACGCGCTGAGCGAGCCGCTGAGCAAGGTCGCGGAGGTCGCGGCGCAATGACCGGGACGGAGGACACCCGGGTCTCCCGCCGGAAGCTGTTCGGCATGGCGGGAGCGGGTGCCGCTCTCGTCGGAACCGGCGCGGCCGCCGGATTCGGGGCGAACCGGCTGCTCGGCGGGGACAGCCCGGCACAGGCCGCGCAGAGCGTCGTCGAGTTCCATGGCGAGCACCAGGCCGGGATCGTGACGCCGGTCCAGGAGAACCTGCATTTCGTCGCGCTGGACGTGACGACGAAGGATCGCGAAAAGCTCGTCAAGCTGCTGCGCACGTGGACGGACGCCGCCCGGCGGATGACCGCGGGCCGGGAGGTCGGGACGGGCGGCGCCGTCGGTGGCGCCCCCGCCGCCCCGCCGAGTGACACCGGCGAGGCCCTCGATCTCGCGGCGTCGTCGCTGACGCTGACGATCGGTTTCGGCCCTTCGCTGTTCGACGACCGGTTCGGGCTCGCCTCGAAACGGCCCGCCGCGCTGATCGATCTCCCCCTGTTCCCGGCCGACAAACTCGACCCCGCGCGCAGCGGTGGCGACGTCTGTATCCAGGCGTGCGCGGACGATCCGCAGGTCGCGGTGCACGCGATCCGGAACCTGGTACGGCTGGGCTTCGGCGTCACGGCGGTGCGCTGGTCGCAACTCGGGTTCGGCCGCAGTTCGTCGACGTCGCGGGCACAGTCCACGCCGCGGAACCTGTTCGGGTTCAAGGACGGGACGCGCAACGTCAAGGCCGAGGAGGCCGACGTCCTGCGCGACCAGGTGTGGGCGACGGCCGAAGACGGGCAGCCGTGGATGGCGGGCGGGTCGTTCCTGGTGGCCCGCCGGATCCGGATGCACATCGAGACCTGGGACCGGGAATCGTTGCGAGGGCAGGAAGGCATCGTCGGCCGGTCGAAGGGCGCGGGCGCGCCGCTGGGGCAGGCCGCCGAGTTCGACGAGCCCGACTTCAACGTCGGCGGCGCGGGCGGCGAAAAGCTGATCCCGGAGGATTCGCATGTCCGGCTCGCCTCGCACGAGAACCTGAACGGGGCACGGATCCTGCGGCGCGGCTACAACTTCGTCGACGGTTCCGACGGTGTCGGGCACCTCGACGCGGGGCTGTTCTTCCTCGCCTTCAACCGGGACACTCGCAAGCAGTTCGTGCCGATGCAGCAGGCGCTGTCATCGAAAGACGCGATGATGGAGTATCTCCAGCACACCGGATCCGCTCATTTCGCCGTGCCACCGGGCGTACGCGAAGGTGGTTTCTGGGGCGAAGGCCTGTTCCCTTGACCTCCAGTTAAGTGGAGGTCGCACACTGGCTTCCATGTTCAGTGAAGCGGAACTCGACTACCTCGCCACCCAGGGACTCGGACGGCTCGCGACGGCTCAGCCGGACGGGACGCTGCAGGTCAGCCCGGTCGGCTATGCCTACAACACCGAGACCAGGACGATCGACATCACCGGCTACGAACTGGCGAAGAGCAAGAAGTTCCGGAACGTGGCCGCCAACGGGCAGGCCGCGTTCGTGGTGGACGACATGCCGTCACAGGACCCGCCGAGGATCCGCTGCCTCGAGATCCGCGGCCGGGCCGAGGCGCTGACAGGCGCCCGCACGGCCGACGGCCATTTCGACGGCGCGGTGATCCGGATCCACCCCTCGCGGATCATCAGCCTCGGCGTCGACGACCCGGACCACGACCCGCTCGACCTCGTCCCGCACAACCGGAACGTCTGACCGGCGGATGTCATGAAAGGGGCTTTCCTGACGAATTCCGTCAGGAAAGCCCCTTTCATGACACTTCAGCGGCGATTACCGAAGACCGCGTAGGTCCCCAGGCCCACCACACCGAGTACCACGGCGGTCCACGTGGCCGCGGGGACGCCGGCGGGCTGGAGAAACCAGGTGATCGCCAGGTGCGCGGTGTCCGTGCCCGACGTGGTGGCCCAGACCACGAAGGAGACGACGAACACGAACAGCGGCAACGCCCACCCGAAGGCCCCGCCGAACAGCACCGCGGAGATCCCCGCGAGGCCGAGCAGTCCGCCCGCGTTCCGCGTGATGATCTCCACCGGCACCTGCTCCGCCTCCCACAGCCGGGGCAGGAGCACGGCGCCGAAACCGAGGCCGCCGATCAGGAGGAGATGCAGGCCGCGACGGGGAATCCACCGGATCGCGGCGGTCCGGTCGAGATCGGCGTCCTGTCCGCTCAGCCCGGTCGCCATCACCGCGACCGCGGCCGTGAGCGCCAGGGAAACCGGGATCATCGACCAGTGGTCCCTGGCCAGGAACCAGATCACCGCCGTGGTCACCACCAGCGCCGCGAACGAGGCCGGCACGCTCCGCGACCGCGCGTACAGCACCGCCCACCTCATCGGGCCCCACCGAGCAGGATGTCGAGCTGGTTACCCCGGCAGGCCAGGCCCGCCTGTCGCACCGCGATGATCCGCTCTCGCTGCACGTCGGCCGGGAGGGCACGGAAGGTCTCCTGCTTCTGGACGACCTCGTTCTTCACCTCGTCGCTCCAGTAGCCGCTCAGCGTCTTCCACTCGCCGAGGAACCAGTTCGAGGTGATCGATCGCGCGGTGAGTTCGTCTATAAAGGACTTGTCGACGCCATGGGTGGAGTAGCAGGTCGGCGTCCCGGCGCCGGCGACCAGCGCCCGCGTCACGTCTTCCGGGACCAAGAGCGAACGGACGGACCAATCCAGCAGGTCCACGTAGACGGTGTCGGCGGCACGCGGCGGCACCTCGTCGTAGCCCAGCCGCCGGTCCTGTGCCGCGACCTTGACCGGCGCGTCCGGCAGTGTTCCCAGCAGCCGTAACGCCTCCTTGCCCGGCCCGGCGAGACGGGGCAGTTCGGACTCGAGCATGCGGGGGACGCAGACCGGGCCGTCGCAGATCATCGCCGTCGCGTGCGGGTCGATGACCTTGCCTTCGGCCGTGGTGCCGGGAAGAACGGGCAAGGCGATCCCGACCGCCACCAGCGCGGGGACGACGGCGAGTGCCTTCGCCCGCTTGGAGCGGACCGCCAGCAGGAGGAACCCTGTCGCGGCCAGTCCGGCGAGCCAGATCACCTGCCCGAGATCCATCCGGCCCGCGGTGGTGTTGAACGGATCGTCGACGACGTCCATCGCGGGAGAGAGCAGCGAGACCCGGAACGGCACGAACCCGGACAGCAAGCTGCCCTCCCCCGCGGCGAGCTGGAACAGGATCGCGGCCGCGAACGCGGCGACGGCCACCGCGGGCGCGGTCAGCGGATGCGGCAGCAACCGGCCGATCCCGAGCCCGATCCAGGCGCCCGCGAGCATCCCGAGGACACCGACCACGACGATCGGCAGCCAGCCGAAGGTGAAGAACCCGCCGTTGAAGATCGCCTGGACGGCGCCGACTGCGAAGATCAGCAGGTAGCCCAGCACCAGCAGGCCGCCCAGCGCGCCGGCGAGTTTCGCGGCCCGCTGCCAGCCGGGCCGCGGCAGGGTGGTCATGAGTTCGGCCGTGCCGGACCGGCTGTCCCGCATCCCCTGGATGACACCGGCGCCGATCGCGATCGGCCACAGGAACACCAGCAGGAACCGGCTCCATTCCGCGGCGGGCACCCAGTGCTCGTTCCACGCGATCGGTGATCTCGTCCACGGACCGGAGAACGAGTACAGGAATCCGAACGCGACGACGAGGATCGCGAGCGTGGCCCAAGGTGCGATGGAACGACGGAGTTCGATCCGCAGAATCCGCGTGTTCACCAGTTACCCCTCCCCGGCTCGTGCCCGAGCAGCGCCGAATAACCGCGCTCGATCGGGCTGTCGCCGACGTACTCCGCGGTCCCGGCGGCGGCCATTTCGTCCGGGGTCCCCTGGAAGACGAGTTTGCCGTTTTCGAACAGGACGACGTCGGTGCACGCCGTGGCGACGTCTTCGACGAGGTGCGTCGAGACGACGACGCAGGTGTCACGCCCCATTTCCTGCATGAGTTCCCGGAACCGCACGCGCTGCGCCGGATCGAGTCCGGCGGTCGGCTCGTCCAGCAAGAGGAGGTCGGGGTCGTTCACGATCGCCTGGGCGATCCCAACCCGCCGCACCATGCCGCCGGAAAGCGTCTTCATCTTGTCGTCGGCGCGATCGGCGAGGCCGACCCGTTCGATCGAACGCTGCACTGCTCCTGGGATGTCCTCTTTGGACATTTCCTTGAGCCACGCGATGTACTCGACGAACTCGCGGACGGTGAAGCGCTTGTAGTAGCCGAAATTCTGCGGCAGATAGCCGATCCGACGGCGCAGGCGGCGCTGATCGGTGAGCCCCCCGACGGACTCACCGAGCAGCGCCAGCCTTCCCTCCGCCGGCCGGAGCACCGTCGCCAGCGCCCGGATCAGCGTGGTCTTCCCCGCCCCGTTCGGGCCGAGCAGACCGTGCACCCCCGTGCCCAGTTCCAGGTCGAGCCCGTTCACGGCGAACTTGCGTTTGCCGACCCGGACCTTCAGTTCCTCCGCCTCGATTTGCCACGCGTAGGTCGTGGGTGCGACCTCCGCGGCCCCGACAGCACGCATCATGTTCTCCCCTTCGTTCATCGTTCGGATCCGCTGAGCAGGCCGAAGGCGCTTCGGCGGAGCACCACCACGGCCATGGTCAGCGCGAAGATCACGCCCCAAACCGGAAGCAGGTCGGGTTCGAGCACGGTGGCTCGTCCTTGCGAAGCCACCGCGGGCGCCAGGACCACCACCACCCAGATCCCGGCCAGGACATACGCCGCGCGGGTCACCCCGATCAGCCCGCCGAGCGCGAGTGTCCCGGTGGTGAAGGCCAGGCTCGGCAGGAGAGCGAGCCCCCCGAAGCCATCACCGCCGAGCCAGCTCGCGAGGGCCTGCATCGGCAGCACTACGGCGAGGACAGCCGTCGTCCGGCGCAGCAGCAGGTAGAACCCGCCCCTCGGCGCGGAAGTGACGAGTTCGTAAGCGGGATCGAGGCCCTTGGACCAGGACACCGCGACCCCGAGCACCGGCAGCACCGGTGAGAAGAGCTGGACGAACGAGTAGTTCCGGCTCCACGTGAAGCCGGCCCAGTCCAAGAGGAATCCCGTCGCCGGGAGCAGGATGATCATCACCAGCCACGGCAGCATCACCGGCGTCACCCAGGTGTGCAGCCGCCCGGCCCACCGGCTCCGTGACCGCCCCGGCCCCGTTTCGGCGAGTTTCGGGCCCAGCCCCGCCCAGACGTCGTCCACCAGCGCCGACACCGTGGGCAGGCTGACCGCGGACAGTCTCCCCCGGCATTCCGCGCAGGTTTCGAGATGGGCTTCGATCGCCCAGACCTCGTCACCGGCCAAGCCTTCGTCCCCGCGGACGTAACCGGCGAGAAGCTGTCCGGACACGTGTTCCTTGTTCACGACAGCGCCTCCCGCATCGCGATCCGAGCCCGCCTGGCGCGGGTTTTGACGGTTCCTTCCGGCACGCCGAGCAGGACCGCGGTCTCCCGGACGGTCAGCCCGTCGAGCACCATGGCCTGCAAGACCTGCCGTAGTTCGGGAGCGAGCCGGCGCAGCGCGTCGCCGACGTGGTCGCCGACCGCACCGGCCAGCGCCTCGTCTTCAGCGGCGGGCGCCACGGCCGCCTCCGCGACCGGCAGCGGCAGCGCGTGCTTCGCCCGACGGCGGAAAGCGTCGACGAGCCGCCTCGCGGCGATCGTCCACAACCAGCCGACTGCGCTCCCACCGACGGCCGCACCGGCGAACGCGCCGGCCGCACGCCAAACCGCGAGGTAGGTCTCCTGCATCACCTCGGCGACGATCTGCTCGTCGGCGCAGCGACGGCGCAGGCGTACGGCCAGCCACGGCGACGTGCGGCGGTAGAGCTCCTCGAACGCCGCGCGGTCACCTTTGGCCGTGCGGCGGACGAGCTGCTCTTCGTCCGGTTCCGTTCCCTTCACACCCGGCAAGACGCCGAGTCCGCCGAATCGGTTCTCACCCGATTGTGTTCCGCATCACAGCGGCCGTACCGCTTCGGACGCTTTCTCGTCGAAAGCTGAGCGTGCGGCGAAGATCTGGTCGACGTTCTCGACGGCCCATTCGGCGACGGCGTTCGTCAGCCTGCCGACATCGACGCCGAGCGGAGTGAGCCCGTACTCGACCCGCGGCGGGACGGTGGGATAGACGTCCCGCCGGATCAGCCCGTCCCGTTCCAGGGAGCGAAGGGTCTGGGTCAGCATCTTCTGCGTGATCCCGTCGAGCAAACGGCGAAGTTCGCTGAACCGCATCGGCCGCTCGTAGCGCCGGATCGCACCGAGAACGTAAAGCGCCCACTTGTTCGCGAGCACCTCGATGACCGTCCTGGACGGGCAGTCACGGCCGTGCACCGCCACCCATTCTTCGAATATCCGCCGCTCATCGAAGGTACCCATGAGGTACCTAGATACCAGTGCGGTGCCTACTTCACAACGGGTACCGGGCAGCGACATGCTCGTCCCCATGCGAAAGATCCAGCAAGTCTCGTTCGGCGGACCCGACGTTCTCCACCTCGCCGAATCGGAAAAGCCTGTTCCTGGCGAGGGTCAGGTCCTCGTGCGCGTCCACGCCGCAGGAGTGAATCCGGCGGATTGGAAGATCCGGAACGGGCTGGTCGTCGGCGATCTGCCGCTGACCGTGGGACTCGACTTCTCGGGCGTGGTCGATTCCGCCGGAACGCGGTTCCAGCCCGGCGACGAGGTCTACGGCGTCACGTTCCCGCCGAACGGCTCGTACGCCGAATACGTCGCGGTCAGCGAGGACGCGCTCGCGCTGAAACCGCGAAGTCTCGATCACGTCCACGCGGCCGCGCTCCCGATCGCGGCGCTGACCGCGTGGCAGCCGTTCACCAGGCTGTTCCCGGTCGGACCGGGACACCGCGTGCTCGTCCACGCCGCGGCGGGCGGGGTCGGGCATCTCGCCGTGCAGATCGCCAAGGCCAAGGGCGCGTACGTCATCGGCACCGCGCGCGAGGCCAAGCACGACTTCCTCCGTGAGCTCGGCGCGGACGAACTGATCGACTACACGACCAGCGATTTCGCGAAGTCGCAGGACCTCGACGTCGTGCTGGACCCGATCTCCGGCGAATACGGTCCCCGGTCGCTGGAGACGCTCAAACCGGGCGGTTCGCTGATCGACATCGTCGGGCATGGTCCGGACCGGACGGAGGTCCGGCGGAAGGCCGAGGACCTCGGTCTCCATTTCGCCGAGTTCTACGTCGCCCCGTCCGGAACGGATCTGGCGGAAATCGCGACTTTGGCCGACGCCGGTTCCCTGCGGGTCTCGATCGCCGAGGTCCTCCCGCTCGAACAAGCGGCGAAGGCGCACGAACTGAGCGAATCCGGACGCGTCCAGGGCAAGCTCGTCCTGACGATCTAGCTCGGCCAGAACTTGCGCCAGCCGTCGGCCTCGAGCGTCGTCGGTTCGAGACCGGCGTCTCGGGCGGCCTGTTCGGCATCGCGGATGTCTTGCGCGAAGCGCTTCGCGACGGCACGGAGTTCGCCTTCGGGGTCGATCCCTGCCCGGCGAGCGGTCGCGGCGACCCGGAACAACTGGGCCGCCGCTTCGGAACCTTCGGGGAACAGGTCGAGCGGGATCCCGGCCCGGCCGCTGCGCTGCCCGAGCTTCCCGGCCAGCGCCACGGCGGGCTGGCCGAGCGCGACGCCGTCCACAATGGACTGGCGGCTCTTCTCGGCCTGCTTCAGTTCTTCCCACTTGAGATTCTGGTGGTCGACGGTCTCGACCCGCGGGGCGTCGGTGAAGACGTGGGGGTGACGTCCGACGAGCTTCGCGACCAGATCGGACGCGACCTCGTCGATCCCGAACGGATCGGTCGCGTCCTCGATGGCGACGCGCGCGTGGAACAACACCTGGAGCAGGACGTCACCGAGTTCTTCGCGCAGGGCGGCCCGGTCGCCTTCCTCGATCGCGTCGAGCAGCTCGTAGGTTTCCTCGACCAGGTATTGACGCAGCGACTCGTGCGTCTGGACGGCGTCCCACGGGCATCCGCCCGGCGAGCGGAGCCGGTCCATCACCTCGGCGGCCTCGACCAGCGGCGGAACGGGCGCTTCCAGCACCCGGGCACCCGCCCTGATCAGCGCCGCGGCCTTCGGTTCCCGGCGCGAACCGGCGATGAGCACGAGGCCGCGCACCTGTGCGTCACCGAGCGCGGGCACGCCGAAAACGCCGGGATCGACATCCGACGCCGCGTACACGGCGTCGCTGTTTCGCAGGATCGGGAGTGCCGCGGCGGGCAGTGTCGCCCCGCGGGCGATCACGACGACGGCAGCGGTCACGGGTTTTGCGGGGTGGCGCCGTGCACCGGCAGCACGATGCCCTTTTTCGAAGCTTCGTTGGGCGCGAGGTCCATGCCCACGACATCCCACACGCCGTAGCGCGGGTTGACCTTGAGGTCGACCTGGTCCAGGTACGGCTGGAGGAGCCGGATACCCACGTTGGCCAGCTGCTGGGCGGTGGGCTGCGCGGCCTGATCCGACGCGACGGGCTTGTCGGCGGCCCGCTCACGCACCACGACGACGACCCACAGCGGCTGCTGCGGCGTCGGCTGGAACGCGGCGACGGTGTTGGGCTCGAGCCCGAACAGGACGGTGGCCGCGGTCGCGGGCGACTGCATCGCCGGCAGCTTCTGACCGGTGCCTGCCTGCGTGTCGGACGTCTTCTGGTCCTGCGCGATCAGTTCCGCGGCCGCGTTCGGCGAGGCGGCGAACTTCCGGGCCTTCTCGATCGCCTGCTCGCGCAGCTTGTCCGCGTCGGAGCCGGTGGCGTCGGTCGAGGAGACCGAGCTGAAATCGAAACTGACGGTGAGCTTGTCCAGGTACTTCATCGCGAGCTGGGTCTGCAGCGCCGCGTCGACCAGGGCTTCGCGGTGATCCCGCACGCGCGCGACGAGCTGCTGCACGCTGATCGCGGGATCGTCCTGCTGCTTCGCCTCCATCGGCTTCGCCAGCGGATCGTTCTGCAACGCGGCCACGACGAGGGACTCGTCGACGCGGACGCCTTCGCGCTGGGCGGCACGCTCAGTGAGGTCGTGGAGGATCTCCTGGCGCACGATCTCGCGGCCGACGAGGTCGAGCTTGTGCTCCTTGGCGAGCTGCTGCCCGTACGGATGCTCACGGACGGCCTTGTCGATCAGCTGCTGCACGCGATCGACCGAAACGGACTTGCCGTCGACGATCACCGCCGCACCGACCTGTCCCGGTCCGGCGTTGCATCCGGCGAGAAGGAGAGAACCGGCAAGAACCCCGACCAGCGCACGACGGCGCCCCATGATCCGCATCACAGGGCCTACCCTCTCATACCGGCCCCAGCGAGAGAACCAGGTCGTAAGTCGCGATTCGGGTTCGCTCACGCGACGGGTGCCGGTGACTTCATCAGGTTCGTCAACAGCTTCGCGCACCAATCCAGCAATTCCTCGTCCCGCAACGCCGGGGCGCCGATGCGGCCGCCGGCCGCGCCCTCGGTCGGCTTCGGCACGGAGACCGTGTTCGTCACCGCTTTGAAGAGAGCCTTGGGATACAGGCGCTTCAGCCGCACCATCTGCGAATCCGCCAGCGGCAACGGCGCGAACCGGATCGACGAGCCCTGGACGGCGACCTCGGTGACACCCGCCGCGCGGCAGGTGTGCCGGAACGCGGCGACGGCGAGCAGCCGTCGCACGGCGGCGGGCGGCTGGCCGTAGCGGTCGACCAGTTCCTCGCGCACGGCGTCGAGCCCGGCCTGATCGGGCGCGGCCGCGATCTTGCGGTACGCCTCCAGCCGCAACCGCTCACCCGGGACGTAGTCGTGCGGGATGTGCGCGTCCACCGGGAGGTCGACCCGGACATCGGCGAGTTCTTCTTCCTCCGCCGTGTCCGCGCCCGCGTGCCGCCGGAACGCGTCGACCGCTTCGCCGACGAGCCGCACGTACAGATCGAAACCGACACCGGCGATGTGCCCGGACTGCTCCGCGCCGAGGATGTTGCCCGCGCCGCGGATCTCCAGGTCCTTCATCGCCACGGCCATCCCCGCGCCCAGTTCGGTGTTCTGCGCGATGGTCGCCAACCGGTCGTGCGCCGTTTCGGTGAGCGGCGCTTCCGGCGGGTACAGGAAGTACGCGTACCCGCGCTCTCGACCGCGCCCGACCCGGCCGCGCAGCTGGTGCAGCTGCGCCAGGCCCAGCAGGTCCCCTCGTTCCACCAGCAGCGTGTTGGCGTTCGAGATGTCCAGCCCGGTTTCGACGATCGTGGTGCAGACGAGCACGTCGTACTCGTTCTCCCAGAAACCCTGGATGATCTTCTCGAGTTTGTCCTCGTTCATCTGCCCGTGCGCGGTGACGACACGCGCCTCCGGCACCATCTCGCGAATACGCTTCGCGGCCTTTTCGATCGAGGAAACCCTGTTGTGCACGTAGAAGACCTGGCCGTCGCGCAGCAGTTCACGCCTGATCGCGGCGCCCACCTGCTTGTCGTCGTACGCGCCGACGTAGGTCAGGATCGGGTGCCTGTCCTCGGGCGGGGTCAGGATCGTGGACATCTCGCGGATCCCGGCGAGCGACATCTCCAGCGTCCGCGGGATCGGCGTCGCCGACATCGTCAGGACGTCGACGTGTGTCCGCAGCGCCTTGATGTGTTCCTTGTGCTCGACGCCGAACCGCTGCTCCTCGTCGACGATCACCAGGCCGAGGTCCTTGTACCGGATCCCGGTCTGCAGCAGGCGATGCGTGCCGATCACGATGTCGACGTCACCCGAGGACAGCTGTTCGAGGATCGCGTCGGACTCGACCTTGTTCGTGAACCGCGAGAGTCCCCTGATCTTCACCGGGAACGAACTCATCCGTTCGGTGAAGGTGTTGAGATGCTGCTGCGCGAGCAGTGTCGTGGGCACCAGCACCGCGACCTGCTTCCCGTCCTGCACAGCCTTGAACGCCGCGCGCACCGCGATCTCGGTCTTGCCGTAGCCGACGTCGCCGCAGATGACGCGGTCCATCGGGACACCGCGCTCCATATCCGACTTGACCTCGTCGATCGCGGCGAGCTGGTCGTTGGTCTCGGTGAACGGGAAGGCGTCCTCGAGTTCGCCCTGCCACGGGGTGTCCTGCCCGAACGCGTGCCCGGGCGCGGCCTGTCGCGCGGCATAGAGCTGCACCAGTTCGGCGGCGATCTCCTTGACCGCCTTCTTCGCCTTGGCCTTGGTGTTCTTCCAGTCGGACCCGCCGAGCTTGTTCAGCGTCGGCAGCTCGCCGCCGACGTAGCGGGAAACCTCGTCGAGCTGGTCGGTCGGGACGAAGAGCCGGTCCCCGGGGTGCCCGCGCTTGGAGGAGGCGTACTCCAGCAGCAGGTACTCGCGGGTCGCGCCGGCGACGGTGCGCTGCACCATCTCGACGAATCGCCCGATGCCGTGCTGGTCGTGCACGACGTAGTCGCCCGTCTTGAGGGCGAGCGGGTCGACGGCGTTGCGCCGCCGCGACGGCATCTTGGTACTGAAGTCCTTTGTGGACGTTCCGGCGCCGGAACCCCGGCCGGTCAGGTCCGACTCGGACAGCACCACGAGAGCGCGCTCCGGCGACACGAAGCCGTCCGAAAGCCCGCCGCACGTCACCGTGACGACGCCCGCCGTCAGCGGCCCGGTGAGACCTTCCGCCAGTGACGCGGGCACGTCTCCCGCCGACAGCTGCTCGACCGCGCGGGCCGCGGTGCCGTGCCCGGCGACCACGAGCACGGCCGTCCCGCCCGCGGCCGTATGCGCGCGCAGGTCGGTGGTCGCGCGCTCGACCTCGCCGCGGTAGTTCGGCGCGGCCTCGATCGAGACGTTGTAGACATCGGGATCGTCGCTGGCCAGCTGCGTCAGCGTCCACCACGGACGCTTCGTCTCCTGAGCGCGCTTCGCGATCTCCGCGAGGTCCCGGTACGCGGACGCGCCGAGGTCGATCGGCGCCTGACCGCCCGCGGCGGCCGTGGTCCAGGACGCCTCGAGGAACTCCTGCCCGGTGCGGACCAGGTCGGCCGCGCGGGCGCGGATCTTCTCCGGATCGGCCAGCAGCACGTGCGTGCCCTGCGGCATCGCGTCGGTCAGCAGGTCCAGCTCGCCCTCGCACAGCACGGGGATGAGCGCCTCCATGCCCTCGACGGGGATCCCGCCGGACAGCTTGGTGAGCATCTCGGTGAGCTGCGCGTCCGCCTCGTACGTCGTCGCCAGCTCGGCGGCCTTCGCCCGCACCGACTCGGTGAGCAGCAGCTCACGGCACGGCGGCGCGCTGACGTGCTGGATCTCCCCCGGCAGCGATCGCTGGTCGGACACCGCGAACGCGCGGATCTCGCTGACCTCGTCGCCCCAGAACTCGACCCGCACCGGATGCTGCGCCGTCGGTCCGAACAGGTCGAGGATGCCGCCGCGCACGGCGAACTCGCCGCGCTTCTCGACCATGTCCACCCGTGTGTACGCCAGCTCGACCAGCTGCTCCAGCAGCCCTTCGAAGCTCTGCTCCTCGCCGACGACCAGGTCGATCGGCGCGAGCGAACCGAGCCCGGGCGCCATCGGCTGGATGAGGCTGCGGACGGTCGCGACGACGACGCGCAGGGTGTCGGCGCCGGTCTTCAGGCGATGCAGCACCTCCAGCCGCCGTCCAACGGTGTCCGCCCGCGGGGACAGCCGCTCGTGCGGCAGCGTCTCCCAGGACGGGAAGTCGACGACAGCGTCTTCGCCGAGGAACGACTTCAGCGAGGCTGTCAGTTCTTCGGCCTCGCGGCCGGTGGCGGTCACCGCGAGCACGGGGCGGCCGGCGCCCTCGTCCGCGGCGAGGGCGCCGGCGACCAGCTGGCGGGTGGCGATCGCACCCTGCAGCTCGAGCACCGGGGCACCGGCCCGCTCGACGACCCCGCGAAGGGCCGGATCGGGAAGGATGGAATGAAGGAGTCCGGACAATGGAGCGTTTGTCACCGTCCCAGCCTACGTGGGGGCACCGACAGTCCGCCGCGCGATTACCTGGGCAAGGCCTCGACCACCTTCGGAAGCTGCTCGTCGAACTCCGCCGGTTCCTGCGTCGCGATCCGGATCAGCACGTGTTCGGCACCCGCGTCCCCGTATTCGCGAAGCCTCTCGGCGACCTCTTCGCGGCTGCCCGCGATCTGCACTTGGATCTTCTCGACGAAGTCCAGCGGAACGCCGTAATTGCGCTGCGCGTAGTCCTCCAGTCGCTCACGTGCCCGGATCGGGTCATCTTCGATGAGCACTGTCGCGAACAACGCGGGTGTCACGGGACGTACGGCTGCTTCGCGGATCTTCGCGAGGCCGTCGACGTAGTCCGTGACGTCGGGCGGATACGGCAACCAGCCGTCGTAAAGCCGCCCCGCGCGCTCCAGCGCCCCTGGGGTGAACGCGGCCAGCCACACCGGCGGACCACCCGGACGGTGCGGCTCCGGGTACTCCGGAAGGGTGTCGTAGTGCAGCACCGCGCCATGGAACGGACCGCTGTTCCCGCTCCAGACGTGCCGCCACAGCGCGACGATGTCGTCGAGCCGGGCGCGACGGCGCTCCCAGGGAACGCGGGTGAAGGCGAATTCGGGTTCGCTGCGGCCGGCGAACCCTGCTCCGACGCCGAGCGTGATCCGGCCCTGGCTGAGCAGGTCCAGTGAAAGGATCGCGTTCGCGGAAAGAAGCGGATCCCGCAGTGCCGGAAGCAGCGCGGCCGTGCCGAGCGTGACCCGCTCGGTTCTGGCCGCGAACGCGCCGAGCAACGTCAACGGATCGATAGGGGCCTTCGCCAAGGTGTCGCCGACCCAGACCGAATCGAGGCCGAGGCGTTCGGCTTCGACCGCGACGGCGACCATTTCCGGCGCGGTGCGCCCGGCGTCGAGGATGGACCGATAAGTGGGGACGACCAGACCGAATTTCATGCCGGAAGCATCTCCGTGACGGGGAATCGTCTCAATTCCCTCGAGGGAATAGCGGCGCCGTCGGCGCTTCGGCCAAGATGGCGACCATGGTTTCCGGATTCGGCCCCGCGCTGCGGGGCTGGCGCGAACGGCGGCGGCTTTCCCAGCTGGAACTGGCATTACGGGCCGGAACCACCCAACGGCACGTGAGTTTCCTGGAGGGCGGCCGGTCGATCCCCGGCCGCGGTTTGGTGCTGCGCGTCGCCGAATCGCTCGAACTCCCGCTCCGGGAGCGCAACGGCCTGCTGCTCGCGGCCGGCTTCGCTCCTGGCTTCCCCGAAACGGCGCTGGACGACCCCAGGCTCCTGCCGGTCCTCGACGGCATGCGGCGGCTGCTCGACGGGCACCGGCCGTACCCGGCCATCGTGGTCGACCGCTACGGCGTCCTCGTCGCCCGCAACGACGCGCTCGACCTGCTCTTCGAGGACGTCGCACCGGAACTGCTGGAAGAACCGGTCAACACCCTGCGGCTCGCCCTGCATCCGAAGGGAATGGCGCCACGCGTGCGGAACCTCGCGGACTGGGCGCGGCACATCCTGGAACGGCTGACCCAGGAGATCGCGCACGCGCCCGACGAGCGGCTCACCGAACTGCTGGCCGAACTCGAAGGTTACGTTCCGGAGCCGGGGCCGCCCGGTCCCGATCACCTCGGGTTCGCCGTCCCGATGCGCCTGTCCACATCGGCGGGCGAACTGCGGCTGATCACGGCCATCACGACGTTCGCGACCGCCGCCGACGTCACGGTGTCGGAACTGAAACTGGAGACGTTCCTTCCCGCCGACGCCGAAACGGCGAAGATCCTGACCGGATGACCGGTTCGTTCCTCGCGGGCGATTGAGCACGATGGCATGCTGATGCCATGCGCACTCCCGCCGTCGTCGCGATCACGTCCCTGTCTTTGCTGGTCACGGCCTGTTCCGGGGCGTCGAGCGAAACGGTGCAGAGCGCACCGCCGGTCACCTCGAAACCTTCCGTGACGAAACTGAAGGTCGAGCAGGTGACGGCCGGGCTCGAACACGGCTGGGACGTCGGCTTCCTGCCGGGCGGGAAGATCCTCGTCACCCAGCGCCCGGGGAAGCTGGCCCTGGTCGAGGGCGGCACGAAACGCGACGTCGCCGCCGATTTCTCCGACGTCCACGTGCGCGGCGAGGGCGGCCTGATGGGGATGGTGATCAGCAAGGACTTCGCGGCTTCGCGGGAGTTCATCACCTGCCAGACCCACAAGGAAGGTGACAAGGCCGTCGACATCCGGCTGGTCACCTGGCGGCTCTCCGAGGACGGCGCGAGCGCCACGAAGGTCAAGGACCTGCTGACCGGGCTGCCGGTGAACTCCAGCGGCAGGCATTCGGGCTGCCGTCCCGCGTTCGGCGCGGACGGTGCGCTGCTCGTCGGCACCGGCGACACCGCGCGCCCGGCCTTCCCGCAGGACCGCACGAACCTCGGCGGCAAGGTGCTCCGCATCGACGCGAAGACCGGGAACCCCTTGCCGGACAACCCGTTCATCTCGTCCGCGAACCCGAACGAACAGCGTGTGTTCACCTTCGGGCACCGCAACGTCCAGGGCGTCACGGTCCGGCCGGGCAGCGGGCAGGTGTTCACCGCCGAGCACGGCCCGACCATCGACGACGAGGTCAACCTGGAACGCGCCGGCGCGAACTACGGCTGGGACCCGTCCAAGGGCGGCACCGAAACCAGCTACGACGAAGGCGTCCCGATGACCGACACGCAACGGTTCCCGGACGCTGTCAGTCCTTTGTGGACGACCGGGGAGATCACCGAGGCGATCTGTGGCGCCGAGTTCCTCACCGGATCGCAGTGGGGCGCGCTCGAAGGCTCCCTCGCCGTGACGGCGCTGAAGGGGCAGAAGCTGCTTCTGTTCCGCCTCGACGACGCGGGCAAGGTCACCGAAGTGACGCTGCCGCCGGAGTTCGACGACAAGTTCGGCAGGCTGCGCGCGGTCCGCAGCGCCCCGGACGGCTCCCTTTACGTGACGACCTCGGAAGGCAAGGACGACAAGCTGCTGCGCGTCACCCCCGGCGTCTAACGGCCGAGGTGCGCGCCGCCGTTGACGTGGACGACCTGGCCGGTGACGTGCCGCGCGGCCGGGCTCGCCAGGAAGGTCACCACTTCGGCGACGTCCGCGGGGTCACCGGCGCGTTTGGTCAGCGTGTTGCCGACGAGCCAAGCCCGGCGCTCGTCGGACAGCTTGCCGTGAAAGAACTCGGTGTCCCCGATCAGTCCGGGCGCGACGATGTTCGCGGTGATCCCCCGCGGCCCGAATTCCCTTGCCACGTCGACGTTCCACGCCTCCAGCGCGGCCTTGGCGGCGCCGTAGGAACCGGCGCCGGTGTGCGCGGCGATGGAGCCGATCGTGACGATCCGCGCGCCGTCGGCGAGCCTTTCCCGCAAGGCACGGGTGACCAGCACGGCGCTGAAGACGTTCGCGTCCAGATTGGCCTGCCAGTTCGCGGCGAACGCTTTCAGGTCCCCGGCGGGCCCATTCCGGAAATCGGTGTTCCCGCCCGCGTTGTTGACCAGGACATCGACGTGCTCCGGCAGTTCGGCCAGCGCCCTTTCCACCGCGTCCGGGTCGGCCGCGTCGAACGGGACCGGATTCGCCCCGAGCAACGTGGCGGCCTCGGTGAGGACCTGTTCGCGACGGCCGGTGATCGTCACCCGCTCGCCCAGCGCGGCGAACGCCGCCGCGACCGCGTAGCCGATTCCCGTTCCGCCGCCGGTGACCACTACTTCTCTCCGCTGCCCCATGGGCTCCAGCATAGGGACGCCAGGCGCTGCCGGAGTAAGTCTGCGCGAAGACCGCGAGCAAGACTTACTCCGGCAGCGCCTAGGCTCCCGCCATGACGAAGATCGACCCGGCGACGACCGCGCTCGTCCTGATCGACCTCCAGACGCGGATCGTCGCGCTGGAGACTGTCCCGCTCGAAGGCACCGAAGTCGTGTCGAACGCCGTTCTGCTGCGTGACGTCTTCAACGCGGCCGGTTCGCCGATCGTCCACGTGCAGGCGCACCGGCCGTACGTCAAAGAGCAGCCGCCCGGTAGCGAACTGGTCGCCGAACTGACGCCTCGCGAAGGCGAGCACCTGATCACCAAGCACACGATCGGCGCGTTCTATGGCACCGGACTCGACGAACTCCTGCGCGGGTTCGGCGTGAAGACCCTGGTGCTCGGCGGGATCGCCACGGAATACGGCGTCGAATCGACGTTGCGCGCCGCGGTCGATCACGGCTACGAGACCATCGCCGTTTCGGACGCGATGACCGGGATCGCCGCGATCTCCCACGAGTCCGCGATCACCAAGGTGTTCCCGAGGCTGGGCGAAGTCCTGACGACCGCCGAGACCGCCGCGGCGCTGGGCTGAACCGTGATCGACAAAATCGCGTGGCTTCACCTGGTGGACGGCAAGGTCCTCTGCGCCCGTTCTCGCGGCAAGTCCTTGTTCTACTTACCCGGAGGCAAGCGGGAGCCCGGCGAAACCGACACGGAGACACTCGTCCGCGAGATTCGCGAGGAATTGGCCGTCGAGATCGACCCGTCCAGCGTCGAGCCCGCCGGGACCTTCGAAGCGCAGGCCGACGGGCAAGCGCCGGGGGTCGTGGTCCGGACGACCGCCTACACCGCCGAGTACACCGGGACGCTCGCGGCCAGCAGTGAAATCGACGAGATCGCCTGGCTCGCCTACGCCGACAGGGACCGGGTCTCCGCCGCGGGCAAGGTCATCTTCGACCGCCTGAGGGAGACCGGCCTCCTGCGCTGACGACCGCTACTTGAGCTTGTCCAGGCACAGCACCCTCGACTGGGGGAGCCCGCCACCCGATCGCTGCCACGCGATCTTCTCGTCGGTCGACGGCACCTGGGTGCAAACGGTGCTGTCGTCGACGAGGTACGCCGTGCTCTTCTCGATGGCGAGGACCTTGTAGCCGGCGGTCCCGCAGTCCACCTTCGTGAGCTTCTTCGCCTTGACCACGTCATCGGGGAGACAGTCACCGACGACCGGCGGCCGCTCACCCGGGTTCTTCAGGTCTTCCAAGCACAGCAGGGTGCCGTCGCTGCCCGTCTTCTTTCCCTGGAAGAAGTACGCGTCGGTCGTGGGGTAATCGTCGCATTCCGACCCGCCCGAGAGCTTGAGCCCGATTTCCGACTTGTTCTCCTGTTTGCCGACGACCTTGAAGTTCGCGTCGGGCTGACCGCATTCGGCCTTTTCGACGCTCTCCGCGTTGTTGGTGTCACCCTTGAGGCAAGCGCCGACCTCGGTGCTCGACGCCGTGAACGGATTCGCGACGAGGAACGCGACCAGGGCGATGACGCCGAAGATGGCCAGGCGGATGACGGGCCTCAGCCACGTTTTCTTCCGCGGCACCATCTGTTCCACGGCGGGCGCAGGGTAGTTTTCCATGGTGTTCCCCCAGCTTGATGATCTCTATGGGGGCCATAGCGCTCATCGGGCGGGAAACGTTACTACCAGGCGACGCAGATCTCAGCGCAGCCGCAGCTTCGGCTTGTGCTCCAAATTGGACAGACCGTTCCAGGCGAGGTTGACCAGATGCGCGGCGACCTCGTCACGCTTCGGTTTCCGGGCGTCGAGCCACCATTGCCCGGTCAAGGCGACCATCCCGACGAGCGCCTGCGCGTACAGCGCGGCCAGCTTCTCGTCGTAGCCCCGCGCGGCGAACTGCTGCGCGAGGATGTGCTCGACCTGGCTGGCGATGTCGTTCAGCACCGTGGAGAACGTGCCCGTCGAACTCGCGACCGGCGAATCCCGCACCAGGATGCGGAAGCCGTCGTGTGAGTCCTCGACGTAGGAGAGCAACGCGATCGCCGCCTGCTCCAGCATCACCCTCGGGTGTCCACCGTGGAGGGTGGAGACCATCCGGTCGAGCAGCGATTGCGTTTCGCGGTCCACGACGACGGCGTAGATGCCTTCCTTGCCGCCGAAGTGTTCGTACACCACCGGTTTGGAGACGTTCGCGCGATGCGCGATCTCCTCGATGGAAGTGCCCTCGAAACCCTTTTCCGCGAACAGGGCTCTGGCGACGTTGAGAAGTTGTTGCCTGCGCTCGGTACCCGTCATCCGCACACGGGCCACCGGAGCGACAGGACGCGCTCCGGTGACCGCTTCACGTTTGGTTCGCCGTCTCCCCGCCATTGGAGAAGACTAACGTGACCTCGCTATTTGCTTTCGGCGGCGATGCGCGCGAGGCGCTGCGGGGTCGGCCAGCGCACGTCATAGGCCCAGCCGAACTTCTCGAAGATCCAAATGAGACGCGCGGAAATGTCGATCTGACCGCGCTGCACGCCGTGCCGGGCCGAAGTCGGGTCCGCGTGGTGCAGGTTGTGCCACGACTCGCCGAAGGAGAAGATCGCCAGCGGCCAGAAGTTGGCCGACTTGTCACGGGCGGCGAACGGGCGCTCGCCGATCATGTGGCAGACCGAGTTGACCGACCAGGTCACGTGGTGCAGCACGCAGACGCGCACCAGACCGGCCCAGAAGAACGCGGTCACCGCGCCCCAGAACGACCAGGTGATCAGTCCGCCGAGCACCGCGGGCATGACCAGCGTGAGCAGGCTCCACAGCCAGAACAGGTCGTCGACCTTCTTGATGGCCGGGTCCTTCACCAGGTCCGGCGCGAACCGCTCCGCGTTGGTCTGGTCGCGCTCGAACAGCCAGCCCATGTGCGCGTGCCAGAAACCCTTGGCGATGGCGAGCGGCGTGGTGCCGAACAGCCACGGGGAGTGCGGGTCGCCGTCGCGGTCGGAGAACGCGTGGTGGCGACGGTGGTCGGCGACCCAGGTGATCACGGGGCCCTGGACGGCCATGCTGCCGGCGATCGCCATCGCGACGCGCAGCCACGGCTTGGCCTTGAACGAGCCGTGCGTGAAGTACCGGTGGTAGGACACGGTGATACCGAGGCCGCTGATCGCGTAGAAGACCACGAAGATGGCGACGTCGACCCAGGTCAATCCCCAGCCCCAGGCGAACGGGACGGCCACGAGCAACGCGGCGAGCGGGAAGATGACCCCGAGGTAGACCGAGAGCTGCACGCCGCCCGATCGCGTCCCGTCGAGAACGGGCTTGGGGCCCTTCGCGGGCTTCTGGGAACGGTCGAGGGTAGCCGTCATGCAGTCACTTCTTTTCTACGCGCGACCCTTGAGGGCTTACCTAAGGGTGACCTTACCTACGATGCCGTAAGTTACGGTACAGGAGGTTTCGTCCCCTGTGGAGTGCCCGCGACTGTGAGGCAACCCCCGGGCGCACGCGGGCGTCTCCGGCATGGCTATTCTGACCAGGATCGATCCGCCGTAGTGTAATCGGCAGCACTTCAGATTTTGGTTCTGACAGTTCAGGTTCGAATCCTGGCGGCGGAGCAGACGAACAGATGACCAGCGGCGTTTTCAACGGTGGGGGTGTGTGCGGCTGACCGAGGACGCGACGACCAGCAGCAGGCGGCCGGCGCTTGCGGAGATGTCCGACGCCTGGCTCCATGGTCGCGCGCGCGAACTCGGCGCGGCCATCCAGCGCGTCAGCTTCGCCGAACAGCTGGACATCGTCACCAGCCTCGACGAACTCCTCGACGAGACGCAGCGCCGTGGCGAACCTTTGCTGGTGGCCCAGCTGCTGCGCTACTCCGCGATGGCGAGGCTGGTCACCCGCGGTCTCGCCGCCGAAGCCGAGCCCAGGCTCGACGAGATGCTCGCGCACACCCGGCGTCACGGCCTCGCCCTGATGCGCGCGGACGCGCACGCGATGCGCGGACGGCGCCTGGTGATCGCCAAACAAGAGGACGCCGCTCTCACCGAGATCGCCAGGGCGCTGGCCATCCTCGACGACTCCGCGGTCCCGGACCGCCAGGTCGGCAGGCGCAACTGGGACCGGATGCTGTCCACGACCCTGGTCGACTGCTGGCTGGTGCTGAACCAGCTGGGCGTCTACGAGGCGGCCGAGGAGGCCATCGCCCGCGCCGCGCAGGCGATCCGCGACAGCGCGAGCCCGCACGAGATCGCGCTCCAGCTGATCAACCGGGTCAAAATGCTGCTGGGCTGGGGCCTGCGGCTCGAACGCATCGAGCGGTACGACGAAGGAGCGGACAAGTTCCGCACCGCGGCTTCGATGGCGCAAGCCGCCGAGGGCCCGTTCACCGAGTCGCTGTTCCCGCGCAAGGCCGGGGTGCCCGCGATCGACCAGGTCGGCGTGCTCGCCGCGGCGGCCGCGCTGGCGTCACCCGATTCGTCCCACATCGAGCGGCTGAAAGCGCTGCTGCATCCGGAACTGGTGTTCCCGCACGAACGCGAGATCATCGCCATCGCGCTGGCCCGCTGCCTGGACAACGTCGCCCGCCGCGAGGACGCGCTGCAGGTGCTCAAAGAGGTTCGCGAGGACAACGAGGACGGCTCGCTGCCCTCGATGCGGTTGAACCTCGCCCGCGAGCTGGCCAGGCTCGACACCGCCCCGGACTACGCGTCCGGCGCGAGCCAGTCGCTCATCGACTACGCGACCATCCTGGAAACGGAGATGTGGTCGCTGCGGGAATCGCAGATCGCCACGCTCAACGCGCGCCGGGAGCACGAACGGCTGTCCGCCGAGCACGGGGCGATCACCCAGCAGGCCCTCCAGGACCCGCTCACCGGGCTGCCGAACCGGCGCGCGCTCGACGAAAAGCTGCGTTCGCTGGCGTCGTCCGCGGACGCCCAGCCGCTCGCGGTCGCGCTGGTGGACCTCGACGGATTCAAGGACGTCAACGACAAGCAGTCCCACGCCGAGGGCGACAACGTGCTCCGTGTCATCGCGAGCACGCTGCGCGACGCCCTGCGCGGCGACGACGTCGTCGCGCGATACGGCGGAGACGAGTTCATCGTGCTTCTACCTGGGGCTCCGGCGTCGGCGGCGAAGCAGGCGCTAGGTCGTTCTGTGAATGCCGTCGCATCTCTGCCGCACCACCTTTCGCACGGCGTCACCCTCTCCGTCGGCCTGGTTTCGCTCCGCCCGCAGGAGCGGGCCGAACAGGTCCTCGCCCGCGCCGACGCGGCCATGTACCAGGCGAAACGTGGCGGCGGGAACCAGGTTTCGTCGGTGAACTCGATGGCCATCGATCCGGTCACCGGATGGCCCGGCGAGGATGCTCCGACCGACCCCGCGTGGGACGCCGAGCAGCCCACGTAGGATCAATGCCCGACAACCACCGTTGGTGAAATGTTGGGAGTGCCGTGACCGGCCCGCTGAGCACGTTGATCCTCGCCGCGGGTGAGGGCACCCGTATGCGCTCGTCCACCCCGAAGGTGCTGCACCCGATCGCCGGCCGTCCCCTGGTCGAGCACGCGGTGCGGGCCGCCGCGGGGCTGAGCCCCGAACACCTCGTCGTGGTCATCGGCCACGGTCGCGACTCGGTCGGCGCTCGGCTGGCGAAGGTCGGCGAGGCGCTCGGCCGCGAGGTCGTCACGGCCGTCCAGGAGGAGCAGAAGGGCACCGGGCACGCCGTCTCGTGCGCGCTCTCGGCGCTGCCGGGCGGGCTGACCGGCACCGTCGTCGTCAGCTACGGCGACGTCCCGCTGCTCGACACCGAAACACTCGCTTCCCTGGTCGCGGAGCACACCGCGACCGGGAACGCGGTCACCGTGCTGACCGCGGTCGTCGAGAACCCGACCGGTTACGGCCGGATCATCCGCGACGGAAACGGCGTCGTCACCTCGATCGTCGAGCAGAAGGACGCCACCCCCGAACAGCACGAAATCGCCGAAATCAACTCCGGCGTCTACGCCTTCGACGCGTCGGTCCTGGTCGACGGGCTTTCGAGGCTTTCGACCGACAACGCGCAGGGCGAGCTCTACCTCACCGACGTCCTCGGCATCGCCCGCGGCGACGGCAAGGGCGTCGGCGCGCTGGTCATCGACGACCCGTGGGTGACCGAAGGCGTCAACGACCGCGTGCAGCTCTCCGTCCTCGGCGCCGAGCTGAACCGGCGCATCGTCCGCGGCTGGCAGCGGGCGGGCGTCACCGTCGTCGACCCGTCGAGCACCTGGATCGACGCGGGCGTGACCCTGTCGCGCGATGTCGTCATCGAGCCCGGCGTGCAGCTGAAGGGCTCGACTTCGGTCGGCGAGGGTGCGCAGATCGGCCCGGACAGCACCTTGGAGAACGTCTCCGTCGGCGCGGGCGCGTCGGTGGTGCGGACGCACGGTTCGGATTCGGAACTGGGCGACGGCGTGAAGGTCGGCCCGTTCACCTATCTCCGCCCCGGCACCAAACTGGGGACCAAGGGCAAACTCGGCGCTTTCGTCGAAACGAAGAACGCGGACATCGGCGCCGGGACGAAGGTTCCGCACCTGACCTACGTCGGCGACGCGACCATCGGCGAGAACAGCAACATCGGGTGTTCCAGCGTTTTCGTGAATTACGACGGCGTGCACAAGCACCACACCACGATCGGCTCCCATGTTCGGCTCGGCGCGGACAACACGTTCGTCGCCCCGGTGACCATCGGCGATGGCGCCTACAGTGGGGCGGGCACCGTGATCAGGCAAGACGTGCCCCCGGGCGCGCTCGCCGTGTCCACCGGGCCGCAGCGCAACATCGAAGACTGGGTGACCCGGCGCAGGCCGGGCACACCCGCGGCGGAAGCAGCTTCCGCCGCGAAGCAGGACACCACCGCCGTGTCCGATTCAAATAAGGGAAACGACGGGGAGTCGCCAGCATGAGTTCGAAGTCCGGCACACCGAAGAAGAACCTGATGCTCTTCTCCGGGCGCGCACACCCGGAGCTCGCCGAAGAGGTGGCCAAGCACCTCAACGTGACGGTCGTCCCGCAGACCGCGCACAACTTCGCCAACGGCGAGATCTTCGTCCGGTTCAACGAATCGGTGCGCGGGACCGACGCGTTCGTGATCCAGAGCCACCCGGCGCCCATCAACGAGTGGGTGATGGAGCAGCTGATCATGGTGGACGCCCTCAAGCGGGCGAGCGCCAAGCGGATCACCGTGATCATGCCGTTCTACCCGTACGCGCGGCAGGACAAGAAGCACAAGGGCCGCGAGCCGATCTCCGCGCGCCTGATCGCGGACCTGTTCAAGACCGCCGGCGCCGACCGGATCATGACGGTCGACCTGCACACCGCGCAGATCCAGGGCTTCTTCGACGGCCCGGTCGACCACCTGCTCGCGCAGAACGTGCTGGCCGCGCACATCAACAAGACCTACCAGGACGAGAACATCACCGTCGTCTCGCCGGACTCGGGCCGCGTGCGGCTGGCCGAGAAGTGGGCGGCTCAGCTGGGTGACCGGCCGATCGCCTTCATCCACAAGACCCGCGACCCGGACAAGCCGAACCAGGCCGTCGCCAACCGCGTCGTCGGCAAGGTCCGCGGTCAGCTGTGCGTGCTGATCGACGACATGATCGACACCGGCGGCACGATCGTGAAGGCCACCGAGGCCCTGCTCGACGAAGGCGCGTCCGACGTCGTCATCGCCTCGACCCACGGCATCCTGTCCGACCCCGCCACCGAGCGGCTGTCGAACTGCAAGGCGCGCGAGGTGATCGTCACCAACACGCTGCCGATCCCGGAGGAGAAGCGGTTCCCCGGCCTGACCGTGCTGTCCATCGCGCCGCTGCTGGCGCAGGCGATCCAGCAGGTCTTCGAGGACGGGTCTGTCACGTCCCTCTTCGACGGCAACGCCTGATCCGAAACGAAGCAAGGGACCTTTGCTCTCACTCTCTTCCTGAGAGTGAGAGCAAAGGTCCCTTGCTTCGTTTTCGGCTCCTCGCGAAACAGGGCGCGCCGGGCCGTCCGGCGTGGCTAGGTTTCCGTTCATGGGGAAATTCAAGTTCGGTGTGAACCTGTGGGGCGCCGAGAACCGCGAAGACTGGGTCGCGAAGTGCCGGCGCGTCGAGGCCCTCGGCTTCGACGTCATCTCCGTGCCCGATCATCTCGGCCCAGGACGAAACGCGCCTTTTCCGGCCCTGACCATGGCCGCCGCCGTGACCGAGCGGCCACGCGTCGGCACTCTCGTCTCCAACGTGCCCTTCTACAACCTCGCGCTCTTCGCGCGCGAAGTCACCACGACGGTGAAGATGACGGGCGACCGGCTGGACCTCGGCCTCGGCTCCGGTCACATGAAATCGGAATTCGACGATGCCGGCCTGCCGTGGATTCCGGCCAAGGAGCGCATCGAGTACCTCGCCAAGGGCCTCGACCACCTGCGCGAACACTTCGCCGCCGAAGGGATCACGCCCCCGCCGTTGCTCCTCGCGGGCAACAGCGATGGCGTGCTCTCCCTCGCCGCCCGCGAAGCCGATATCGCCGGCTTCGCGGGCCTTCGCCAAGCACCGGGGAAACCGCCTGGCACTTTCCGGCTCGACGACGCCGAGCGCATGGACGAACGCGTCGCCTTCTTCCGCTCGCACCTCGACGGCCGGGATCCCGAGCTGAACATGCTCGTCCAGCGGGTCGTCGTCACGGAAGGCCGGCGCGCGGCCGCGGAGTCCTGGCGTGAAGAGCTCAAGGACCAGGACGCCCTCGACGTGGACACTCTGCTCGAAACGCCACAATTGCTGTTCGGGACCGTCGACGAGATGGTCCGGCAGCTCGAGGAACGTCGCGAGCGGTACGGCTTCTCCTACATCACGGTGTTCGAACCGATGCTGGAAACGTTCGCTCCGGTCGTGAAGGAACTGTCCGGTCAGTAAGCGACGCAGAAACGCTGACGGCGGCGCTCCGGCTTGTCGATCTCGTCGACGAACGCGATCGCGTAGTCGGCGCCGCTGATCTTCGACCCACCGTTCTCGTCGGTCAGGAGCACGTCACCGCCGAGCCGGAAGTCACCGGTCCGCTCACCCTCGGCCCACGCGCCGAACTCGGCGGCCGGGCTGACGTAGAACCAGTCGATGTCCTCGGGAAGCTTCCGGAACGCTTCCAGCACCTCCGCGTGCGCCCCAGCCTCGCCCTTGTACGCGTCCGGGAACTCGGGGGTGTCGATCAGCCGCGGCCCGCCCTCGGCCACGTGCAGGCTGCCCGCCCCGCCGACCACGCCGATCCGCGCGCCGTTGTCCTTCGCGACCCGAGCGATCGAGGGCACCGCGTCGAGCAGGCCGCCCTGACCGTGAACCGCGATCACCAGGACGTCGGCGCCCTTGGCGACGTCGGCGAGGAACGCCTCGTCGTACAGCGACCCTGCCTTCGCTCCTTCGCCTTCAGCGTTCCTCGACACCACCAGGACCTCGTGGCCGCGGCCGCGTGCCTCCGCGGTGATCTTCCCGCCCGCGTACCCGGTTCCTCCGAACACAACCAACTTCGCCATCACGTTCTCCCTTTCATCGGCGACAACGCCGATGCTAAGAACGCGTGATCGACTACTTCAACGTATGTAACTCACCCGTGGGTGAGTGTGCAGGTCAGCCGCCCAGCGTGGCGAACTCGGACTTGAGCTTTTCGCGGACACCGTTCACGTCGACCGGCACCCGGACCTCGCCGCGAGGAGACGGCTTCGCCTGCACCTGGTAGCTGGCGTTCCGATTCGGCAGCTTGAACTTGACCTCGCAGGACATGCTCGTCGTGGTGTCCGGTGCCGCGTTGGCGTCCGCGGTGCAGGCCTGCGCGCCGAGTGACTGGGCCGTGAACTCGACGGTCAGCGTCAGGTGCACGGGCGTCTTGCTCGCGCTGCCGATGACGGTGTTGGCCACGTCGATCGTCGCCCGGCAGGTTCCGACGAAATCGGTGCAGTCCAGTTTGTCGTTGACCACGCTGACGCTGACCTGGACGAGCGCGTCGAACGGCTGCCCGACACCGCCGACAGCGCCGTCCAGATCGGTCTGGAGCTTCTTGAGCGCGTCCCCGGTGAGTGGCTCGACCCGCATCTCGGCACCGAGCGTCTTGCCGCCCGCCGCGTCGACGAGGGACGGCGCGAAACTGACCACGCGATGCGGCGCCGCGGTGGTCACCCGCAGCGTCCCGAGCCCGCTCCCGACGTCGTAGACCTCGGTCCCGTCGGGCAACTTCGACCGCACCGGATCGGTCAGCCGGTTCATCGCGGACACCGCGGTCCGGAGTGTCGACGCGGCCTTGCGCGGGTTGAGCACCTCGACGGCGTTCACCGGCAGATCCGAACTGTCGGTGCGGACCCAGTTGGTGCCGTACTGGTCACTGTTGCCGAGCCCGTGCGCCTTCCAGTACTCCGGCGTCGCCGAGAGGTACAGCTGCTTGTCGGCCGAGATGACCTGGATGCTCTGGCCGTCGACCGGCAACGCGCCTTGCGCGCTTCCGTTGCGGGTGATCCGGAACTGCAATTCGGCGGGTTTGCCCGAAGCGTCCTTGATCGTCGACTTGTAGACAACGGCAGGTGCCTGCTCGAGCGCCTTCAACGCGCTCTCGACAGCACCTCGCTGCTCCGTGCGCCGATCCACCCGCTGCTGCTCGGCGGGCGAGATCCCGGCCGCCCCGTCGATCGCGACGTCGCAACCGGCCACGAAGCAGCACAAGACGGCGACCGCGCCGATCCTCAACCGTCGTGCCGGCATTCCGCCCCCTGTGTCTCGCGTGCGCAGAGATCACACCTTAGAAAAGGGGTCACGCACCACCGCATTCGCGGGTTCCCGAAGCAGCTGTCACCGACTTGTCACCTGAACGAGCCACCCGGCGGGACCCCGGCACGACCGGTTGGTCTACACTTTCCCGGTCTCGGCGAGGCGGGTTCCGTGAGCACCTGGTGCCCGACGTGATCGACGCGGCGGCTTGAGTGGCCACACGCGATCGAGCACGCCCGTGGAACTCGCCGCCGAACACCAGAACCGCCCCGAACCATCCCCACCCTCAGCATGATTTCGCTGAACATGTTGGTGAATTGAAGGAGTGCTACACCGTGTCCGAGGTACGCCTGTCCGTCGAGCCCCGCACCGAATTCGGCAAGGGTGCCGCGCGCCGCACGCGTCGCGCCGGCAAGATCCCCGCGGTGCTGTACGGGCACGGCTCGGACCCGCGCCACTACGCCCTGCCCGCCCTCGAGTTCGCCCGCGTCGTGCGTGAGAACGGCAGCAACGCCGTCATCACCCTCGACCTCGAAGGCAAGAGCGAGCTGGCGCTGACGAAGACCATCGTCGTCCACCCGCTGAAGAACTACATCGAGCACGTCGACCTGCTGGTCGTCATCCGCGGCGAGAAGGTCACCGTCGACATCCCCGTCGTCGTCACCGGCACCCCCGGCCCGGGCACCCTGGTCACCACCGACCTCGACGCCATCCAGATCGAGGTCGAGGCGCTGCACATCCCCGAGCAGGTCGAGGTCTCGGTCGAGGGCGTCGTCGCCGGCACCCAGATCAACGCTTCGGACGTCATCCTGCCGAAGGGCGCCTCCCTGGTCACCGACCCCGATGCCCTGGTCGTCGCCGTGAACGAGTCGCCGTCCGAATCCGCGCTCGAGGGCGAAGACGCCGCTGCCGAGGCGGAAGAGACCGCCACCGAGACCGCCGAATAAAGTCACTCGTGTGACCGAAGCAGTACTTCCCGGGGCCGGCGAGCAGATCCTGCTCGCCGGCCTTGGCAATCCCGGCCCCCAATACGCGGGCAACAGGCACAACGTCGGCTTCATGGTGCTCGACGAGCTCGCCGGCCGTGTCGGCGGCAAGTTCAAAGCCCACAAGAGCGGTGCCGAGATCCTCGAAGGCAGACTCTCCGGGCAGCGAGTGATCCTGGCCAAGCCGCGCTCGTACATGAACCTCTCGGGCGGCCCCGTCGTCGGCGCGGCCCGGTTCTACAAGATCCCCCCGGCCGGTGTCGTGGTCGTCCACGACGAGCTGGACGTCGACTTCGGCGCCCTCAAGATGAAATTGGGCGGCGGTGACAACGGCCACAACGGTCTCCGCTCGATCACCAAGTCTCTCGGCACCAAGGACTACTACCGCGTCCGTTTCGGCGTCGGACGTCCTCCGGGACGGCAGGATCCGGCCGATTTCGTGCTGAAAGACTTCTCAACGGTCGAACGCAAAGAGCTCGCTTTCGAGATCGATCGTTGCGCCGACGCCGTTGAAGCGCTTATCAGCACCGGCCTCGCCACGGCCCAGAACACCTTCCACGCTGGGTGAACCCGCTCACATGGCGGTGTGTTACATCTCGTCACTCGAAGGCGTTTCACCACGCCCCTGATCGAGTCGTGGAATAGCGCGGACTCTTCCGGGAAACTCTCAAACCCGTTAGGACGGAATGCGGAGATCGCATTCCCCACCGAAACCGGAGAGAGTTTCATGTCGTTTACGGCCGAAGACATCACCGGCGCCACTTTCCCGAACGCCCCGATCGGGCGGCGCGGATACGCCAAGCACGAGGTCGACGCGTTCCTGGAGCGGATCGCGGACACGATCTCGGACCGGGACGACCTGACGGCGGCCGAGGTCCACCACGTCATGTTCTCGCGTCCGTTGATCGGGAAGCGCGGCTACGACGAGCGTGAAGTCGACGATTTCCTCGACAAGGTCGAAGGACAGCTCGCCCACCGGACCGGCCAGCACGTGCTCGGCGTACCCGGCGCGCGTGAAGAGGGCCAGGCGACCGCCGAACGCGCCGTTCCGGACCGCGGTCCCGTCGAGTTCCTGCGGGAGCGCTAGTGCCCGTCACCGCGTTCGAGGCCAGAACCCGGCAGTTCGACCGGGCGCCGATCGGCGCCCGCGGCTACTACGAACCCGCGGTCGACGCCTTCCTCGAACGGGTCGCCGCGACTCTCGACGGCGACGACGACCTGTCGGTTTCGGACGTCCATAACGTGGCGTTCGCCAAAGCGCCGCTCTCGAAGCGAGGCTACGACCCGACAGCCGTCGACGCGTTCCTCCGGGACGTCGAAGGCACGCTAGCCGGGCTTTCCCAGGCCGCTAGCTACTACATAGCGCCGGCTCTGGAGCACACCCACACCCGTAAGCCTCCCTGGCGACGCCGCTGACCCACGGAAGCTGCTGAAAGAGGGCCGGGGCCGCGATCATCGCGGTCCCGGCCCTCTCGTGTCAGCTGGTCGCCGCGTTCTTGGCGATCCTGTCCGCGAACTGGGTGGCGGTCGCGGCCCGCTTCACCTTGCCCGAAGGCGTCTTGGGCAGGCTTCCCGCCGGAAGCACCACGACCGCGAAGGGCCGCATGTCGACCGCGCCGCGCACCTTGGCCGCGACTTCCTTCGCCAGCGCTTTCTCCGTGTCCGGATCCCCTGCGAGCTTCGATTCGAGGACGACGGCGAACCGCTCCCGGCGGCTGCCCGCGTCGATCCGCACGGCCACGGCGTTCCCGGCCCGAACCCCCTCGACCGACGTCGCCGCCCGCTCGATATCGGTCGGGTACAGGTTCCGGCCGCCCATGATGATGACGTCCTTGCGACGGCCGCAGATCACGATCATGCCGTCGACCAGGTAACCGAGGTCGCCGGTGAGCAGCCAGCCGTTCTCGTCCTGTGTCGCGAGAGGACCTTCCATGGTCAGGTACCCCGGCGTCACGGCCTCACCGCGCAGGCGGATCTCCCCGACCTGGCGCTCGCCGAGCACGGTGCCCTCGTCATCGACGATCTCGGCCTCGAGCCCGTCGAGCGGCGGCCCGAGTACCGCGAAAGAACGGACGTCGTCGGTCCCGCGCCGAGGGTCGCCCTCGGGCACCGGCACCGCGCGGTTGTCCGCCTCGAGCGCGTCGGCTTCGACGATGTCCAACGTCAGTCCGGTGAACAGCGGCGCGAACGAAACCGCGAGAGTCGCCTCCGCCATGCCGTAAGCCGGGAAGACGCACTCGGCGGGCATCTTGAACCGTGCCCCTGCCTCGACAAACGTCTGCACAGCCGTTTCGTCGATGGGTTCGGCACCGTTCAGCGCGATCCGAAGCTTCGAGAGGTCGTACGCGTTGTCGTCGTCGACACGAGCCATCCGCCTGCCGACGATCGCGTACGCGAAGTTCGGCGCGGCCGTGGTCGTGCCGTTGTACTTGCTGATCAGCTGCGGCCAGATCAGCGGACCGGACAGGAACTCGAGCGGCGTGATCTTGACGAGTTCGACGCCGAACGTCATCGGAACCGTCAGGAAGCCGACCATGCCCATGTCGTGGAAGGTGGGCAGCCACGAGACCATCACGTCGACGTCGAAATCGAACTCGGCGCGATCGACCATCGCCTTGACGTTCGAATACAGGTTTCCGTAGGTGATCTGAACGGCCTTCGGATCGGCCGTCGACCCACTGGTCAGCTGCAGGAGCGCGGTGTCGGACTCGGCCGTCGGCACGGGCTCGGCCAGTGGTTCGGCCTCGAGCAGCTCGGTGATCACCTGGAACGCGATGCCGTGCTCGGTGAGCACGGGCGCCAGCTGGTCGAACGGCTCACCGAGCAGAACCAGCCCGGAGCCGATCATCCGCAGCACGCGAACGGTGTCCTCGGCCCACTCGGCCAGGTCGGTGCGCTGGGTCGGCTGGTGCAGCATCGTCACGCTGCCACCGGCGAGCCATACCGCCTGCACCGTCGGCGCGATCAGCGACGGCGCCGCGGCCAGCACCGCCACCGCCTTGCCCTGCTCGAGCCCTGCTGTGACCAGACCCCCGGCGACCCGTTTGGCCTGCTCGTGAATCTCGGCCCAGGTCCGCCGAACCGGCTCCTTGGGCTCCCCGGTGACCATTCCCCGCTGCTGACCTCGCCCCGCCGCGGTGGCGACGAGCGTGTCCACGAACCGACTCATGCGCGTCACAGTACTGTCCGCCCTGGAAGACCCGCTCGCCGTCGAGTGAACTCACTCGATAGCTTCGGAGGTCTCGAGCCACTGGGCCTCGACCTCCTCCTTCTCCGTTTCGACAGCCTTCAGTTCAGTGTTGAGCTCGATGAGCTTCGACGGATCGGTCGCCGCGGCGAGCAGGGCCGCGTGCAGCTTCTCTTCTTTCGCGTGGAGCTGGTCGAGCTTGCGCTCGAGGCGGGACAGTTCCTTCTGCGCCGCCCGCTGTTCCGCGGCGCTCTTCTTGGGCTCGGAGGCCTGCTTGTTGCCCGGCTTCCTGTCGCTCCCTGCCTTCTCCAGGCTCTTGGCGCGCCGGTCCAGGTACTCCTCGATCCCGCCCGGCAGATGGGTCACCTGCCCGTCCCCGAACAAGGCGACGATCGTGTCGCAAACGCGTTCCACCAGGTACCGGTCGTGCGAGACGACGACGAGGCTGCCCGGCCAGGAATCGAGCAGATCTTCCAGTTGCTGCAAAGTGTCGATGTCGAGATCGTTCGTCGGTTCGTCGAGCAGCAGCACGTTGGGCTCGGCCATCAGAAGCCGGCACAGCTGCAGACGGCGCCGTTCACCACCGGAAAGGTCTTCGACCGGGGTCCATTGCCTCGCCGCGGGGAACCCGAGCTTTTCGGCCAGCTGCGAAGCGGAGAGCTCCTGCTTGCCGAACACGACCCTTCCTGAGATCTCTTCGATCGCCTGCAGGACGCGCAGGTCACCGGGCAGATCGTCGAGTTCCTGCCGGAGATGCGCGAGACTGACCGTCTTCCCCTGGACGCGGCGCCCAGTCTCAGGCTCCTTGTCACCACCGAGCAGCTTTAGCAGCGTCGTCTTGCCCGACCCGTTGACGCCGACCAGGCCGATCCGATCGCCGGGACCGATCCGCCACGTGACGTGATCGAGCAGGGTGCGGTCGCCGACGGTCAAAGTGGCGTCCTCGACCTCCAGGACGGTCTTTCCCAGCCGTCGCCGGGCGAACGCCTGCAATTCGACCGAATCACGCGGCTCCGGCACGTCGGAGATCAGCGCCTCCGCCGCCTCGACTCGATAGCGCGGCTTCGAAGTCCTGGCCTGCGGACCACGACGTAGCCACGCGAGCTCCTTGCGTGCCAGGTTCTGCCGCTTCTCCTCGGCCGTCGCCGCCAGCCTCGCTCGCTCGGCCCGCGCGAAGATCCAGTCCGCGTAACCGCCTTCGTACTGCTCGACGCGACCGTTGGTGACCTCCCAGGTCACACTCGCGACGGTGTCGAGGAACCACCGGTCATGGGTCACGACCACGACCGCGATCCTGCGGTTGAGCAGATGATCCGCGAGCCAGCGCACACCTTCGACGTCAAGGTGGTTGGTCGGTTCGTCGAGGACCACGAGGTCCAGCTCACCCGTGAGGGCCGCCGCCAGCGCGACACGGCGGCGCTCGCCACCGGACAGATTCGTCGTCGATTTTTCGACACCGAGAGCGGTGATCCCCAGACCGTCCATAATGGACCGTACTCGCGCGTCAGCGGCCCACTCGTGCTCCGCGCCGTAGCGCTCCAGCACGACGTCGCCGACCGTGCTGCCGACGGGGAGTTCGGTCCGCTGGGTGACCACGGCCATCCGCAGGCCGCGGACTTGGCTCACCCGCCCCGTATCCGGCTCGCTGATCCCCGCGAGGACCTCCAGCAGCGTCGTCTTCCCGCCCCCGTTGAGACCGACGACGCCGATGCGCTGCCCCTCCGCGACACCGAGCGAAACACCGTCGAGCAGCGGGCGCACCCCGAAGGACTTGCTCACCGACTCCAGGTTGACCAAGTTGGCCATGCCTCAGCCGATCCTTTCCAAAAAGCTTGCACCACAACGAATTAGTCGATGTCCATTTCGGACATCCTCATGCGTGCACCCGAGGCGGCGCCGGCCGCGGCGCGTCGTCCCCGCCCACCAGCCGGGCTCCGGGAACAGGCCCGTGCGCGACGCGCACCGTACGACAGACACCAGCGCCGGACAGTTCCGCGGCTACCTCGACGGCCGACTGCGCGTCCGCGCACAGAAAAGCGCAGGTCGGCCCGGATCCGGACACGGTGCCGGCGAGCGCACCCGCGTTGACTCCAGCCCGCAACGTCCGGCGAAGCCCGGGACGCAACGAGACCGCGGCCGCCTGCAGGTCATTACCGAGAAGCAACGCCAGCTGCCGCGGGTCACCGGACGCCAGTGCCTCGACCACCGGAGTGTGCGAACCGATCCGCGGCGGGCTGCCCTCTTCACGCAACCTGTCGAGCTCGCCGAACACCCGCGGGGTCGAAAGACCGCGCTGATCGAACGCCAGGACCCAGTGGAACGTGTGCCTCGACAACACCGGCACCAGCTGCTCACCCCGGCCGGTGCCCAACGCTGTCCCGCCGTAGAGCGCGAAGGGAACATCGCTGCCGAGCTTGGCGGCGATACCAGCGAGTTCGTCTCGGGAGATCTCGAGCTTCCACAGCGACGCGAGCCCGACCAGGGTCGCGGCCGCGTCGGCACTGCCCCCGGCCATCCCGCCCGCTACCGGGATGCCCTTGCGAAGTACCACCCGGACCTTGGACTCGCCATCGGCCTTGCCGACGTGGGCCGCCAGGGCCTGCGCCGCCTTCCAGGCGAGGTTGTTGGCCCCTGTCGGTACGGAACCTTCACCTTCGCCATAGACCTCGATGCCGGGCTCCTCGGTGACCGCGACAGTCACCTCGTCGGTCAGGGAAAGCGCCTGGAAAACGGTCACCAGCTCGTGGTAGCCGTCCGGGCGTACGTCACCGACCGACAGGTGCAGGTTGACCTTGGCGGGAACCCTGACGGTAACTGGGGGCGGTACGACGGCGAGCACGAGACAAGCCTACGTGCCCGCTCCACTTGTACTGCCACCAGGAGAAAGAGAACAGGACGACGCGGACGCAAACGGGCCGCCCTGGACAGAGTTCGTCCTGAGCGGCCCGTTCGTCGGGGAATCAAGCAGCGACGCCCTGCGGCCCGCGGACCGGGTGGGTCACGTGGCCACCACGTTCGGCGATCCAGGCGAGTGCGGCATCCGCGCGCTCGCCACGCACACCGAGGCGGAACCGGCCGACGGGCGTGTCGCCGATCCGGGTGAGGCCGCCTCCGATGGTGGCGAGTTCGACGTCGAAGCGACCGGCCGCCTCAGGCAGCAGCGCACCGACCGACGCGAAGCCGACGAGCACGACGTCCACCGCGCGGTCGTACTTCGAAGCCTGCGCACGGCCGGTTTCGATCGAAGGCAGGAGCGCCTGCGCGGTCCGGCTGTTCGGGTCGGAGACCAGGTCGAGCACGGTTCCGCGTTCGATGATCGCCCCGGCTTCCAGGACCGCGACGTCGTCGCAGACACGGCGCACCACGCCGGCGTCAGGAGTGGTGAGCAGCACGGTGACCCCGAGCTCGGCACGCGCACGGTCGAGCACGGTCAGGACCGCGCCGGATTCCTCGGGCTGCACACCCGCGGTCGGGTCGTCGGCCAGGAGCACGGAAGGTCCGGCGGCCAATGCCTTGGCGATGGCCACCCGGCGCAGCTGCCCCTCGGTCAGCTCGCCCGGACGCTGCCCCGCTCGCGGGGTGAGTCCGACCAGATCGAGCAGATTGCCGACCCGGTTACGGCGCTGCGGCCCGTCGAGGCCGAGTTGTTCGAGCGGCGACGCGATGTTGCCGGCGATGGTGCGCTCGGCGAGCAACTCCGCCTTGGTGTTCACCACACCGACCTGACGGCGGATTTCCCGCAGACGGCGCCCGTCGAGGGTCCCGGTGTTGAGGCCGTCGAGGCGGACGACACCTCGGTCGGGGCGCTCCTGAAGCCCGATGCAACGAGCGAGGGTGGACTTGCCGGAGCCGGCCGGACCGACGACTCCGAACAGCGAGCCGGCTTGGATGTCCACGCTGACATCGCGCAGGGCGACGACGGGATTTCCGTTGAGAGGAAAGGACTTGGACAAGTTTTCGACAGTGATCACGAAGGGCTCCATGCGAATGGGGCGCTGCTTCTTTCGAGCGCGCCAACCGTCACCGATTGCCCGTCCGAACGGACAGGCTTCAGAGGTAAGGGAAAGACTCAGGCAGTAACGGTTGAGCGTCGACACGCACTTACCGTGCGGCGACCTTCGTCGACTACGCGTCGCCTGGTCAGCAGGAGCGGGTGGGTGACCCTGTTCATTAGGCACAGCCTCCATCGGTCCTGGCGGTAGCACCTGCCCTGTGGAGGGTGGTTGCTGCGACTTCGGCGAGCCAGGTCTCTCAGTCGCTCGGGATGGCTCACTGAGTAAAACCGATCCCACTGGATGAAAGCAAGCACGTAGGCGCAGATCACACGTCTGGTCGCGTCCATCATACAGGATCGCCTGTCCATATAATGGGAAGGCGGCGAGTGTTATCGTGCCGGACCAGAGCCCCTGCCTGCTAAGACAGGTTTGGATCATGCAGATCCAGAAGAGGATTTACGCAGTCGTGCTGACCTTGACCAACTCGCTTCCGCGCGGTGCCGGTCACAGCTGCAACAGGGGAAACACCGCTCCCCTGACCGGGCCCGTGTCAGCCTGCGAGACGGTCTTGCCTGCCGTGGTCAGTCGGTCGCCGCTGCGATCCGAGCGAACTGATGAACGTCCAACTGCTCGCCGCGGGTCTTGGGGTCGATACCCGCTTTCTCGAGCAACTCCCCCGCGCGTTCGGCAGAGCCGGCCCAGGACGCCAACGCCGCACGCAAGGTTTTCCGCCGCTGCGAGAAGGCCGCATCGACCACCGCGAACAATCGCTCCCGGCTCACGGACGACACGACGTCGTCGCCTCGCTCGAAAGCGACCAGTGCGGAATCCACGTTCGGAACGGGCCAGAACACCGAGCGGGGAACCGCGCCGACCTTGCGCGTCTTCCCGTACCACGCGAGCTTGACGCTGGGGACGCCGTAAGTCCTGCTCCCCGGGCCGGCCGCCATGCGGTCCGCGACCTCGGTCTGGACCATCACGAGACCGCTGGTCAGCGACGGCAACTCGGCGAGCAGGTGGAGCACGACGGGAACGGCGACGTTGTACGGCAGATTCGCGACGAGTGCCGTCGGCCGTTCAGGCAGGTCGTCCGCCTTGATCCGCAGAGCGTCCGCCCCGACGACCGTCAGCCTTTCGGCTCCGCCGCGTTCGGCCACGGTGTTCGGCAGCCGCCCGGCCAGCACGGGGTCGATCTCGACCGCGACGACCTCGGCGCCGGTCGCGAGCAGTCCCAGCGTCAGTGAGCCGAGGCCCGGTCCGACTTCCAGTACGACGTCACCTTCACCGACCCCGGAAAGGTCGACGATACGGCGCACCGTGTTGGGGTCGTGCACGAAGTTCTGGCCGAGCTTCTTGGTCGGCCGGACGTCCAGCTCGGCCGCCAACGCCCTGATCTCCGCGGGCCCGAGCAGTTCAGTCACCCGACGATCGTAGCCAGCCCTGGCGGGCGCCTCCGATCGCCCGACCCGCCCGCATCATCCATCCGCAGTTTCCAAACCGGCCTGCTTCCCACGCAAGAGTGATCGGTGCAAGTTGGCATCGCCGGAGCGTGATCATCATCTACCCGATCGATACCGTGCATTCGTTCGACTCTGGGCCGACAATCGAGGGATGACCAGCACAAACACTCCCAAGGCCTTCCCGCTCAATCTGCCGGAAGGTGACCCCGAGCTGCTTCTCGACGAGTTGCAGACACGGCTGCGCGAAGGGCGACGTCTGTTCGCCGAAGTCGGCCAGATCCTGGCCGAAATCGAGTCACGAGGTGTCCGAGAGCTCTACGGATACAACTCGATCGCCGTCTTCTACGAGCATGTGGCCCGGGTCCCCCGGGCCGAGGCGCAGAAGGTGACCGGTCGGGCACTCGCGCTCAACTCGAGACGCTCGCGCGACGGGACTTCCACTCCGCCCGTCGCGCCTTTGACCGGAGCCGCGGCCGCCACCGGCGTACTGGCCGATGGCAGCATCGATCGAATCGTCAAGGTGATGCGGAGGCTGCCCGAGCACGTCCCCGCAGACACCCGGCTCGACGCCGAGAAGGTCCTGGTCGATCTTGCCGGCGTCGCGAGACCGCGCGACGTCACGATCGCCGGGACAGACCTGCTCGCGCGTCTCGATCCGGACGGAGGTGACACCAAGGACCCCGGCTCGAAAAACCCCCGAAGCGAATTCTGGTTGCGTCAGAAACGCACCGGCCGGTGGGACCTGCGCGGCAACCTCGATCCCGAGACCGGTGCCCGCTTGAACGCGCTTCTGGTGCCACTGGCACATCCGGCCCCGAACGGAGAACCCGACGACCGCACTCCGGCGGAGAGACGTGGTGACGCTTTCGCGGAGATCGTGGATCTCGCGGCAGACGGCCCGGAGATCCCCTTGCCTCGGCGAAGCTCGGAGCAGGCCGCCGAGCAGCCTCCGCACGCGGAGCCTGTCGAGAAACCTGAACGAGTACGGGATCTGGCCCACATAAGGCCTCCGCGCTGGTGGGCACGGCTGTCGAGACCGAGACCCGGCGCGCGAACCTCATCCGCATCGGAGCCCAAAGCGGCCTGAGGGCCACCTTGCGGGCGGAACCCACAGATGACCCTCAGGAAGGAGAATTTTCTGGCTGTCAGGCCTTCTTGCCGCAGTGCGGCCAAGCGCCGTAGCCACCGCGGTCGTCGCGGACCTTCTCGGCGACGGCGATCTGCTGGGCCTTGCTGGCCTGATGCGGGTACGCGGCGTACTGCGAGCCGCCGTAGGCGTCCCAGGTGCTCTTGTTGAACTGCAGGCCACCGTAATAACTGTTGCCGGTGTTGGCGGCCCAGTTGCCGGTCGACTCGCACTGCGCGATGCGGTCCCAAGCGCCGGCGTCGCCGATGACCGGGTCCGCAGGCTTCTTCGTTCCGACCTTGACGATCTTGGGCTTGGCCTCGGTGATGACCTCTTCCGAGACCTTCTCGCGGCCGACCTCTTTGCCGTTGCGCTTGGTGACCTTGTAGGTCACGGTCTTCTGGCCCGGGGTGCCCGGGTCTTCGACCTTGGTCTTGCCCTTTTCGAGCTCCGGGTCGTCGACCTTCTGCTCGGGCGGCGCGATTTCCTCGTTCTGCTTGACCATGGTGACGCCGGTCCGGCTGACGTGGACCTCTGCACCGTCGACCAGCTTGACGTCGAGGCCACCGACGGCCTCGTCGTCCGGGCCGAGGGTCATCCGCAGCTCACCGAGGAATTCCTTGGTGGTGACCGAGTTGGTCTGAACCTTGCGCGGTTCGTTCGCGCCGTCGTAGACGGTGACGTTCTTGAGGGTCCTGACCTCGACGGTGGCGCCCTCGAGCGGGAGTTCACCGTTCTGCGGGAGCGAAGTCCAGGTGCCGGCCTTCGCGAGGTCAGCGCGACCAAGCTGGTTCAGCGCTTCGCCGAGGTTGGCCGCGCGGACCCAGGACTCCTGCTGCGGCGCGCCGTCGACGATCAGGTTCAGCTTGCGGCCACGCTCCAGCTTGATGACGCCGCCGTCGCCGACCTCGGCCTGGGGCGAGGGCGAGAGGGAGTCGTGCGCGCCGACCGAAAGACCGGCGTCTTCGAGGACTTCGCCGACCGTGTCGCCGAAGCTGTGCACGGTCTGCTGCTTGCCGTCGATGTCGAGCGTGACGCTCTTGTTCATCGCCATCGCGGCCGCGCCGCCACCGCCGAGGGTGAGCAGCACCGCCATGACGGTTCCCTTGAGGAAACGCTTCTTCCAGACGCGGGTCGCGCTCGCGATGACCTCGTCCTTGGTCGCGGCCTTCATCGCCGCGCCCGCGGTGCGGTCCTCGGCCATCTCGTCCGGAATGACGATCGGCGGGAGCATGGTGGTCTCGGCGCTGATGAGGCGGATCAGCTCGTCGACATCGACGTCGATCTCGGCCATCAGGGTTTCGGCGTCGGAGCCGAGCGCGGCCAGGACGTCCTGGTGCGTGATGCGCGGATCGTCGGAGTAGTCCAGCTCGCCGTAGTGAGTGTCGCGGTCGAGCACGGCAACCGAACCGGCGGAAGCGAAGGTGTTCGTCTCTGCGCCGAGGCGCGAGCCATCCTGCCTACTGCTACCAGTCACTGGGTCGTTCCCTTTCCCAAGACGTGAAGGAGCTCGACAACCGCTCCACAACGTCCTTCGTCTCGATGCGCACTTCGGCACACCTCTAGAAGTCCGACACCCGCAGTCAGCGCCATCGTCACGGTTCCAGGCCGTACCGCTCCTGGTTCCGCTTCCCCGACGTGCACTGACGTGACTGTGGGCGTAACAGCCGGAAACCGCATGAGCGGATACCGACCGGCACGATCACGGGACAGTAACGAACCTCGCCGGGTTGCGCAAACACCCCCCGGAGTGTCGTGACGTTGGTCACTCATCAGAGTGGACCATTGATGATCACTAATGTCGCAATCCGTTCAACTGGGGGTGACTGTCGGCAAACGAAAGACCCGCTCAGCGGTCACTCGCACTGATTCGGCCACCTCGTGCACCGCCTCGCCCCTGAACGTGGCGAGGTGGCGAACGGTGTAGGCGGCGCAGTAGGGCTCGTTCGGTCGCCCACGGAACGGATGAGGGGTCAGGAACGGTGCGTCCGTTTCGACGAGGTACTGGCCCGCCGGAACGATGCGTGCCGCCTCGTGCAACCCGCGCGCGTTGCGGAAACTGACCGTTCCCGCGAAAGAAAGGACATAACCTGCGTCGACGCACCGGCGTGCGATGTGCTCGTCCCCCGAGAAACAGTGGAAGACGACCTGCTCGGGTGCTCCCTCTTCCTCGAGGATCCGGAGGACGTCTTCGTGCGCGTCCCGATCGTGGATCATCAAGGGCTTGCCGATCCGCTTGGCGAGATCGATGTGCCACCGGAAGGCGTCCTGCTGCGCATCGTGAGGCGAGTAGTCCCAGTAGTAGTCGAGGCCGGTCTCGCCGACCGCAACCACTCTGGACTCCTTCGCGAGACTCTCCACTTCGGATTTCTCGGCCTCGCCGAATTCCTTGGTACGCGTGGGATGGATCGCGACGGCTGCCCAGACCCGGGAGTCCCAAGTGGACGCTTGCGCGGCCCATCGGGCGGCCGCGAGATCGTCCGCGACGGTGATCACCCGCGAAACGCCGGCGCGTTCGGCGCGATCGACCATGGCTGTCACGTCAGCCGCGGTGACCGCGCCACACGCGTCGAGGTGGGTATGCGCGTCCACCACCGAAACCGGCAACCGGTCCGGGATCGGCGGCAGTTCCTTCTTCTCCGCACCCATCAGCTGATCACTTCGAGATCGGTGCCCATTCGGGACCGGTCTCGCCTAGTTCCGGGTCCAGTTTGGCGAACAACGGGGTCGGCTTCTCCAGCGGCTTGCCGACCTCGATCGGCACGGACTTCCAGCGTGCCTGTTCGGTCTTGTAGTCCCCGGTGATGATGGGGTTGATCCGGCCGGGGATGTCGAGATCCTCGACTTCCTGGAGTTCCGGCTGCGCCGCCCAGACACCGGAGCCGCCGAGTGCCTCGTGCACCTTCTGAGCCGAGTGCGGCAGGAAGGGGGTCAGCAGCGTGTTGGCGTCCGAGACGACCTGCAAAGCGGTGTGCAGGACGCTGTCGCGGCGGGCGGGGTCGTCCTTGAGCTTCCACGGCTCCTGGTCCGACAGGTACCGGTTCGCGGCGGTGACGACGCGCATGGCCTCACTCGCCGCCGCCTTGAACCGGGACCGCTGGAGGTGGGCGCCCGCGGTGTCGAACGCCTTGCGGGAGAGCTCCTTGAGCTCCTCGTCGGCGGCCGTGGGGGCGTCCGGACGCGGAATGGCGCCGACGTTCTTGTGGGCCATGGAAATGGACCGGTTGACGAGGTTGCCCCACTCGTTGGCCAGTTCGAAGTTGGTCCGGCGGACGAACTCGTCCCAGGTGAAGTCGGTGTCCTGGGTCTCGGGGCCCGCGACGGAGATGAAGTACCGAAGGGCGTCCGGGCCGAACTCACGCAGGAAGTCGTGGACGTAGATGACCGTGCCGCGCGAGGTCGAGAACTTCGAGCCGCTCATCGTGAGGAACTCGCTGGAGACGATCTCGTCGGGCAGGTGCAGCTTGCCGTACTTGCCGGGCACACCACCGCGGTCGCCCTCGCCGTTGTGGCCGAACAGCAGGGCGGGCCAGATCTGGGCGTGGAAGGTGATGTTGTCCTTGCCCATGAAGTAATAGGAGCGGGCGTCCGGGTTGCTCCACCACTCCTGCCAGGCGTCCGGGTTGCCGGAACGGCGCGCCCATTCGACGCTCGCGGAGAAGTAGCCGATGACAGCGTCGAACCAGACGTAGAAACGCTTCATCGGCTGGTCACGCCAGCCGTCGAGCGGGATCTTCACACCCCAGTCGAGATCGCGGGTGATCGGCCGCGGGCGCATGTCGTCGATCAGGTTCTTGGTGAAGTTGAGGACGTTCGGGCGCCAGTCGGTCTTGCTGGACAGCCATTTGCCCAAGGTCTCGACGAACGCGGACAGGTCGAGGAAGTAGTGCTCGGTCTCGACGAACTTCGGCGTTTCACCGTTGATCCGGGACTTCGGGTTGATCAGCTCCGCGGCGTCGAGCTGGTTGCCGCAGTTGTCGCACTGGTCACCGCGCGCGCCGTCGTAGCCACAGATCGGGCAGGTGCCCTCGATGTAGCGGTCGGGCAGGGTGCGGCCGGTCGAAGGGCTGATCGCGCCCCGCGTGGTCTTGGGAACGACGTAGCCGTTGCGGTGCAGCGCGAGGAAGATCTGCTGCGTGACGTCGGCATGGTTGCCCGTGGTGGTGCGGGTGAACAGGTCGTAGGTGAGACCGAGTCCCTGCAGGTCCTGGCCGATCTGACGGGTGTACTTGTCCGCCGTCTGCTGGGAGGTCAGGCCTTCGTTGTCCGCCTGGACGGTGATCGGGGTGCCGTGTTCGTCGGTGCCGGACACCATGAGCACCCGGTTGCCGGCCATTCGCTGGTAGCGGGAGAAGACGTCGGACGGGACGCCGAATCCGGACACGTGGCCGATGTGGCGGGGGCCGTTGGCGTAGGGCCAGGCCACCGCAGTCAACACTGGGGTGCTCATGCTTGTTTAGCCTACGGACGTCGTCTAAGGCATTGTTGTCCGGGAGAGGATCGGAGGCCTCGGTGTCCGCCACGCGTCTGCTGGTGCTGGGTGTCGTGCGCATGCACGGGAAGGCACACGGCTACCAGGTCCGGCGCGAACTTCTCTCGTGGGCGGCCGACAAATGGGGAAATGTCCAGCCGGGGTCGATCTATCACGCGCTGAAGAAGATGACCGCCGAAGGCCTCCTGGAACAGGTCGACGACATCGAAGCGGGCAGCGGGCCCGACCGCGTCGCGTACAAGCTGACCGAAGACGGGGAGACCGAGTTCCTCGTACAGCTCGGCAGGGCGTTGTCGAGCGACGACGCGACCGGGTACTCGTTGTCGGCGGCAGTCACGTTCATGCCGACCCTGCCCCGCACGCAGGTGCTGGCCCTGTTGAAACAGCAGCTGGCGAATATGGAAGCGCACGCTCAGTCGACCCACTACGCCCGTGAGCACGCCATCGACCTGGGGAAGCCGCCGCACGTCAGCGAGCTGTACCGCCTGTGGAGCGTGCACGCGGAAGCGAACGTGACCTGGATGCGAGACCTGATCGGCCGCCTTGAAGCGGGCGAGTACGTGATGGCGGGCGAAGGCGACGAAGCCGTGTTCGGCGCGCCACCCAGGTAATCAAATTTGACCAAGGAACGACTACTAGGGCACAGTGCGTCCTGCGGCTAGTCAAATTTGACTAGCCGGACACCGGAAAGGGGTAGACATGATCAAGGCACGCGGCCTTGAGCGGCGTTTCCGCCGCAAGGGCCGCAATGGGGGCGAGGTCCACGCGGTCAAGGGCGTCGATCTCGACGTGTCGGCCGGGGAACTGGTCGGCTTCCTCGGACCGAACGGCGCGGGGAAGACCACCACCCTGCGCATGCTGACGACGCTTCTCAAGCCCACCGCCGGTGAAGCCACGGTCGGCGGCTGTGACCTGCTCGCCGACCCACTGGGGGTGCGCCGGCGAATCGGCTACGTCGCACAGGGCGGCGGCACGGCACCGACGAGCAAGGTCGTCGAGGAGATCGAGTTCCAGGGGCGGCTGTACCGGATGAGCAAGGCGGACGCGCTCGCGCGCGGGGCCACCCTCGCCGACCAACTGGACCTCGCCGGACTCGACCAGAGGCAGACCGCTACCTTGTCGGGCGGGCAGCGCCGCCGTCTCGACATCGCGCTCGGGCTGATCCACTCGCCCGGTCTCGTCTTCCTCGACGAGCCGTCGACGGGACTCGACCCGCAGAGTCGCGCGAACCTGTGGGAGCACATCCGCAGGCTGCGCGACGAGCAGGGTGTCACGGTCTTCTTGACCACGCACTATCTCGACGAGGCCGACGCGCTCTCCGACCGGCTGATCGTCATCGACGACGGGAAGATCGTCGCCGAGGGCACGCCGGATTCGCTGAAGGCGAGGGTTTCCGGCGACAGTGTCGTCATCGGGCTCGCACCGGAGTCGGCGGCGGAGACGGCGGAGATCGCCGGCCGCCTCGAAGGGGCACACGAAATGACCGTCACCGACGGCACGGTGCGTTTCCGGGTACCGCGCGGGGACACCGCGATGCCCGAACTGCTGCGGGCCTTGGACGCGCGTGGCATCCCGATGATGTCCATGCAGGTGCACCGGCCGACGCTAGACGACGTCTTCCTGACCCTGACGGGCCGAAGCCTGCGCGACGCCGAGGAGGGCGCGCCGGTCGAAGACGCTCCGGAAAAGGAGGCCAAGCATGTTGCATGACACCTGGTTGATCTTCCGCCGGGACATGCTCGCGGCGTTGCGCAACCCGACCTGGCTGGTGATCGGCATCATGCAGCCGCTCCTCTATTTGTTCTTCTTCGGGCCGCTTCTGGTGAAGGCACTCAACTTGCAAGGCCTGTCCGATGTGGACGGCTGGATGATCTTCACCCCGGCGATCATCGCGCAGCTCGCGCTGTTCGGCAGTTCCTTCGTCGGGTTCGGTCTCCTCGCGGAATACCGCTCGGGCGTGGTCGAACGGATGCGGGTCACGCCGGTGAGCCGGGTGGCGTTGTTGCTGGGCAAGGTGCTCGCCAACGCGCTGCAGACGGTCGTCCAGGCGTTGATCATCATCGCGTTGGCGTACCTGGTCTTCGATTTGAACGCACCGTTCGGCGGCGTCGTGCTCAGCCTGGTGATCGTTTTCCTTCTGTCGATCACGTTGGCGTCGTGTTCGTACGCGCTGGCGCTGACCCTCAAGAGCGAAGACTCCTTCCCGGCTTTGCTCAACGCGGTTCTCATGCCGTTGCTGCTGCTGTCCGGAATCCTGTTCCCGATCACCGCGGGCTCGGCGCCGGATTGGCTGTACACGATTTCCCGCTTCAATCCGTTCCGGCACGTGGTGGATGTCGAGCGGAACAGTTTCCGCGGTGACTTCTCGATGGACGCGCTGTTCACCGGGAGCGTGGTGGTGCTGGTCATGGCCGTTCTGGCCATTTGGTGGGGCTCGCGGACGTTCCAACGCGAAAACGCCTGAGACACGCTGTAGCGAAAGGTCACCTTGCGGCCGCTCCGCGGACGTAAGGTGACCTTTCGCGCGTACTGGGGCAAAATTCGAGGACAGGTGACTTTGATCGATCCGGAAGGTGAGCACGGAGTCACCCTGTCCCACCGGGAGACGGTGACGGACTGGGCGGCGGTACGTGGTGCCGACATCCGGTTCGCTTCGGTCACCGTCAGCGAGAACACCAACTGGCGGGACGTCGCCGCGGAACGCAATCTGGCGGGCGCGCAGCACGCCGGGATCCACACCGGCGCACGGCATTACGCGCGTCCCGGCGCGGTCCACGACCAGGCCGACCATTTCGTGCGGACGGCGAGTGCGCTCGGCGCCTTCGCGCCCGGTTCGCTCGCGCCGGCGCTCGAAGTGGAGGCGCCCAGTGTCGACGACCGGTTCATCAAGGCGTGGATCAAACACGTCAGGCACGCGGCGCGCGTCGAACGCGTTCTGGTGTACGCGGGGCTCGATTGCTGGACGAACCGCCTGCATCCGGACAAGTGGGCGGACAGCGAAGTGGTGTTGTGGCTGGTCAGGCACAACGAGATCCCGGGAAGGCCGGGCTGGTTCCACTCGCGGCTGGGATTGCACCAGCACGGTTTCGGCACCGGGCTGCCCGGCGTGAACGGGCCGATCGCCCAGGACGCCGTGGTCTATCCCTTCGCGCTCTCGGACCTGCTTTTGTAATGCCTCCGTGACGGCGGGTATGCGTGACGTCACCGAGGCCGGCCCGCGTGGTCGCGGATCTCACTTTCCGGCCGAGGCGGGTTGCGTTTCCGGCCACCCGGGCGGAGACAATGTCGCGTGCGGTTGATGTGCCGGAGGCTGCGGACGGACGTCGCGCCCGAGCGGGCGCTGGCGGCTCTCGGGGTACGCGCCGCGGCCCTCGGTCTCGCGCCCCCGGCCGCGCTTTGCGGAGACTGGTTTTCCTCGCGCGCGGTCATCGCGCTGAGCGCTCCCCTCGCTCCTGTCGAGGACGTGGCCGAGGCGTTCGCGATTCCCACCCGGATGCCTTCCGTCCGTGACGCGGTGCCCGGCGCGGTCGGCGGCGGCTGGTTCGGCTACCTGGGTTACGACCTGACCGACCCCTCCGGCCGTTCCGGCGGCCTGCCCCCGGCCGTCTGGGGCTGGGTCGACCAGGTGCTGCGGCTGGACGCGGACGGTTCGTGGTGGTTCGAAGCGTTGGTTCCCGAGGATGCCCCGGATCCGATCGGTGAGGTTTCCGCGGTGGAGTCCTTGCTCGCCGATCTTCCCGAAACGACGTCTTGGAGTTCCGGCCCGCTGTCTCGGCCGCTTCCGTCGGAGCACTACGACGCGGTGAAGGCCTGCGTGCACGCGATCGAAGCCGGTGAGCTGTTCCAGGCGAACATCTGCGCTCGCTTCAGCGGAGGATTCGACGGGGATCCGATCGCGTTGTTCGCCGAAGGTACGCGCCGCCTGGGGGCCCGCAGGGCGGCGTTCCTCACTGGCGAGTGGGGCTCGGTCGTATCGTTCTCGCCTGAGCTTTTCCTTGCCAGACAAGGGCGACATGTCCGGTCGACGCCGATCAAGGGCACCATGCCGCGGCGGAACGCCGACGACGAGCATCTCGCCCGGCGACTGCGGGAATCCACCAAGGACGTCGCCGAGAACGTGATGATCACCGATCTCGTCCGCAACGACCTCGGCCGGGTGTGCGCCACCGGCAGCGTGCGCGTCCCCGAACTGCTCAAGGTCCGGCCGGCGCCCGGGGTCTGGCATCTTGAGTCCACAGTGGAGGGTTTGCTCGACGACGGGGTCGACGACGCGGCCCTGCTCGCGGCCACCTTCCCGCCGGGTTCGGTGACGGGCGCGCCGAAGATCCGCGCGCTGGACCTGATCGCCGAGCTGGAGCCCGCGGCGCGCGGTGTCTACACGGGCGCTGTCGGCCTCGCTTCGCCGATCGCGGGGCTGGAACTGAACGTCGCGATCAGGACCTTCGAAATCCACGACGGCACGATCGAGCTGGGAGTCGGCGGCGGGATCACCGCCGACTCCGACAGCGAGGCGGAATGGCAGGAATGCCTGCACAAGTCCGCTCCGCTCGAGCGCCTGCTCGGCTGAACTACTTCGCAGGATCCAGGAGGAGCTTGCCCGCGGTGCCGCGCGAGCGCAGGGCCTCATGGGCGGCGCGCGCGTCGGAAAGCGCGTACTCGCCGCCGGCGACGGCGCGGATCCGGCCGTCCAGTGCCAGCGAGAAGAGCTCGTCGAGCGTGCGGCCGAAGACGTTTCCGGGAAGTTTGAAGGCGTGCGGCAGCCACATCCCGGACACGGTGGTGCTGTGCCCGAGAAGGTTGCGGGCTTCGATCGGCTTCGGCTGCTCGCGGCTGGCCATCCCGTAGAACGCGAGCCGGCCGAACGGCGCGAGGGCGGCGATGCTCTGGTCCGTGACGGTGCCGCCGGTCATGTCGAGAACGATGTCGACACGCTTGCCGCCGTTCGCCTCGCGGAGCGCGTCGGTCATGTTCTCGGCGCGCGAATCGATGGCGACGTCGGCGCCGAGTTCGAGGGCGAGGCCACGCTTCTCGTCACTGCTGGCGGTCGCGATGACGCGGCTCGCGCCCCAGGCCTTCGCGAGCTGGACGGCGATGGAGCCGACCCCGCCCGCCGCCGCGTGCACGACGACGGATTCACCGGGCTCGAGATGGGCACTCTTGCGCAACAGGAGCGAGGCGGTGGTGCCTTGGACGATGAAGGAAAGCGCGGTCAAGTCGTCGATGCCGTCGGGCACGCCGAAAGCGGTGACCTCGTCGGCCACCGCGCGCTCGGCGTAGCCGCCACCGCCGTTGAGCAGCGCGACGACACGCTTGCCCTCCGCGGTGCGCCCGACGACCTCGCCGCCGGGCACGAGCGGGAGCTTGCTCGGCGCGAGGTAGGAGTTCTCGGCTTGATGCGTATCGGCGTAATTGACGCCGATGCGATCGACGTCGACGAGCAGCTGACCCGGGCCGGGAACGGGATCGGGCAGGTCGACGAGGTTGAGCACCTCGGGTCCGCCGAATTCGGTCACCTGTACTGCGCGCATCCGCTTCCTCCTCATCGAGATGAGACATTCTTGCATATGTCTCATCCGTGAGACATAGCGTGATATGTTTCACTCATCGAAACCGCACTCGAACGCCAGCTGACCTCGCCGCGCCCGGACGCCCTGCGCGCGTTCACGATCGCGCGCGCCTGGTTCCTCGACGGGCGCCGGGTGGACATGGGCGAGCTCGCGGGTGAACTGGGGATCAGCCGGGCCACGCTGCATCGCTGGGTCGGCGGCCGGGATCAACTGCTCGGCGAAATCCTGTGGTCGATGACCGTGGAGGTTTTCGAAGCGCGGGCTTCCGGCAAGCTCGGACGCGGCGCGGAGGGCATCGCGGAGCTCGTCGGCACCTTCGTCCGGACCGTGAACGACTCGAAACCGTTCAGGGAGTTCTTACGCGCTGAACCGGAACGGGCGCTGCGGATTCTGACGACGAAGGCCAGCGTGGTCCAGAGCCGGGCGATCGCGAAGATGTGCGAGTTCCTGGGCGAGGAGGTCACGGCCGGACGGCTCTCCCCGCCACTGCCGGTCGAGGACCTTGCTTACCTGCTGGTCCGGATCGGCGAATCCTTCATCTACACGGACGTCATCACCGGCGCCGAGCCCGACGCCGCAAAGGCGTACGCGGCCGCGAGGGCCCTACTGCCCTAGTCCTTACTTACTTACTCACTCACTCATTTACGGGACGCGAGGACGGCGTCGTAGAGCTCCTTCTTGGAGACTCCCGTGGCCTCGGCGACTTCGGCGGCTGCGGATTTGAGGCGTTCGCCCGCAGCGACCCGCGACGAGACTTCCGGGACCAGGTCCGCGACGCTCACCGAACGCGGAGGCGCACCCGCCAGGACGACGGTGATCTCGCCTTTGACGCCGTCGGCCGCCCAGGCGGCCAGGTCCGGCAGATTGCCGCGTTTGACCTCTTCATAGGTTTTGGTCAGTTCGCGGCAGACGGCGGCGCGACGGTCGGGGCCCAGGACGTCGGCGGCGTCGGCGAGCGTGCTCGCGAGACGATGCGGAGACTCGAAGAACACGACCGTGCGGGGCTCGTCCTTCAGCGAACCCAGCCATTTCGCGCGTTCACCGGGTTTGCGCGGGGCGAACCCGTCGAAACAGAAACGGTCGCAAGGCAGTCCGGACAACGCGAGCGCCGTGGTCACCGCGGAGGGGCCGGGGAGGCAGGTCACCGGCACGTCCGCCTCGACGCAGGCCGCCACCAGGCGGAATCCGGGGTCGGAGACGCTCGGCATCCCGGCGTCGGTCACCAGCACCACCGTCTCGCCCGACTGGAGCGATTCGAGCAGTTTGGGCAGACGGGCGGTCTCGACGTCCTCGTAGAAGCTGACCACCCGCCCGACCGGCGAAACGTCGAGGGCGGCGGTGAGGGAGCGCAGGCGCCGGGTGTCTTCGGCGGCGATCACGTCGGCCGTCGCGAGGGCTTCGGACAGGCGCGGCGAAGCGTCACGGACGTCTCCGAGCGGGGTGGCTGCCAGCACGAGGCGTCCTTCGGTCATTCCCGAAGGTTAACCGGTTCGCAGATCCGGACACCGAGTTCACTCTTCCGCCCGTAGGATCATGCCCCGTGACCGCACTGCTGACCCGTGACGACGAGAGCGTGCGGCCGGATCCGGTCGACGCGCTCCGGCCACCGAGCGACCGCGAGGCCACCCTCCTCGGCCGCGGCATGCCGACTGACCGCCTTCGCGGCTGGATCGTCACGCTGGTGCTGACGCTCATCGGTGGCATCGTCCGGATCCAGAATCTGGCAACGCCCACGGACAAGGGCACCCCCGTCTTCGACGAGAAACACTACGTCCCGCAGGCGTGGCAGATGCTGCGCAACGGCGGTTACGAAGACAACTACGGCTATGAGCTGATCGTGCACCCGCCGTTGGCGAAGCACCTCATCGCGATCGGTGAGTGGCTGTTCGGCTACAACGCCTGGGGCTGGCGGATCATGCCGGCGCTGGCGGGCACGCTGATCGTGTTCCTCACCATCCGCGTCGCCCGGCGGCTCACCCGTTCGACACTGCTCGGCGCTGTCGCCGGGATCCTGGTGATCAGCGACGGCGTGCTGCACCTGCAGTCGCGGATGGGCATGCTCGACATCTTCATCGCGGTGTTCGTCCTCGCCGCGTTCGCCTGCGTGCTGTGCGACCGCGACCAGGTGCGGCGGCGGCTGGCCGTCGCCGTCCGCGAGGGCTGGATCGAAGAATCCCGGTTCGGCCCGAAGCTCGGTTTCCGGTGGTGGCGGTTCGCCGGCGGCCTGATGATCGGGCTGACCTTCGGCGTCAAGTGGTCGGCGCTGTACTACATCGCCGCGTTCGGCCTGCTCACCGTGTTCTTCGACGTGGCCGCGCGCCGCGCCGCCGGGGTGCAGCGGCCTTGGGTCGGCACGCTGCGCCGCGACGTGCTGCCCGCACTGTGGGCGATCGTCGTCATCCCGATCCTGGTGTACCTCGCCTGCTACTGGGCCTGGTTCGCGAGCGAGACCGCGACCGACCGCAACTACGTGGCGATCAAGGACCTCGATCCGGGCTTCTGGGCCTGGATGCCACCCGCGCTGCGGTCGCTCGGCGACTACTCGATGAACGTCCTCGACTTCCACGCGAACCTGGTGACGCCCAAGGACAAACCGCATCCGTGGGAGTCGAAGCCGTGGACCTGGCCGATGGGGCTGCGGCCGATGCTCTACGCGTACGCGGGCGGCACCGACGCGACCGGCTGCGGCGAGTCGACCTGTATCCGGGCGACGATGCTGATCGGGACACCGGCGATGTGGTGGCTGGCCCTGCCGATGCTCGGCTGGAGCCTGTGGCGGTCGTTCTTCCGAGCGGACTGGCGCTACGCCGCCGTGCTCGTCGGCTACTTCGCCGGGTTCCTGCCCTGGTTCACCAACCTCGACCGCCAGATGTACTTCTTCTACGCGACGCCACTGGCGCCGTTCCTGGCACTCGGGTTGACCTTGATCCTCGGCCAGATCCTCGGCGGCGTGAAACGCGGGTTCGAAAGGCGGGGCACGGGCATGCTCGTCGTCGCCCTCTACGTGGGTCTCGTCGTGGCCAACTTCGCCTGGCTGTGGCCGATCCTCAACGGCAATGCGATCACCAATGAGCATTGGAACGCCGAGTTGTGGCTTCCGTCCTGGAAGTGACCTCGGCCTGATCCGGTGACCGGCGGCGTGTGAACCGGGCGCGGGCGAAGACGCCTGCCGCGACCAGTGCGGTGATCGCGACGATGCACACGAGCGACACCGCCGACGGCCTCAGCCGGGGATCCGGCAACTGCAAGAGCAGCGCGAACACCGGCGACAACGTTGTGATCAGTGCCGCGGTGATCGGTTCGGTATGCCGTACGCCGACTTGGAACAGGTACATCGGCAGGGCCACGCCGATCACCGCGAGCACGGCCGACGGCACGAACGCTTCCCCGAGCCGGGGCGTTTCGTCGAAGGCGGTGAAGGCCCAGCCGATCGCGATGATCAGCCAGAAGCGGGTGGCGAGCACCGAACGCGGGCTGTTCCCCGCGTCGCTGAGCCGCTTCGAAAACATCACGTTGCCGGTGGACGCGAGCCCGCAGACGAGGGTGAGAACGATGCCGAGGACGATCTCGGCGCCGGGGCGCTCACCGACACCGCTGTGCCCGGCGAGGGAGGCCCAGACCAGCACGACGAGCAGGCCGCAGATACCGATCGCCGTGGCGATCTCCGCACGCAGGACCGCGCTGCCGCGGCGCAGGAAAGTTCCGAGAAGCACCGTCAGCGCCGGGCCGATCGCCAGGCTGATCACGTTGACGATGGCGGGCTCGAGGAACTTGAGCGCATACAGCATGCTCAGCCAGGTGACCGCGGTGGTGACGTTGATGGCGAGGACGTCGGCGCGCTGCTCGCGGAACGGGCTCAGGGCCGCCGTCAGCCCCCTTCTCACGACGTCGGCGCCGAAGAAGAAGGCCGCCGCGAGACTGAGCGAAATCGCCGCGACGCTGAGCGGACTCAAAGTCTGGACCTGGTTGCCGGCATAGACGTCGAGCGTCGCGGTGAACACCGCGAACGCCACCAAGGGCACCAGACCGGTGCGCGCGGACGTGACCATCATTCCCCCATTTGCATGTACGTACATCAAATGCAGATACATGCAGATGTTTTCAGCGGGCATGTCGCCCGTCAAGGTCGGATTTCTTCCTTTGCCTGTGACACTCAGGGCCCAGTTGTTACTCTTCCCCGGTCAGCAGCACTTCGACAGGGGGCACCATGACGATCCGACCGCTCGCCACGACCTTCGCGGCCGCGGCCCTGTTCCTACTCGTGGGGTGCGAGGAACAGACGGCCGGGAGCGCGTCGCCGCAGCCTTCGGCGGTTCCGGGCACCTCGACCGCGCCGACGAGCAGCAGTTCGAGCGCTCCCGCTACGACCGCTTCACGGCCTTCAGCGGCTTCGGCGACCGCTTCGCCGGTCACCAAACCCGCCACCGGTGGCCCGGCGGCGCATACGCCGGTCGGCGCCGCGAGCGTGATGGAGGAGTTCCACCACGCGCTGGGCGCCAAGAACCTGGAAACCGTCTGCCGGATTTCGGCGCCCGCCTACGACGGCGGGATCAAGGAGTGCCGCAGTCTCACCCCGATGCTGTTCGAGATGTTCACGCCCGAGGATCTGAAGAACCTGAAAGCCACCCGGGTCGATCCCGCGAAGGTGCGGAGCAAGGGTCCCGACCAGGTGACCGTCCCGCCCAAGGCGATCGCGCCGAAGGCGACGATCATGGACAGCGACCCCAAGACGTTCACGATGGCGTGGCGCGACGGGACCTGGGTCATCATCGACTGAGAGAGCAAGGGACCTTTGCTAGCGTTCGTTAGCACACTAACTAACGCTAGCAAAGGTCCCTTGCTCTCTTTTCGCAGGTCAGCGCGGGTGGCGCTGGGCCTGCGGTTGCTGGTGGGGCTGAGGTTGTGGCGGCTGCTGCGGAGGGCGGCGCTGCACGATCTGGGTCACCGGGCCGTCCGGCGACTTGCCGGCGCGGGCCAGCCAGCCTTCGACGTCGCGGCGCACGGCGGTGAGCGTCGGGCGGCGGCGGGGCTCCTGGTCGAGCGACGCGATGAGGATCCGGGCGTGGGCGCTGCGATTCGGCAGCTTCGAGACCGGTTCGGCGCGGGCGGCGGCCATCAGCGCGGCCATCGGGGTCTCCCGGGTACCGCGGGGAGGCTGGCCCGACAGCGCGTAGCTGACCGTCGCGGCGAGCTGCCAGGCGTCCGAAGCCGGGCTCGCCGGGGAGCCCATCGCCTGCTCGGGAGCGACGAAGTCCGGCGTGCCGATCATCATCCCGGTCGCGGTCATCTTCGAGTCGCCCTGACTGCGGGCGATGCCGAAGTCGATGAGATGGGCGAGCCCGTTGCGGTCGAGGATGATGTTCGACGGCTTGAGGTCGCGGTGCAGCACACCCTTCTCGTGTGCCGCGGCGAGCGCGCCCGCCATGGTCGACCAGAGGCGCCCGGCGGCGATGTCGTCGAGCGGGCCCTGCGAATCGACGATCTCGGCCAGCGACTTGCCTTCGAGGTACTCCATGACCAGCGCGAGCCCGTCCGGCTCCTCGACGAGGTCGTACACGCGGACGCAGTTGGGATGGTTCACGACGGCCAGAGCCCTGGCTTCGCGCTGCATCCGCTCCTCGGTGTCACGGTCCGGCGCGTGCGCGATCTTCAGCGCGACAGTGCGGTTGAGCTGAGTGTCGACCGCTTCCCACACGGTGCCGAAGCCACCGTGGCCGAGCCGCCGGACGCGCTTGTAGCGGCCGCCGCCGGAGTTGCGGGACCCCGGAGGGGCCGGGACCGGTCCCGGCACAGCGGCCAGGGCGGGCGGTTCGGGCGCCTGCGCGAGCGCCGTCGCCGGGTACTGCTTGGGCGGCGGCGGGGGCGGCAACTGCTGCTGCGGCTTCGGCGCGGGCGGCTCCGGGCGGTACGGCTCGATCTTCTGCCGGGGCTGCGGGTCCGGCCGGTTGATCACCGACCACGGCGGCGGGCCGACCAGCGCGACCGGGATCAGGCCCAGCACACTGAGCGGCAGGAAACCGAGCCAGAAGTGCACGGCGGTGTTCGCGCCCATGCCGACGCTCGCCAGCACCATCAGCACGAACGGGATCCAGAAGAAGCGCGAAGGCCACTTCGGTCCGCGGCGGAACGCTGTCCGCGCCTGCAGCATCACGAACAGCAGCGACAGCGCGGGCAACCCGACCAGCAGGATCAGATAGACGATGTACGAGAGCTGCATGCCGTTCGGGTAGAACAGCACCTCGTAGACGTTCTGGCCGCCGCCGAGGTACACGCTCTGCTTGCCGATCAGCGGGCTCTGGTCGGAGGTGAACGTCGCCAGGTCGCTGGAGCTGAACCCGGATTCACCGCCCGACTCCGTCGAGGCGGCCTCCTGGTAGACCTGCGAAAGGCCGGTGGCCAGCACCCATGGCAACAGGAAGACCGCGACGACGCCGATCCCGCCGAAGACGGACAGGGTCACCACGTCGTAGCGGTTGCCGGTGCCTTTGCGGATGATCGCGACGATCATCGCTCCCAGTGCGGGCAGTAGCGCGACCAGCGCTCCCGCGGTGCTCGTCGCCCACACCCAGTCCCCAGGCCAGATCCCTGGCCCGAACAGGCTGTGCGCGAACGAAAGCAGCGCGCTCGCTAGCCCCATGGCCCTGCTCCCCTCGCTGATTCGGCCGTTTCCGGCGGTTTTTCCCTAGTCCAGCTTAGGACGCTCTACCGGGCCGAGGGGTTGCCGGGTTATATCCCGTGTCTCCAGATGACCGGTGTGACCCGTTCGGCATCGATCTGCCAGCGCTGCTTGCGCCGGGCGAACACGAGCGCCGCCAGACCGGCGCTGCCGAGCACGCCCGCCGCCACGACCACGGGGATGTTCCCGGACAGCGCGCCCAGCACGACGACGGCGAGCCCGGCGGCCACGACGACGATCACCAGTGCCAGGGAAAGGTGACGATTCCGCCACACCCACTCCTCACCCGCGCTGAGTTCGGCTTGCAGCGCCGTCGCGGACGCCTGGACGGCTTCACCGCCCACGCCCAGCTCGATCAGCCTTCGCGCCGCGTACCCGCAGAACTCGCGCTGCCGGGCGGAAGTGAAGACCGGGATCCGGTCCCGGGTGAGACTGCGGACGTCGACGGTCAGCGCGGCGAGTTCGGCGGCGAGACCGTCCCTCAATTCGACGTCATCCGGTCTGGTCATGAGCTCGGCCTCGAGGCGGGAAGCCTCCGCCAACCGATCACCCGGCGTCCTGTCCATTCGAACTCCCCTCGGAACCCCGTCATCCGACCCGGCGAATCATGCTACGCTCTGTGCCCGTTCGAACACCCGCTCTTTGTTCGCGCCGTGCCTGGGGAGGTCACGAATGTCGGCGAGCAACGCGCGGTTGGCGCTGGGCGCCGCCGCCGCGAATTTGACCTTGTGCGCGCTCGTCGGCGCCACTTTGCTGATCACCACGGCGAAAGAACCACCGGTGACCGCGCCGATCGCGGCGTCGGCGGTCTCGTCGTCGGTGGATATCTCGCTTTCCCCGTCCTCTCGGCAAGCGACGACGACCACCGGCGTGACGGCGCGGCCGGACGTCGATCAGGCGAGTGGCACCGGCGGTTTCCGGACCGTCGTCCCGCGCGGGTGGAATCCCGAACCGATCAAAAACCAGCCTGGTTCCTTCCAGGCCACCGATCCCACCAGGGCGAGCCACTACGTCCGGTTCGGAAGCTATTCCGCTTCCGGCGAGATCGGGCAGTTCCGGGCGGCTTCGGAACAAGAAGCGAAAACCCGGCTTCCCGGTCTCAGCAGGCTCCGGATGGAACCGCGCGCGGTTCGCGGTTTCGAAGGGGTGGACTGGGAATTCACCTGGGACGGACGGGAAGGACAACAACGGCGGGTCCGCGGGATCTATTGGCGTACCGGCGGAATCGAGTATTTCGTCTACGTCTCGTCGCCCGCTTCCGACTGGACGGCCTGGGAACCGTTCGTCGCCGTGATGCTCGACAACTCGACACCTTGAACGCACCGACGGAGACCGGATGACGAACTGGGCCGCTTTGGCGGCTTCGCACAACGTCCCACCCGATGACAGCACCAGATATCTCGCCGCGGCGGCCCATCTCGATTCGTCCTACGCCGATGACGCCATCCGCGAATATCTCGTCGAACCGACACGGCCGGTCCCGCCGTCACCGGGTTTCCACGCGCCGACGGTGCTCGCCGAGGCGATTTCGGCCCGGTCGCGGCGTAAATACCGGGACGCTCTCCTCGGCGTGCTCGCCTTGGTGTTCCTGTACTTCTCGATCGGAACGGCCCTTTTCTCCATTTGGGTGTTCCTCGCGGGCCTGCTGTCCATCCGGTCGATCTGGAAGAGGATGCGGACGGGGAGGCCAGGCGCGGCGCTGCGCGGATTCGGCAGTTTGTTCGCGCTGGCCGTGGTGCTCTTCTTCGTCACGGCGTTCACCTTCGGCGGACTGTTCCTCGAAGATCTGGGCGTCAGCAAGTATTCTTCGTCGTCCTCCGGCCGTTACGGCGATAGCTATGGCAGTGACTATTACGGTGGCGGGACAACGGTTTCGGATCCGTCGCTGGCCTACATCGGCGCGATCGCCGCCGTGGTGATGCTGCTGATCCTGGTCGCCGACCGGATCACCGTGTGGCGGCTGCTGACCGTCCGGTACGGCCGCCGGGCGCGAAGCCGTCCGTTCGGAGGCAAGTCCCTCGACGAGCGCCCGTCCATCGCGGCCGCGCCGCCGCGATTCCGCACCGAACTGGAACGCCATCGCCACGATCGGCAGGTCCACAGCGGCGACGGCGTGGTGCCCTTGGTCGTCTATCGCGGCTACAACCCGTTCGTCGGCGCCGGCGTCGCCCGGCAGTCCTGGTCGATGGTGCTCCCGCTCGAGAAGCTCGACGAGACCGCCAAACCCGACGGGACTCCCTTCGACGAGCTCACCACGGTGGCCTTCTACCAGCGGATCCGCGCCGCGATGCAGGTTCTGCAGCGAAGCGACGCGCTGACCCCGGACAGGCGGCTGCGCGAACTGCGGATCCAGGACGTCGTCTACGCCTCCGCCGACGAACTGGTGGACCACGCCCACGAACCCGTCGCCCTTCCCTACCTGCCCCGTCACGACGGCCCGCCGTCGTATCTGCTCCCCGCCGCGGAAGCCGAGCAGGTGCGGCGCCAGCCGAGGGAATGGGCGAGGCATTACCTGACCTTCCAGGTCGAAACCTGGGACAGGGACCTGATGATGTCGGCGTTCCTGCACGCCGCCGTCGACAGCAGCACGCTCTACCTCGAGTGGACGCCGTACGTGCTGCCCCCGATCCGCGACGAGTACCGCGTGGTCGACCGGATGACGATGAACTACCTGACCGCGATCGGGCAGGGCGTCCTGCGCTGGCTCAAACTGCCTGCCACCACACCGGGCCGGGTCTGGCACGCGATGCGGACGATCCGGGCGCAGCCGCACGACATCGACACACCGAACCCCAGCCGGTACGGCTCGGCCGAAACGCTGCGGGAACTGGCCGCCGCGGAAGAGGTCCGCGACTACTTCCAGCTCGTCGACGTCGAGCGGTACGAGAAGATCCTCGAAAGCAGGCTGGTCCCGGCGATCAGCCAGGTGATGCGGGACTGCGGCTATTCCGCGGCCCAGTTCGAGCGCCAGGCCGCGACGGTGATCAACAACGACATCACCATCACCGGCACCAACAACGCGCCCATCGTGACCGGTGGCGTGAACCAGGGAACGATCTCCGGCGGCACCGTGCAGCAGCCGAGGAACGAGGAGAAATGACCAGGGAGCCCACCAATCGCATTGCGGTGACCGGGGTCAGCAACGCGCCGATCGTCACGGGCGGCGAGAACCACGGCACCATCAGCGGCGGGACGATCCACTACGGCGCCACGCCGGAACAGGTCAGCGACCTCGTCGAACTGCTCACCCGGTTGAAGACCGAGGTCGGCCAGTCGGGCGTCGAGAAGCGCGAAGTCATCGAGGACAACCTCGACGACCTGGCGGAGGACGTCCGGAATCCGGCCGAGGCCAACTCCGCGGTCGCGCTGAGTCGCTGGGAGAAGGTGAAGAAACTGCTGGCCGGTGCCTCCGACTTCACGGAACTGATCGGCAAGATCTCGGAGAGCGTCGGCAAAATCTTCGCCTGAGGGGCGATCGCGTGACGGCCGGGACATGATGGGTCCGGTACCCGAGCGCGAAGGAGCTTTCGATGTACGCCGAGTCGTACCAGCGGAGCCTCGAAGACCCGGAGGGTTTCTGGCTCGAAGCCGCGGAGGCGATCGACTGGACCCGTCCGCCGACGCGAGCCCTCGACGTGTCGAAGGCGCCCTTCTACCGCTGGTTCCCGGACGGGGAACTGAACACGGCGTTCAACGCGCTCGACAGGCACGTCCGGGACGGCCGCGGCGGGCAGACCGCGCTGATCTGGGATTCGCCGGTCACCGATTCGGTACGCCGGTTCACCTACGCGGAACTGCTGGACGACGTCGCCCGGTTCGCCGGCGCGCTCGCCTCTCTCGGTGTCGGGAAGGGCGACCGCGTCATCGTCTACATGCCGATGGTCCCCGAGGCCGCGATCGCGATGCTCGCTTGCGCCCGGCTCGGCGCGGTGCATTCGGTGGTGTTCGGCGGGTTCGCGCCCAAGGAACTGGCGGCGCGGATCGAGGACGCCGAACCGAAGGTGATCGTGGCCGCGTCGTGCGGGATCGAACCGGCACGGGTCGTCGAGTACAAACCGATCATCGACGAGGCGCTCGCGGGCACCGTCCATCAGCCGGACAAGGTCGTGGTGCTGCAGCGCGAGCGTGCCCGCGCCGAGCTGGGCGAGCGCGACGCCGACTGGGCCGAACTGGTCGCGAACGCCTCCCCCGCCGATCCGGTGCCGGTCGCGGCGACCGATCCGCTGTACATCCTGTACACCTCCGGCACCACGGGGAAGCCGAAGGGCGTCGTGCGCGACACCGGCGGGCACGCGGTCGTGCTGGCCTGGTCGATGGGCGCGATCTACGACATCCACCCCGGTGACGTGTGGTGGACGGCTTCCGACGTCGGCTGGGTCGTCGGCCATTCCTACATCGTCTACGCGCCGCTCCTCATCGGGGCCACGACGCTCATGTTCGAGGGCAAACCGGTCAATACCCCGGACGCGGGCGCGTTCTGGCGGGTCATCGCCGACCACGGCGTGAAGGCGCTGTTCACCGCGCCGACGGCGTTGCGGGCGATCAAGAAGGTCGACCCGGACGCGAACGAAACGAAGAAATACCAGCTCGGCGGGTTCGAAACCCTGTTCATGGCGGGTGAACGGCTCGATCCGGAGACGTATCACTGGGCGCACGAGAAGCTCGGCGTGCCGGTGATCGACCACTGGTGGCAGACCGAGACCGGCTGGCCGATCGCGGCGAATCCGCGCGGGCTGGAACCGATGCCGGTCAAACCCGGTTCCGCGACGAAACCGGTGCCGGGCTGGGACGTGCGGATCCTGGACCAGTCGGGCGATCCGCTTCCGGCGGGCAAGGAAGGCGCGATCGCCATCAAGCTTCCGCTTCCGCCGGGATCGCTGCCCACGCTGTGGCAGGACGACGAGCGGTATCGCGAGGCGTATCTTTCGCGGTACGAAGGCCACTACCTGACGGGTGACTCCGGATACGTCGACGAAGACGGCTACCTGTTCGTCATGGGCCGCACCGACGACGTCATCAACGTCGCGGGTCACCGGCTTTCGACCGGTTCGATGGAGGCCGTGCTGGCCTCCCATCCCGCCGTCGCCGAATGCGCGGTGATCGGCGTCCGTGACCAGCTCAAGGGGCAGCTTCCGCGCGGATTCGTGGTGCTGAAATCCGGGGTCGACGCCGACGCCGAAACGCTCAAGGCCGAGTTGGTCGCGCTGGTCCGGCGCGACATCGGCCCGGTGGCCGCGTTCCGTGACGTGTCCATTGTGGACGCGCTGCCGAAGACGCGATCCGGGAAGATCCTGCGCAAGACCATGCGCGGAATCGCCGACGGCCGCGACGAACAGGTGCCCTCGACGATCGAGGACGCGAGCGTTCTCGATGCCTTGAAAGCGGTTCTGCGCGGCGAATGACCGGTGATCGGTACGCCGTCCTAGTCCGATCGGGTGTTGTCCCGTTTGCCCTATTGGTCTATACCTCTAAAGGAAGAGAGTCTCCAGTTCCCCGACCGGAGGTGCTCCATGAGTAAACGCCTGTCCACAACCGTGCTCGGTGTGGCCGTCCTGGGTCTCGTGACCTTCGGCCTGCCCGCGACGGCGAGCGCAGCACAGCACGCGAAGGCCGAACGGACCGTCACCGACGTCGTCCCGGCGCCGGTCGACGCGAAACCGGATCCCCGCGCGAACTTCCGGCTCAGTCCCGGGACCGTCATCCGTGCCGATCGCGACGGCAAGCAGGTCGCCGAGTACCTGGCCGGGCTGCTCCGGCCCGCCACCGGCTACCGGCTGCCCGTCGTCACCGGCCACCGCGGCGGCGGCCCCGCCATCTCGCTCGAAACCGGCCACGCGAGCGGCCGGGTCGGCACCGAGGGTTACCAGCTCAAGGTGTCGTCCTCGGGCGTGACCCTGAAGGCGAACACCGACAAGGGCCTGTTCTCCGGCGTGCAGACACTGCGACAACTGCTCCCGTCGGCGATCGAAGCGAAGACCGTCCAGAAGCGTTCATGGGTGGTTTCGGGCGGCACCGTGCTCGACTACCCGCGCTTCGGCTACCGCAGCGCGATGCTCGACGTCGCCCGGCACTTCTTCAAGCCGGAGCAGGTCAAGCTGTACATCGACCAGATCGCGCAGTACAAGATCAACACGCTCCACCTGCACCTGAGCGACGACCAGGGCTGGCGGATCGAGATCAAGAGCTGGCCGAAGCTGGCGACCGTGGGCGGGCAGACCGCCGTCGGCGGCGCTCCTGGCGGGTACTACACCCAAGAGCAGTACAAGGACCTGGTGCGCTACGCGGCTTCGCGGCACATCACGATCGTTCCCGAGATCGACATGCCCGGGCACACCAACGCGGCCCAGCACTCCTACGCCGAACTGAACTGCGACGGCGTCGCGGTGCCGCCGCGCACGGACATCGAGGTCGGCTACAGCTCGCTGTGCATCAAGAGCGACATCACCTACAAGTTCGTCGACGACGTCCTCCGCGAACTGGCGGCGATCACCCCCGGCAAGTACCTCAACATCGGGGGCGACGAGGCACACGCGACCACTCCGGAGGATTACCAGACCTTCGCCAAGAAGGTGCAGCCGATCGTCGCGAAGTACGGCAAGACGATCACCGGCTGGCACGACATCGCGAAGACGACCCCGCCGCTTTCGGCCGTCCCGCAGTTCTGGGGCACGACCGGCACCGACGCGAACGTCGCCGCGGCGGCGGCCAGGGGCAACAAGATCCTGATGTCGCCCGCCAACAAGGCCTACATGGACATGAAGTACCACCCGCAGACGCCGCTCGGGCTGAGCTGGGCCGGGCTGATCGAGGTCAAGACCGGTTACGACTGGGATCCGGCGACGTACCTGCAGGGCGTGACGGAGCAGAACGTCATCGGTGTCGAGGCGCCGCTGTGGTCGGAAACGCTCGTGACCAGTGAGCACATCGAGTTCATGGCGTTCCCGAGGTTGCCGGGTTACGCCGAGATCGGCTGGTCGCCGAAGGATTCCCGGACGTGGGACGCCTACCGGCTCCGGCTGGCGAAGCAGAGCCCGCGGTGGGTTCAGCAGGGCATCGACTTCTACCGGTCCACTCAGGTCGACTGGAAGTAGCCCCGCTCACGTGACAGGAAAGGCCCGTTACTTGCGAAATTTGCAAGTAACGGGCCTTTCATGTCACCGCGGCGGCGTCGAGACGGGCGGTGATGGCGGCGCGGGCCAGCGCGTAGGGCTCGGTGCCGCCGAACATCACCGAGTCGGCGTTCGCGGCCCGGCCGAGGGCGTGCAGTTCGAAGGCCAGCCGCGCCACGTCGACGGACTCGCGAAGGTGCCCGGCCTTCCTCGCCTCGACGGCGGTCGCCCGGATGAACTCGGCGAAACCCCGGCTCGCGTTCGCCACCGCGTCGTGGACCCGGCCGGTCCGCGCGTCGAATTCGGCGCCGGCGTTGAAGAAGAAGCAGCCGCCGGGGAACACCCGGCGTTCCGAGTAGCCCAGCCAGTTCGCGCACAGCGCGCGCAGCCTGGCGATCCCCTGCTCGACCTCCAGCGTCGGCCCGACGACGTTCTCTGCGAAGATCGCACTCGCCGTCTCGACCGCCGCGAGCTGCAGCTCCTCCTTGGAACCGAACAACGCGAAGACCCCGGATTTGCTCAGTTCCAGCTCGGTCGCGAGCCTGCCGAGGGACAGCCCGTCGAGCCCTTCGACGGAGGCGATGTCGACGGCGCGCCGCAGCACGATCCGCCTCGTCGCGTCGCCGCGGGCCACCCGGCCGTCAACCGGCATCCCGTTCCTCCCGCCGCCGTTTCGCCGATTCCAGGCCGTCACGGTACTGCCGGGAGAGCGACGGCGCCGCCAGCACCCGATCCAGCAGCGCCCAGTACGCCGCCCGGCGAGCGTCGTCCAGCTGGGCGACGTTGGTGAACGACGCGACGTACACCTCGGCGATCGTCGGACTCGCCGGATCGCGTTCTTCGAGCGTCATCCGGCCCGAAGTCGGGACCTCGCCCGTCCGCAGCACCCGCAGGTACCAGCCGCTCCGGCCGGAATCGATCATCGCCGGGATGACGTCCTTGCGCCCGGTCTTCATCGCGAGCTTGAAACACGGCGTCCGTGGCTGCGAGACCTGGACCAGCGCGTCTCCCCAGGCCCAGACGTCGCCGACGCGGACGTCGTGTTCGTCGGCGCCCACCACCGACGCGTTCTCCCCGAAGTCGCCGGCCACCACCGCGAAGCCCTGCTCCGACCAGGTCGCGTAGTGCGTCGCCGGATAGACGTAAACGGCTTTGTCGACCCCGCCGTGGACGGTGCGATCCGCCTGGTCGTCACCGGCCAGATTGATCTCGTCCAGCTTCAGTGACGACGCGTCGACACGCGACTTCGCGATGGCGCTGTACACCGGGACGTCGCGCTTCAGCCCGAGTACGGACGGCCGCCCGACGAAGACCTCGTTCACTTCGAGTGTGCTCACAACCCCGAAGATAGCACGACCGTTCGTTTACTCAAGCAACCTCGAGCGGGTCAGGAAACGCACGCCTTCGGGCACTTCCAGAGAGAACCCGCTCCCCCTGCCGGGCACGACGTCGATGGTCAGATGCGCGTGCTTCCAGTACTCGAACTGCGGTCCCGCGGCCGGTGTCAAAGCGACCCGCTCGGTCATCAGAAGAACCCGAGCGCACTGTCCGAATAGGACACGAGCATGTTCTTGGTCTGCCGACAGTGATCCAGCATCATCTTGTGGTTCTCGTGCCCGATGCCGGACGCCTTGCGGCCACCCTGGTTCAGCGCGAAGAGCGCGAACCCGCGTCGCGCGGTCGCCTTCACCCATCGGGCTCGCCTCGGCCGCTGAGTAGACAGCGTCTACTCGGGTTTGATAGACAGTGTCTACAAGGTGAACTCGCGGTTACGGAGATCTGGATGGGCTACCAACGTTTCGTCGCGCTCGGCGACAGCTGCGCCGAAGGGCTGGCCGATCCGCATCCGTCGGGTGGCTTCTACCGGGGCTGGGCGGACTTCGTCGCGGCACGCCTCGCCGAGGAAGAGCCCGGTTTCCGCTACGCCAACCTCGCGGTCCGAGGGCGCAGGCTCGACCAGATCCACGCGGAGCAGACCGAGGCGGCGAGCAGGCTCCAGCCGGACCTGATCGCGTTGTTCGGCGGCGGCAACGACGTGATGAGCCGCGGCTGGGACGCGCGCACGGTCGCGCGCCGCGTCGACACGGCCATCCGCGCCTGCACCGAAATCGCGCCGAACGTCGTGACCTTCACCCTCAGCGACATCTCGCACCGCATGCCGATGGGCCACCGGATGCGCCCGCGCCTCACCGCGCTGAACGACGCCATCCGGGAGGCGTCCGTCAGTTACGGCGCGACGCTCGTCGACCTCTGGCCGGACCACGCCGCGCACGATTCCCGCTACTTCGGCCCGGATCGGCTGCACTTGTCCGAGCAGGGCCACCGGCGCCTCGCCGGGCACGTGCTCGGCAAACTCGGTGTCACCCACGACCCGGCCTGGCTCGAACCGCTCCCCGGTTCGGCGGGACGCCCCGGTCTCCGCGCGGACCTGAACTGGTTGACGCGGGAGGTACTCCCGGTCGCGGTCAGCCGCTTCCGCAACCGGCTCAGCGGCCGCCAGCCGGGCGACGGCTTCCTGCCGAAGCGCCCGGATCTCCTGCCCGTCCTCGAGGAGACCCGGTCGTGGGCGCCCGAACCCGCCTGATCGACACCGCGGCGAACCTGCTGGCCGAAGAGGGCGTCGGCGCGGTGACGCTGCGCGGGATCGCCAAGGCCGCCGGCGTCTCGCACGGCGCGCCCTTACGGCATTTCTCCGGCCGCGCGGCCCTGCTCTCGGCGGTCGCCACCCGCGGCTACACCGAACTGCTCGACCGCGGCGACGGCCTGCCCGCCGGGACACCGCGCGAACGGCTCATCGCGGCCTGCCACGGATATCTCGACTTCGCACTGGCCCATCCGGCGATGTTCGAGCTGATGTTCCGCCGCGACCTCATCGATCCGGACGATCCCGAACTCACCCGGGTGAGCAGCGCGGTGTTCGACTTCTTCGCCGCGCTGGTCGCCGAGGTGCAGAACGGCGACTGGCATCCCACGACCGATCCGCGACTGCTCGCGTCCTCACTGTGGGCGTCCTTGCACGGCCTCGCCCAGCTGTGGCTCTGGGGCGGGCTGGCGGGCGCCAGCTTCGCGCCGTCGCCGGAAAGGGCGCTGGCCGTCACCCTTGACGCTTACCTTGGCTGAAGCTCGGCGAAGAGGCGGCCCGTTCCGGATATCCCCTCCCGAAGGCCCTCTTACCCGGGGCAGGTCATCCTCTTCGCCGAGTCGGGGGAATGGAAATGTCCATCCTGTTCCGACGGTAACCGGACAGATCACCGAGCGGAATCCCCTCGAGTCGGAGGCCGGGGTAAACCTTGGCGGTATATCGGCGGGCGAATACCGCGATGGTTGCAGGAATTGGGCCCGTTAACGCTGCGGCGGTAGTTTTCGGAAGTGCCGTCCCTCGCTCAGCCCTTTCAGCTCCTTCGCACACGGCCGCTGCTCCTCGACTGCCTGATCACGGCGGCCTCGGCCACTCTCCTCGCGCTGGGCGCGGCACCTCGCGGCGGTTCGTTCGGCGACCCGGTCGAGCCCGGGGTCGTCGCCCTCGCGGTCCTCATCGCCCTCCCGCTGGTCGTGCGGCGCCGTCATCCGATCGCGGTCCTGCTCGCCTCGGTTTCGGTCATGACCGTCTACACCGCGCTGGGCTACCGGGCCACTTTGGGCGAACCCGCGGCCTTCATCGCGGCGTACACGGTGTGGGCGCGCTATCCGCCCGCGAAGGCCGTGGCGCCGACCATCGTGTGGGTCGTCCTTTTCGAGCTGGGGCTCATCCTCGGCGAAGTGCCGTCCTTCGTGGTCGACACGACCCGCCTGATCGCGCAGTGCGTGGGCACGATCATCGTCGGACGGCTCGGCTACGTCCGCGCGGACCGGATGGTCGAGCGCGCCGTCCGCGCGGAACGGGAGATCCGGCTCGAAGCGGAGCAGGCCGTGGTCGAGGAACGCATCCGCATCGCGCACGAGCTGCACGACGTCGTGTCCCACCACATTTCGGTGATCTCGGTGCAGGCGAACCTCGCGCGCTACGTCTTCGAGTCCTCCCCCGACACCGCGCGCACCGCGCTGGACACCATCGCCGGGACCACGACGGAAGCCCTCGACGAACTGCGGCGCCTGCTCGGCGTGCTGCGCCCGCCGCGGCGCGAACCCCACGAATACCGCCCTCAGCCCGGCCTCGCCGACCTTCCCGCACTGGTCACCCGGGTTCGCGAGGCGGGCCTCACGGTGAAGACGCGCACGATCGGCGAACCACGACGACTTCCGCCGGGACAGCAACTGTGCACCTACCGTATCGCTCAAGAAGCGCTTACGAATGTACTGAAACACGCGGAGAAGGCGTGTGCGGAACTCGTCCTCGAATACGGCGAGGAAGCGCTCGTACTCCGCGTCAGTAATTCCGCTTCGGACGAGACGCCACCGCCCAATCCGGCGGGGCAAGGCCTCATCGGAATGCGTGAACGAGCGAGAATGTACGGTGGTTCGATAGAAATGGGACCGGCCGGATCAGGCGGTTTCGCGATCGAACTGACCCTTCCCTATCTGCCGCAGGAGCGAGCCCGGTGACCAGTGTGCTGGTGGTCGACGACCAGGATCTCGTCCGGGCGGGCTTCGTCGCCCTGCTCGGCGCGGTTCCCGACGTGCACGTCGCGGGCGAAGCGCGAGACGGGCTCGAGGCCGTCGAGAAGGCACTTGAACTGCGTCCGGACGTGATCCTGATGGACATCCGGCTGCCCGAACTCGACGGCGTCAAGGCGACCGAGCGGATCCTCGCGCATGCAGGGCCGGACAAGCCGAATGTGCTCATGCTGACGGTCTTCGACTTGGACGAGTACGTCTACACCGCGTTGCGTGCGGGCGCCGCAGGTTTCCTGCTCAAGGACAGTCCGCCGGAGACGCTGATCGCCGGGATCCACGCGGTCGCGCGCGGCGACATGCTGTTCGGCCCGACCATCACCCGGCGGCTGGTCGAAGCCTTCACCCAAGGCCCGCCGGAACAACCGTCGGCCCCGCCCGCGCTGGCCGGGCTGACCGAACGCGAACTCGAGGTGCTGCGTTTCGTCGGCACCGGCATGCCGAACGCCGACATCGGCCGGAGCCTGCTGGTCAGCGAGGCCACCGTGAAGACGCATCTGAACCGGCTCATGACCAAACTCGGGATTTCGAGCCGCGCCCAAGCCGTGGTGGTCGCCTACGAAACCGGCCTCGTCCGGCCTCGCGGATCATGAATTACGCGCTCGAAGTCCTTTCCCAGTACGGATTTCGCGGCGTGCCAGCCGCCCATGCCGTGCACGCCCGGCCCTGGCGCGGTCGCGGCCGAGCACAGGAAGACGCCGCCGAGCGGGGTCTTGTGCGGATTCCACCGCACGACGGGCCGTCCGAGCACCTGCCGCAGATTCACCGCGCCGGCGGCGACGTCACCGCCGGGGTAGTTCGCGTTGTACGCCTCGAGTTCCGGTGCGGTGACGCACCGGCTCGCCAGGATCGTGTCGGAGAACCCGGGCGCGAACCTTTCGATCCGTCGTCGGACGATCTCGGTGACGTCTCGCGGATCCCCGTGCGGCACATGGCAATACGCCCACACCGGCCGCTTGCCCGGCAGCCCGCGCGACGGATCGATCGCCATCGGATCGGACACGAGCACGAAGCGGTCGTCCGGATCTCCTCCGCGCGCGATGGCGTTTTCGGCGGCGTACACCGCGTCGCGCGTGCCTCCGAGGTGGACGGTGCCCGCCTTGCCGACCTCCGGCACCGCCCACGGAATCGGTTCGGACACCAGGAAATCGACCTTCGCCGCGCCGGGTCCGTAGCGGTAGGACTCCAGTGCCTTCCGGTATCGCGGCGGCATCAGATCGCGGGCGATGTCGAGGAACCCGCGCGGGGCGATGTCGAGGATCACCGTCCGCGACTTCGCCAGTTGCCGCAGATCGGTGATCCGGCTGCCGGTGTGGATCCGCCCGCCGTGCGCGCGGACGTCGGCGGCGAGGGCCTCGGTGATGGTCTGGCTTCCGCCTCGGGCGATCGGCCAGCCTGTCGAGTGCGCGAGGTGGCTGAGCAGCAGAGTCGCCCCCGCCGCGGCGAGCGAAGGCTGGCGGCCCATCACATGCGCGGAGACGCCGGAAAGCAGCGCGGGCGCCTCCTGACCGGTGAACAAGCGGCGCTCCAGTCCGGCCGCGAGCGTCGCGATCCGAGCCGGGAGCAGGGCTGCGATCCGGGGATCACGGGGCGGATGGCGAAGGTCGCCGAGCAGGAGATCGGTCAGTTCGCGGCTGTTCCCGGCCAGCGGTCCCAGCAAGCGGCGCCACCGGGGGCCGTCCGTACCAAGGACGTCACAGGTCCGGTCGAGATCTTCATAGGCGAGTCCGGCCCGGTTACCGTCGATCGGGTGTGCGTACGCGATCTCCGGCCGCAGGAGGTCGACACCGTGCTCGGCGAGGCCGAACCAGCGGAAGAACGGGGACGCCGCGGCCATCGGATGCCCGGTGGCGCAGATGTCGTGCAGGACGTCGTCGTCGAACAGCGGAGCCGTGCGCGTCCCTCCGCCGATCTCGTCCGCCGCCTCGTGAACCTCGACCGACAGGCCCGCCCTGACCAGCAGGACCGCCGCCGCGAGCCCGTTCGGACCCGAACCGACCACCGACACCTCGACCGACATAGCACCCCCTTGCCGGGATCCGGAGATCTTGCCCGAATATTGTCGGACCTCTCTCCTAGGTTGATCCGCTCCAACCCAATCAGGAAGGGGGGCCATGCCCGACCATGACACGCTGCTCGCACGCGTCCGGAAACTTCTCGCGAAGGCGGAGGACCCGGCGGTCACCGAGGCCGAAGCAGAGTCGTACAACACCAAGGCCGCCGAACTGATCGCCCGGTACGGCATCGATCAAGCACTGCTGGCCGCCTCCGGGGCGACCGCCGACGAGATCACCCAGATCATGATCCCGCTCGACAATCCGTACAGCCGCGACAAGGCGGGACTGCTCACGAACATCGCGCATCCCCTGCGCTGCCGGGCCCTGCTGCACCGGCTCGGCCAGTCGGTCACCGCGGTGACCGTGTTCGGCTTCCGCTCCGATCTGGAACGGACCGAACTGCTGTACACGAGCCTGCTGTTGCAGGCGACCACGCAACTGACCAGGGTCCGCCCGGAGAACCGGGTGTTCATGGGCGAATCACTGGCCGCGTACCGGCGGACTTGGCTGCACGGGTTCTCCGGCGCGGTCTACGAACGACTCCGCAACAGTGAAGACACCGCGGCCCGCACCCACACCACCGCCGCCGGCCACCGCTCCGCCGAACTGGTGATCCAGGACCGGACTGCGATGGTCAAGCAGGCATACGACGAGCAATACGGCGATCTGCGCTCGGCACCGCCGAGGCGGCTGTCCGGCAGCGGCTACCTCGACGGTCATTCCGCCGGAGAGCGCGCCAACCTCAACACCACCGGGATCACCGGACGGCGCCGCGCGCTGCCCGTGCGCTAGACGGTACCGAAAACCACCTCGTGAGAAACGCTTGTCCTCGGGTCTACTGAGGACATGATCGTGATCGAAGACCTGGCCACCCGGCCTGAGCTGCGCGAGCCCGCGCTCGGCCTCGGCGGCGTCGGAGGCGAGTTCCTCCAGCACGACCTGACGGGCCTGCTGGCGAAATCGTCCCACTTGGCCGCGCGCTGGCCGGAATACTTCCTCGTGCTGCTGGAAAACGGCGTCCCGGTGGCGAGAACAGCCGCCGTCCCGGTCGGTTTCCCGACGGCCGACCGTCCGGAACTGCCGGACCACGGCTGGGACGCCGCCCTGATCTGGGCCGCGGAAGACCTGATGAGCGCCCGTGAGACGAACACTCTGATCGCCCTCGAAGTGATGGTCGAGCCAGGCCGCCGCGGTGGCGGCCTGGCCACAAAAGCTTTGAAAGCACTGAAAACACGTGCCTCGGAAACCGGGATGCGCAACCTCGTGGTGCCGGTTCGCCCGGCGGGGAAGGAGAACGAACCCGAACTGTCCTTTGAGGACTATGTGGCTCGCCGTCGCCGGGACGGGCTGCCCGAAGATCCGTGGCTGCGCACGCACGAACGGCTCGGCGCCCGGTTCGTGAAAGTGGCACCGTTCGCGATGACGGTCACGGGCACTTTCGCGCAGTGGAGGGCGTGGACCGGTGTCGAACTTAGCGACGGTCTCACGGCCGTGCCGGGCGGTATCGCACCGGTGCTCGCCTCCTCGGCGCAGGACGTCGGCGTCTACGTGGAGCCGAACGTCTGGATGGAACACCTGGTAGATCGAGCCAGCACCTGCTAGATTTCTTTGGCATGTGCAGGAGCTCGGCATGACCGCCACCGGACCCACCGGCGACGAGCTGCTGCGGCTGCTGGGGGCACTGTCGAATCCGCACCGGTTGCGGATCGTCGCGGCGCTCCGCGCGGAGCGCGCGTACGTGAGCCAGCTGGCGCGGGAGCTCGGCATCAGCCGGGCACTCCTGCAGCTCCACCTGCGCAAACTGGAGGCGGCCGGGCTCGTGTCGGCCACCCTGGAGCTTTCGGAGGACGGGAAAGCGATGAAGTTCTACGAGGTGACACCGTTCCTGGTCGAGCTGAGCCCGGACACCATCGCCGCCGCGGCGCCGACGCTGAGCACACCGGCACCGGGCGATGAGGGGGAACGACCGTGAAGTGGCATCAATGGCAGGAGGTCGCCGGGGTGATCGGCATCTTCGTGTTCCTCACCGTGGTGATCACGGTGGTCGTCTGGCAGTTCGGCGCGACCGTCCGGGCCAGGGGCGCGCTCGCGCGCGAGCAGGAATACCGCAGGCTCGCCGAGAAAGCCGTCCAGGCGCAGGAAGAGACCGAACGCAAACTCACCGAACTCGACGGGCGCCTCGCGGATCTCCAGAAGAGCGTGGGCTCGGTCGAGCGGATCCTCAAGGAGGTCGGCTGATCGGCCGGTGAAGACCCTGGGCCGCCGAGCGGCAACTCGACGGCCCAGGAAAGAAGAAGCAAAAACCTCGCCCGAGGCATCTCACTCCTTCACGCAAAGGACTGTAGTTCATGCTGCCCGAAAAGATCGCCGCCTGGTCCGTGCGGCACCGCGCGCTCACCCTCGTCGGCTGGGTCGCCCTCGTCCTCATCGCCCTGCTTTCGGGCCTGCTCCTGGACGGCGAAAGCCGCCGGAGCACCGATCCCGGCGAATCCGGCCGCGCGCAAACCGCCTTGAACGCCCAGAACGCCTTCGACCCCTTACGCGAGAACGTCCTCGTCCAGGCGAAGGATCCCGGCTCTCCACCGTTCGCCGCGAACGACGAGCTCCGGCGGGCGACCGACGACCTGGTCGCCACGCTCACCCGATCCGGCGCCGTCACCGAGGTCCGCTCGCCGCTGGCCGCCGACGGCGCCGAGCGGATCTCGGCCGACGGTGCGGCTGGTCTCGTCGGTTTCTCGATCGCCGGCGGGGAGAACGACCTTCGCCCGAACTTCGAGACGGCGGCCGCGCAGATCGACGTGGTCGCCGCCCGGCATCCGTCGGTCCGGCTGGGCCTGTCCGGGGATCTCAGCTTGTCGACCGTGGTCGACAAGGGCATCCGGGAGGACGTCAAACGCTCGGAATTCCTTTCCCTGCCGATGACGCTGGTGATCCTGCTGATCGTCTTCGGGGCGCTCGTCGCGGCGTCGGTTCCACTGCTGCTGGCGGGCACGAGTGTCGCGGCGACGTTCGGGTTCCTCTCCGTCGTCGACGACTTCACCCCGATCAACAGCGCGACGACGGTGATCACCCTGCTCATCGGGATGGCGGTCGGCGTCGACTACTCGCTGTTCTTCCTGAGGCGGCAACGAGAAGAACGCGCACGAGGCCACTCCCTTGACGACGCGATCCGAATCTCGGCCAGGACGTCCGGGCACGCCGTGGTCGTCTCCGGGGTCACGGTCGTCCTGTGCGTGAGCGGGCTGGTGTTCACCGGCCTCGACAACTTCACCGGCCTCGCGATCAGCTCGGCGTTCGTGGTCGGCTTGGCCGTGCTCGGCGCGGTCACCGTGCTGCCCGCCTTGCTCTCCCTGCTGGGCGACAAGGTCGATCGCGGCCGGATTCCCTGGCTGGGCAAGCGGCGCACCGCTGCGGAGAACTCGCGGTTCTGGTCCGCGACGGCCCGCACGGTCACCCGGCGGCCTTGGCTGTGGGGCGGGCTCGCGACGGCGCTGATGGTCCTGCTCACGCTGCCAGCGCTCGGCATGCGCCTGCAGGATCCGACACCGGCGGAGAGCCTGCCCCGGTCGATGGCGACGATCGACGCCGCCGTCCGCACCCAGGAAGCGTTCCCCGGCGTGGTGTACCCCGCCACGGTGGTGCTGACCGCCGAGAACGGCGGCCCGGTCGACAGTCCGGCGCTGCGGTCGGCGATCACCGATCTCGAACGGCGAATCGGGGAAACCGAGGGCGTCCTGAACAAACCCATCGCGGTCGCGAACGTCGATGAAGCGGTGGTCGTCCGGGTTCCGCTGTCCGGCGCGGGCCGCGACCCGCGAGCCGATTCGGCACTGGCGAAACTGCGCACCGAGGTGCTGCCCGAAACCATCGGCAAGGTGGACGGTGTCGAGTACGCCGTGTCCGGCCGCACGGCGAACGCCCGCGACTTCGCCGACCGGGTCATCGAGCGGATGCCCCTGGTCCTCGGTTTCGTGCTGCTGGCGGCGTTCGTGTTGCTGTTGCTGGCTTTCCGGTCCGTGGCGGTGGCGATCGTGTCGATCGTGCTCAACCTGCTGTCGATCGGCGCGGCCTACGGCGTGCTCACCTGGATCTTCCAGGACGGCCATTTCGCTTCCCTGCTGGGATTCACCCCGTACGGCGGGGTGGTCGGCTGGCTGCCGATGTTCATGTTCGTCCTGCTGCTCGGCCTGAGCATGGACTACCACATCTTCATCCTCAGCCGGATCCGCGAACACCGGGCGGGCGGCGCCGTCTCCGCGATCGTCCGCGGTACCGGCACCAGTGCGGGAGTGGTCAGCGGCGCGGCGGTGATCATGGTCGGCGTGTTCAGCGTCTTCATCACGCTGAGCGCGATCGAGTACAAGATGATGGGCGTCGGGATGGCGGTCGCCGTGCTGATCGACGCCACGCTGGTCCGCGGGGTGCTGCTGCCCGCCTTCCTCGCACTGCTGGGAGAACGGGCTTGGCGGACCGGCCGTAAATCCGTCGCCCCCGAACGGGTCCCGGAACTATCGTCACCGCATGCCTGACGCGCTCTTCGCCCACGCCCGGCTCGCACCGATCTACGACGCCTTCGACGGCTCTCGCGACGATCTGGACCATTACCTCGCCCTCATCGGCGAACTCGAGGCGAAGAGAGTGCTCGACGTCGGCTGCGGTACCGGCTGCCTGGCCGTGCTCCTCGCCGAACGCGGGATCGAGGTCGTGGGGGTCGATCCCGCCGAGGCGTCGCTGGAGGTCGCGAAGGCCAAGAAACCGGAAGGGAAGATCACCTGGATCCACGGTGACGCGAAGGCCGCGGGCGAGGCCTGCGCCGATCTGGCGGTGATGACCGGGAACGTGGCCCAGGTCTTCCTGACCGACGACGAATGGAGCCGGACCCTCGAAGGCGTCCACACCGCGCTCACGCCTGGTGGTCACCTGGTGTTCGAGATCCGGCGCCCCGGTTACCGGGCGTGGGAGGGCTGGGCCGCCGACACCGCGCACGAGACCATCGACGTCCCGGGCGTCGGCGAGGTCGAGCAATGGCGCGAGGTCACCGAGGTGAACCTCCCGTTCGTCTCGTTCCGGTACAGCTACCGGTTCCCCGACGGGGAGGTCGTCACCTCGGACTCGAAACTGTGGTTCCGCGAACGCGAAGACCTGGAATCCCTGCTGGCGGAACACGGTTTTCGCGTCCTGGACGTGCGGGACGCCCCCGACCGTCCAGGACGCGAGTACGTGTTCATCGCCCAGCGGGACTAGAGAGTTTCGCCGTCCGGAACGGTTTTCGGCCCGGCGACCTTCACATCGCCCCGGATGACGACGTTCTTCCCGAAGGTGACGTCACCGTCCACTTCGAGGCTCGTGCACTCCTTGAGCGAAGGAGCGGAAGGGATCCGCGCGTCGAAGTCCGGCAGGAGCTTGTAGAACTCCTTGCTCAGCGAGACGACCGGCGGGGTGGTGGTGAACTCCGGGATCATCTCCCCGCCGTCGTCGAGCACGTACGCGTCGGAGCGGACGACGAGCAGGTCGTCCGTGGTCTTGACCGGCGCGAACCGGGTCCGCGGGATCTCGATCGCCCGCGCGCCCTCGACCGAGCCGATCGCCGCGCCCATCGCCGTTTCGAGCTGGATCACCGGCGTGCTGGCCGAATCGGCCGGATCGACGGTCTTCCGGTTCACGATCAGCGGCAGCAGCGGGGCGGCCGGGTCGGCGTCCTGCAGGGTCTTCAGCCGTTCGAGGTCGAACCAGATGTTGTTGGTATTGAAGAAACGCCACTTGGCGACGTCGCCGAACGAGTCGTCACCGTCGGGCACCTGCGCGGATTCACGCAGGACGATCCGGCCCGCGCGCCGCGCGAGATGCCCGCCCTTGCGGTCGGCCGCGGTGCCGAGCACGGTCTCCATCGCGAACGGGATGTTCTCGTCCGCGAGCCAGGCGGCGATCCGCGCGTCCGGGAGCGCGCCGAGGTTGTCGGCGTTGGACACGAAACACCAGCGGATGCCCTGCGCCAGCAGCAGGTCGAGCATCCCGCTCACGGCGAGCGCGATGAAGATGTCGCCGTGCCCCGGCGGGCACCACTCGAGTTCCGGGTTCGCCGGCCACTCGGCGGGCTGCCCGTCGGCCGTGATCTTCGGTTCGCGCCCCTGCAGGAAGTCGGCCGGGATGACCTCGTCGGCGAGCTCGGGATACCTCTTCAACAACTCCAGCGAAGGCTCACGGGTGCCCGCCGAATTCATCAGGATCAGCGGAAGGCGCGCGTTGTACTTTTCGCGGGTCGAGAGCACCTGCATCGCGATGACGTCGAGGAACGTCTTCCCCGGTTTGATTTCCAGCAGTGATTTCGGGCCGGTGAGCCCCATGCTCGTGCCGAGCCCGCCGTTGAGCTTGAGAACGGCCGTGCGGTCCAGGACCCGGCGCGCTTCCTCGGCGTCCGGCTCGGGAAGATCCACGAGCCGGGAGATGTCATCGAGAGGTTCGAGTTCGTTTCCCGGCAATTCACCCGCGCCGGGTTCGGACAGCTGCTCGAGACGCCTTCGCAGGGCCGCCAGTTCCATGGCGTGGGCCCCCGCGGAGCGCATTTTCGACAGCGTTCCGGCGAAACGATCGGACAGGTGCGCGTCAGAGCTCATTGTGCCCTTTCTGAACCACTGCGTCGGGGCGTCAGTGTATTACCGGCCGCGGAGCAGCCCCCTGGTCCGGGGTCAGCACTCCGGTCATCCAGGCATTACCGGCCGCGGAGCAGCACTTTGGTCCGGGGTCAGCACTCCGACTATCCAGGCATTACCGGCCGCGGAGCAGACCCCTGGTCCGGGGTCAGCACTCCGGTCATCCGGACGTCGTGCGGTTCCGCGGGCAGGGCGCGCACGAGTTCGGCGTCCCGGACGACGGCGACCAGCGCGGCACCCGGCGCGGCGAAGGAGAGCGACCGGTCGTAATACCCGGCGCCCCTGCCGAGCCGGACGCCTTCGTCGTCGACGGCGAGCGCGGGGATCAGCACCAGTTCGGCCGTCCCCAGCGTGTCGGGACCGAGCCGGCGACCGGTCGGTTCGAGCAGCCCGCGCAGCCGGCCGGGTCCGAGACTCCGAGGACCTTCATAGGCGGCCCACTCCAGCGGCCCCGGCTCCGCGGGGACGATCGGCAGCAGCACACGTTTGCCCTGGTCGAGAAGTTGATCAAGGAGCTGTGTGGAGCCCGGTTCGGTGCCGAACGGGACATACGCGCAGACGACTTCACCCGGGATCCGAGCGGCCGCGACGGCCAGCGCCGCCGCCTCCCTGGCCCGCTTTTCCGACACCAGTGAACGCCGTTCGGCGGTTATCCGGGAACGCCACTCCGCTTTGCTCAGGTGTTCATTGCCGGGCTTGACCACGTGGTCAGGTTAGGCTTCACGCCTATGACAGGCGCAGCGACCACCCCGGCGGCACGGACCACGAGGAGCTTGCCCGATCGGGCGATTTCCACGGCTTCGGACCGCATCACTCCTGGTAACGGTGGTGAACTTCAGTTCACCGACGGGCCTTCATCGCGTGCCTGGTCGAACGAACGGATCGAGATCCCCCAGTCATGACGGAGCCCATCGCAGAAGCGGCCGAGACCGAAGACGCGGGACAGTTCCGTTCCGTCGAGGATCAGATCGCGCTGACCCTGGACGCCGCGGTACGCCCGCGCCCGGTCCGGGTCGCCATCTCCGAGGCCCAAGGCCTCCTGTGCGCCGAAGAGGTCGTCGCCGAACACGCGCTGCCCGGTTTCGACCAGGCCGCCATCGACGGCTACGCGGTACGAAGTGTCGACGTCCGCACAGCGGGCCAGGAACCGGTGCAGCTGCCGGTGGTCGGCGAGATCGCCGCCGGTTCACGCCAGCCTCGACGGCTGCAACCGGGCCAGGCCGTCCGCGTAGACACCGGCGCGCCACTGCCCACGCTCGCCGACGCCGTCGTCCCGACCGCGTACACCGACGGCCACCAAGCGAAGGTCACCGTGCACAAGTCGGTCCCGTCCGCGGGCTACGTGCGCCGTACCGGCGAGGACGTGCAGATCGGCGACGTCGCCGTCCGCAAGGGCGACACCATCGGCTCGGCCCAGGTCGGCCTGCTCGCCGCGGTCGGCAGGGCGAAGGTCCTGGTCTACCCGCGGCCGCGGGTTTCGATCGTGTCCGTGGGCGACGAGCTGGTCGACATCGACCGCACCCCGTCGGTCGGGCAGGTCTACGACGTCAACTCCTACGCATTGTCCGCGGCCGCGCGGGACGCGGGCGCCGAGGTGAGCCGCGTCGGCATCGTCCCCGGCGACCCGAAACGGCTGCGCGAGATCGTCGAAGGCCGGCTGCTGATGTCGGAGATCGTCGTCGTCGCGGGCGGCGCCGGCGGAAGCGCGGGCGACGAGGTGCACGCGGCGCTGTCCGACCTCGGCCACATCGACATGACCCGCGTCGGCATGCACCCCGGTTCGGTGCAGGGCTTCGGCAGGCTCGGCCCCGATTCGGTGCCGACGTTCCTGATCCCCGGCAACCCGATGAGCGCGCTGGTCGTGTTCGAGGTCCTGGTCCGCCCGCTCATCCGCGCCGCGCGCGGCACCCGCAACCCGCACCGCCGGATCGTCGGCGCGCGGCTGCTCTCCCCGATCACCTCGACCAAGGGGCGCAAAGGCTTCCTGCGCGGGCAATTGCTGCGCGACGAGGGCAACGGCGAGTACCTGGTGCAGCCGCTCGGCACCTCCGGCGCGCACCTGCTCGCGTCACTGGCCGAGGCGAACTGCCTGATCAACATCGACGAAGACCTCACCGAGGTCGCCGCGGGCGAGCAGGTCAAGGTGACCTTCCTGGCCCAGCGGGCGTAATGGGCGCACCGATTTCCGGCGTCGCGTATCCGATCGAGAGCAGGCATCCGGGCTGGCCCGCGAAACTGGGGCCGCTCCGGGTGCCCGCCGGCGTACTCTCCGTCCGGCCGGTCCGACTGCGGGACGCCGGCGAGTGGAGCCGCGTCCGACTGAGGGACCGCGAGCACCTGGAAATGTGGGAACCGACCGGCGTCGGACCGTGGCCGGACCGCAACGCGTTCTGGTCATGGCCGTCGCAATGGATGGCTCTGCGCGGCCTCGCCCGGCGCGGACAGTGCCTCCCGTTCACCATCACGGTGGACGGACGCTTCGCCGGACAGATCACTGTGGGTAACGTCATCCGCGCTTCGCTCCGGTCCGCATGGATCGGTTACTGGGTGTCATCGGACATCGTCCGCGGCGGCGTCGCGACCGGCGCCGTCGCCCTCGTCACCGACCACGTCTTCGACTTCGGCGGACTGCACCGGCTCGAAGCGACCGTTCGCCCCGAAAACACCCCCAGCCTGCGGGTTCTCAACAAAGTCGGGTACCGGCAAGAGGGCCTTTTCGAGCGCTACCTCGATGTCGCGGGCGGCTGGCGGGACCACTTTTGCCACGCCGTCACCAAGGAAGAAACCGGTGACGGACTGGTGTCCCGGCTCGTCGCGAAGGGCCTCGCAGAGCGAGTTTGACCCCATCATCTGGTCGTTCCAGTAACCGCGTTACCACAAACTGTGAGATTCACCTAATTTGGTGATGCATTTTCCGTGATCGAAACCGGCGAGTCTGCGCGGCGTGTGTGACTGTTGTGGCTAGCGTGACTACAGCAGTGGATCGGGGGAGGTGACGGGAGATGCCCAGTTCGGTGATCATCGTCGCGCTCGCAGCGGCATGGCTCGTCGTTCTCGTGCCCATGGTCGCTCGCAAGCGCCAGCAGGTCGCGCGGACGACGGACTCGGCCTTGGCGGCGCGAGTCGTGCGGAGCGGGAGCACACGCCAAGAGGGACCGGAGGAGTTCGCCATGGCGGAGAACACGGAACCGTCGGTAGAAGACGACCTGGCCGAGCTCGAGGCGGAACTCGACGCCGACCTCGAAGAAGAGGAACTGGAAGCCGAACCGCTTCCCCAGCCCTCGCGCGGGCCCCGCGCCGAAAGGGAACGCCAGGGCGCCGGCTACCGGCCGGGCCGAGGCGGTTTCGACCCCGAGGCGGCGGACATCGCCGCCCGCGCCAAGTACGCGTTCCGGCAGCGGATCGTCATCGCGCTCCTGGTACTCGTGGTGACCACGGCGGTCGTCGCCGGCTTCCTGACCCCGACGGTCTGGTGGGCCAACGGTGTCGTCGACGCGGTCCTCATCGGCTACCTCGCGTACCTGCGCCGTCAGGTCCGCATCGAGAACGAGATCCGGCAGCGCCGCCTCGCCCGCTTCAACAACACCCGCGCCCCACGCCGGACGGCGGCCGACGACGAATCCCACGAGTCCCACGAAGACGTCGAGGTCGTCGCAGCCGAACGCCCGGACGTCGTGGAGCGCAAACCGTCCCCGATGTCCCGCCTCCGGCGCCAAGCCGTCGTCGTCGACCTCGACGACGAGGACCCGGCCTTCCACGAGCTCGACGAGCCCGGGACCAGGCCTTTCCGCCGGGCCGCCGGAGAGTGACCCCCGCGTTCGGGGCTCCGTGAGCCACTGATAAGCTCATGGAGCCCTGAATGAGGGGCAGGCTTTACCAGGGGCTGTAGCGCAGTTGGTAGCGCGTCTCGTTCGCATCGAGAAGGTCAGGGGTTCGATTCCCCTCAGCTCCACAACAGGTCAAAGGCTCTTCCCAGGAATATGGGAAGAGCCTTTTGCTATTCGTGCAGCAGCGAAATACAGCAGCGGTCGCCTGAACTCGAACTAGACGTCGACCGCCCTTTCGACAGGGGTCTCACCGCCGACAACCACGTAGACGCGGCCAGCGGTTTCAGGCCGGTCGACGGCTGCCGACATCGTCCCTGGCGACCTGGTCGTACGTCGCGCCTTTCGGCCCGACCCTGTTCCCGGCGATGAGTTCGACGATGCCGTCGCCGTCGGTGAGCACGCCAGGCCGCAGCACCGTCCAGTCGAGCTAGTCCCTGGCGAAAATGCGTTCCACGGCGGGCCCGGTCCATTTTGTCCCGGCGTGCGGCGGAGGCATTGCTGCCCGAGCCTGCCGAGAAGACGACAGCGTCCGCGCCGACAAGGATCGAGGCCATCTCGTCCACCGTGGCATGCTCGAGATCGAGGACGACGGCCTCCACGCCCGCGCTCGGGACGCTGTCGACGAGCTTCTCCGCTAGACCAGGTCGCGATACTGGTGCAGGAGCCTGTTGAACCGCCGCAGCTTTTCGACCGCGTCCTCCGGCACCGGGTCGGGATGGAAGTGCATGACGCTGTTGCGGACAATCCGGATTTCGTCCAGCCGGGCGATGAAGGCGGAGCGATCCAACGGCCAGCCCAGTTTGATCCAGGCATCATTGTTTTGCAGCACTCGCAGGTAGTCGCCGAAGGCGAGATGATCGAAGCTCTCGACCGGCTTTTCGCAATACGACCGGATGGATTCCACGTCGAAAGAGCGTCCCAGAATCCAGCGGAGAGTCTGATCCAGTTCACCGAGCTGCAAGAACGGAGTGGCCAGCTCGCCGTAGCGCTGTACCACATCCGCCGTCGTGACAATGCCGCTGACGACCTTGCTTTCGTTCAAGACGAAGACGAAATCGCACTGTTGAAGCGCTGGAAGCACCTCGAAGAGGTCTCGATCGTAAGGAACGACCTCCGGTTGAGGATCGATCGCGTCGGCGACACTCGCATCGGGCTTCTGATGCATCGCCTGTGCGATCGAGCGCCAGGTCACGGCACCGCGCAGACTTCGGGGGCCGTTCAGGACCGCGAGCTGCGAATAGTCGTTGAGAAGCATCTTGGTGATCGCTTCTTCGAGCGCGCTGTTGGGATTGACGGATTCGACACCCTCTAGCGGAGACAGGTTCCCCACGGTCAGGCGGACATTCAAATCGTCACCACCCTCGTCGTCCTCGACGACCGGCAGGTTGTCCATGTCGGACCTTCCTGCCGTCGCGGGCTCGTCCGACTCATCGGGCGGCGTGATCAGCGAAACCACCGTATCCAGTGTCACCGCCCGGAAGCTGGGCGAGGTCACCAGGCCATGATTCGCGAGGTCCGCTTCGATCTGGCTGACCTGATCGCTGCGATCCTTGACTCTCCAAAGCGCGATGAGCTCCCGGACGGAAAAGCTTTCGGGATTCCGGGCTTCCGCGCGACCACGCGCCTCACGCAAACGCGAATGGATGCGCTGACGGTCCGCGTCCTCCTCCTGCCGGTTGGCCGCGACCGCCGCCGTCGAAATCGCCCGGTCGAGCAGTTCCTGACGGAGGGCGTCCAGCATCCGCCCTTGGTCGACGACCTGCCAGGCATGCCAGCCGTCGACAGCCCGCATTCCCGCCGCCACCATGGCTGCCCGGGACGGGGAGCGGAACTCTCCACCGTCCCGGTCGAGCCGGATTCGTCCGTTACCGGTCACCATCGCGCCGTAGACATCACCTATACGTCGCCGGGTGAACCTGAGCTTCGCCCCTTCTTGGAGCAGCCCGGCGTCCAACAGGTCTGAGACCGTGACACGACGTCCACGGATCAGGTGCATCGCACGGCCGCCGGTACCTCCGGACGGTTCCGCCGACATCCTCACCACTTCCCCAGTCCGGAAAACTTGCGGCGGGACCCGATCGCTTGTTTGAGCACCCTCTTCTCCAGCTCTGGCTGACTCAACCGGGTCACCCGCGTGAGTTGCAGTTCGGCCGCGAGAACGAGGAGGCTCTCCCGATCCAGTTTGTGAGAGCGGAGATAGGCAGCGCCTTCTTCCACGGTGTCCATTTCACGCAGCCGCGAGGCGATGGCCGCAACGTCCGCGTTCGAACGTGCCGAGCTGGGCTGAGGTGCCGACGTCGGCGGCATGCTCTTCCGAGTGGACAGCTGCTGCTCAACGCTTGAATCGTGAAAGACCAGCTGATCGATAAGCTTCTCTCGGTTGAGCCTGCTGTAACCGCGCAAGCCACACAGTTTTGCCACCTCTTTCAAAGCGGGCAATTTCAATCCTGCCGCCTTCAAGAAGATCAGCCGCTGGTCTTCCGACGCCGGTTTCAAAAGCTCCAACGCGACGAGCTTGGGATCATCGGAAGGCAACCGGACGTCGGGTGGCGCGCTGGGAGTGGAGACCTGCGCGTCATCGCCGTGCCAGACGGCCAAATGCGCTTCCCCGCTGAGAATCGCCAGCAGCGTGGTCTCGTCTTGTCGCTCGAGGAACTCATACAGCCGGGCTTGCAGGGTAACGAAAGTCTTCAAGTCACTCACTGACGATCACCCGACAACGAGAGCTCACTCAGCACCTCGTCCACCAACTGGTCGAACTCGCTCACGACCTCGTCCTTGCCCGCGGCGGCCAGCATCGCCGGTACGCCACCCTCCCCGGCGTCACCGAAGTGGCGTGGACTGTTGCGGATCTTGCTTTCCAATACAGGAACCCGCGAGTTGAGACGCACCTCTTCGATGTAGGCGTGCTGAGCGAGAACCACTTGCTGCGAGTAGATCTGAACCATGGTGAAGACCACCCCGAGGAAGCCGGGGTCGATCGGCCGGTAATCTCCGGCATCACGCTTATGGTTGACGTAATCGTTGAACTGCTGGACAAGTACCTTGCAGTTCCCATCCAGATAGTCCAATCCCAGCGTGGACAGGTAATCCGCCTTGGCAGGTACCAGGATCTTTTCACTGGCCACGATCGCCGTCTTGGTGACGAGGCCGAAATTGGGTGCACAGTCGATGAGCACCAGGTCGTAGTCAGCGAACCGGTCGTCCTCCAGCGCTCCTCGCAGGCAATTGTGCAGATCCAAGAACTTCCGCTTCGATCCGTCGAGAGTGGTCGTCCCGCCCAAGCGCGCGGCGAGTTCGAGGTCGATGTCGATGAGACCCAGGTGCGAGGAAATGAGGTCGAGCCGCCCACCCGTGTTCACGAGGGCGTCCTCCGCCCGCTCAGGAGTGACGATCAAGTCCGCCAACGAGATACCACGACCGGGGAGCTCACTTTCGTACCACCGCTTGATCGTAAGATCGTCTTTCAGTCTATTATGCCAGGCATCGACCGTGAAGAATGAAAACGTCAAATTCGTCTGCGGGTCGAGGTCGATGAGCAGCACGCGCAGACCGCGACTGGCAGCGACCGCGCCGAGGTTGGCGGTGACAGTCGTTTTTCCCACCCCGCCCTTGTAGTTCATGACCGCTACGACCCGCATACGCCTCTCCCCGTGGTCTCGTATCCGACGACCTCGCCGCAATGATCGAATTCATCAGCCGAACCGGTCTGACGACCCTTGCAGAGGCGCCACGCGGGAAGCAACCAGCGGACAAAGATATCGACCCTAACGTGCGCGACACTAGGCCGTTTGCCGGTCATTTCGGTCCTGCCGCCCGGCGCCCGCTGTTTCGAAATACGCACACATAGTCGATCGGCGCACGTATTCCGCAATTCTTCACGGGCCAGGGCCACAGAAACTGACTCGTCGTCGCCGCCATCCGATGTCGGTCGCCACGTCGGCGAAGGCCAAGAGCGTTGTACTGAATTTTGTTCGGTACCGGCTTGAACTCGCGCGGAAGCGCGTGTATCGCCAAGCAAGACAAGGTTGCCAACTGCGGATTCCGTTGCCTGGAAGCAGGAGGTCGCCCACATGGCGGAGTTCGTTGCTGAATGCGCCAATAGCGTGACGACCCGACAGAATGACGGCTCAGATACAGAGATCGACAACTTCTGCGACAAGCGGTCGATCTTTCGCGGCAAACAGCATTGCACGTGCGGTTGCACGGCAAGTTGCTTGCGCGAAGGCACAACACCGAAGATCGGGTTCGCCATTGCCACCCGTTAGATACCAAACCGCCATGCGTTACCACAAAGTAGCAACTCGGTCGTTCACAGAGCTCGCACGTGAAGCGCTGTCAATACACACTTTCGTGTGTATACTAGGAATTCAGAGAATCTGAATAGTCGCCCTACATCGGAGCGACCGCGACCACTCGACCGTTTAACCTCGCTTAGAGACCGGTCGGCGATTAATCCTGCCCGGGGCTCGCTCTCGACTCCGATCTTCTGCAAGCTGGCCTCAGCGACGGTCTGGGAGGGCGAGTCGTGCAGCCGGCACGTATGCCGCTCTCCCGCACTCAAAAACAAGTAAGGACGCGGCCCCCTGCGCGAACAGGGAGCCGCGTGAGTGTTCGTCGCGATACCAAAATCCCGGATAAGAGATCAGGAGACACGAGAACATGAAGACCGTACCGGTTGCTACTGGGGAACCGCCAGAGAAACCATCGCCCGATCCGGTCACACACCTGCCCGAAAGTGGCGTAGTCGTGCCCTTCGCCGCGGCGGAGTACATCAGCTTCGACGAGCTGTTGGACGCCGCGCTGGTGCTTCAACCGCCCTGCCGGACACAGTCCGACGGCTGGCTGGGCATGGCGGACCGCGTCACCTCCGGCGAGTGGAAACACACATGGCAGGCCGCGGTGCTGCTCACTGTGGCCGGCATCGTCACCTCCGGTGTGCTGCTGGCCGGCTCCGTGCTGCTGCGAGCCGCGGCGCTTTCAGCGCTGGGGCTCGGCGCCTTGCTCTGGCTGAGCAGGAGAAACACGGCTCCGACGCGGCAGGCGTAGCCCGGATCGACTGAAACGAAGGGAATATGCCGTGCCGCTGTTGCTGCCAGCGGCACGGCATACCCAGCTCAGGCGGCGAAGCCACGCTGCCGCCGTCGCCGCTTGTGGGACAGGTTCCACACGTGGTTCTGATGCGGCTGGTTCAAGATGACGGCGCATTCACTCGGTTGCCTCAGGGTTGACTGCACGCTGTCGACCGAGACGGCGTCCTGCGCACTCTTCCGGGGGTAGCCGGAACGCGGCGATCGCGGCAGCGGCCAAGGCAACGGCGAACAGCGCGTACGAGGCGAGCAGGCCGGTGCCCGTGGAACTCAGGGCGCCGCCGACGGCCCGGCCCAGTAGCTGCCCGACGCATTCCGCCGTGATGACGGCGGTGGCGAGTTCCGCGGCGGAGAAACCGCTGGAGCCCGCCGTCGTGGCTCTGATGTACAGGCCGGGATAGGCGAGGCCGACGCCGATCCCGGCCAAGGTCCAGGCGACGAGCGCCACTGTGAACGAACCGCCGAAGGCCAGGACGGCAGTGCCGAGAGCGGTCAGACTCAAGCCCACTACGGGAAGATACGTCGAAGCGAGCCGGGTCGCGACGAGGCTGGTCACCGCCCAGCCCAGGGGTGCGGCGCTCAGGACGATCGCGGCTTCGCCGAGGCTCACTCCGAATCCGCTCGTCAGGAGCACGGTGATCAGGCTGTCCGCGCCGAAATAGCCGATCGCGAACAGCACCATCGCGCCGAGCGCGGCGGGGGTTCCTGGGCGGAGACGTGCGGTTCCGGCCGGCAGGATCGCGATCATCCCGACGACGGTGATCGCCGCCCCGGCGAGCGCGATCGGCCAGAACCCCTTGCTGAACACGACACACGCCGCGCCGAGCGGCACTGTCAGGGTCCGCAGCAGCGGGCGTGGCACCTCGGTGGAATCCCGGGAGCCGCGGGTGGCGCGCACCACCAGCAACCGTCCGAAAAGGACGAACGGCACCGGCAGCAGGAGGGTCCAACGCCAGCCCACGAGATGTTCCAGACCCAGTGTCGCGGCCGGGCCGACCAGGGCGGGGACGATCCACATCGCCGAGGACGCCGCGACCACGCGGATCCGCAGGCGGTCGTCGAGATGCCGGATCGCCGAGCTGATACCGAAAACCGCGAGGAGGCCGCTGGCGAGCCCGGCGGAGAACTGGCCCAGGGCGAACATCCATGCAGTCCGCGACATCGCGGCCAGGAGGAGTCCGCTCAGGTAGGCGATCATCCCGGCAGCGAGGGTGCCGCGAGGGCCCAGGCGGGCGAGAACCCGGCTCGCCAAGGGAAGCGCGACGAAAAGGCCCAAGGACGAGCCGGCGATCAGGAGTCCGAGGCTGTCCCGGGCGTCGAGATCATCGGCGACGACGGGCAGCAGCGTGGAGGCGACGAAACCGGTCACCGCGGCCGCGAACTCGAGCGCGACGATGCCGACCGCCAGCCGGACTCCTGTCACGTGTAAAGGTCTCGGTCGTACAGGTTGAGCTGCACCCAGACACCGTCGGGATCCTGGACGCGCAGTGAATGCCCGAAGCTTTCGTCCATCGGCGGTCCCGGCTCGAAACCGGCCGCTCGCAGGCGTTCCGCGACGTCTTCCAGTGGTTCGCCGACCTCGAAGGCCAGCTCGCAGCGGCCCACGTCCTCGCCGGACGACCGGTGGATGGCCAGCATCCCGCCCTCGGCGGGCAGTTCGACCCATCCGCCGGGGCGCGACACCGGCCCGGCCCGCAGCCCGAGAGCCTCGTAGAACCGCGTCATGGCCTCGACGTCCGAGGTGTAGCGGATCGGCACGACCTTCATCGTTCGAGTTCCTCACTGGTCCGCAGGTAATCCTCCAGCACCCGTTCGACGAACGACGAGAGCGACTCGTCGGCGTCGACGGACGCGTGCTTCACCCGCTTGATGAGGTCGGGCGGCAGATAGACGTTGAATTGCCGTTTCTCGACCTGAGCCATGCTCGCATGCTAGCAAACGAGCACAAGGGGCACCGTGACCAGCGCCAGGGCCGCGCCGATCCACGGGATGGCGGTCAGCGAGGCGCCCAGGTTCAGTGCCCCGGCGGCGAAGGCCGGGGTGAGGCTGATGCCCAGCTGGAAGGCCGAGACCGTGGTGGCGCCGGCGAGGGTCGGGGCGGAACCGGCGATGGCGAACACCCGCCCGTAGAGCGCCGGGTTGAGCACGAAAGCCGCGACTCCCAGCAGGAACACCACGGGCACGACAACCCAGACCGACGTGGTGAAGACGGCGAGCAGCACCGAGAAGACCGCGATGCCGAGGACACCGCCAAGAAGCGCGTGGTGCGGCCGCTTGTCGGAGATCCGGCCGCCGGCCGACAATCCCGCGAAGGCGCCGATGCCGAACAGTGCCAGGACGGCGGGGATCCAGACCACGGGAAGGACGTCCTCCAGCATCGCCGCCAGGTAGTTGAAGGAAACCATGTACGAGGCGGTGCTCAGGATCGTGACGGCGTAGACGCCCCATAGGCGCCAGGAGCGCATCGCGCGCAGTTCGCCCGAAAGGTTCGGAGCCGCGGACGCGGTGGCGGGCAGGCCCACGGCGCAGGCGACCACGCCTACAACCGTAAGCGCCACGACGCCCCAGAAGCCGCCGGTCCAGTCGGTGAGGTTGCTGAGCAGGGTGCCCGCCGGTCCCCCGGCCACCATGGCGACGCTGAGCCCGGCGACGACGACGCCCGAGGCGCGCGCGTTGCGGTCGGGGGTCACCAGGCTGATCGCGGTCACGGCGGCGACCGCGAAGAAGCCCGCGTAGGCGAGACCGGCGACGAAGCGGGTGATCAGCAGGACGAGATAGTCGTCGGCGAGCAAGCCTGCCGCGATCGACGCGGCGAAGACGAGTTGCGTGGTCATCAGCGCCGTTCGCCGTGGCCACTTCAGGCTGAGCACGGCGAAGGGCGGGCCGCCCAGGACGACGCCGAGGGCGAACGCGGTGATGAGCGCTCCCGCGGACGACAGGGAGACGCCGAGGTCGGCGGCGGCCGAGGGCAGCACGCCTGCCATCAGGAATTCGGCGCTCCCCATGGCGAACAGGCTGAAGGCGAGCAGGTAGACGCCGGCGGGGAGGCGCTGGGTTTCGGTCATGGCGCCAGCATCGGCAGCGTCTGGCTGTTTCGGCAAAGAACTTTGCCGGAATCGGGACGAGCTGCTGTGCTGGCGATATGGAGAACCAACCCGCCGTCGCCGCGGCGATCGAGCTGATCGCACCCCGGCTGCGACGCGCACGCTCGAAAAAGGGGACGACGCTGGTGGAGCTCAGCCGCGCCACCGGCATCTCCACCAGCACCCTGTCCCGGCTCGAATCCGGGCAGCGCAAGCCGAGCCTCGAACTGCTCCTGCCGGTCATCGCCGCGCTGGGCCTGCGCGTCGACGAGATCGTGCCCTCACCGAGGGTGCTCGAACCGCCCGAGGACGGCCGGGTCCTCATTCCGCTCACCCGGCACGAGGACGGGCCCCGTGCCTACAAGATGACGATCCCGCCCGGCGACGACGAACCCCGGACGCGGACGCATCCCGGCCGCGAGTGGCTCTACGTGCTGCGCGGCAGGCTTCGGCTGGTGCTCGGCGACCAGGACGTCGTGCTCGGCCCCGGCGAGGCGGCCGAGTTCGACTGCCGGACGCCGCATTGGTTCGGCGCCACCGGCCGCGGGCGGGTCGAGGTGCTCAGCCTCTTCGGCAAGCAGGGTGAGCGGATCCATGTCCGCGCCCGCACCCGGTGACGTCAGACGCGCTGCTGGATACGGATCAGGTTCCCGGACGGGTCGCGGACGGCGCCGTCGCGCAGACCGTACGGCTGGTCGGTCGGCTCCTGGATGACCTCGGCGCCTGCCTCGGCGAGCTGCTTGAAGAGGCCGTCGAGGTCGTCCGAGGAGAACAGGATGCCCGCGTAGGTGCCCTTGGCCATCATCTCGCTGATGACCCGGCGCTCGTCGTCGGTGATGCCGGGGTCGACGGCCGGCGGGTGCAGCACGATCGACACGGGCTGTCCCGGCGGGCCGACGGTGAGCCAGCGCATGCCGTCGTAACCGACGTCGTTGCGCACCTCGAAGCCCAGGAGATCGCGGTAGAACGCCAGTGCGGCTTCGGGGTCGGTCTGCGGGAGGAAGCTTCCGTGAATGCTGATGTCCATGGCGATCACGCTAGGTGAGGCCGGTATCCGGCGCTTCTCGATTCCTGATCGGTCGGGTCACCGTGACGTCTTCACTTCCCGGTCGTGGCCCGCTCACTGTTCGTGCTGATCCGCTGTCGGCACAGTGAAGGCGAGCCACGGCACGGTCCTCGAAGGGGAAGAACACGATGAAGTACCTGATCCTGCTCCATTCTCATCCTGAGCCGTGGGGACACCCGGTCGAGGAATTCACGCCGGAGTTCGCCGCCCTTTCCGCGGAGGAACGCGAGCGGCACTTCGCGGCATTCGAAGCGCTGCTCGGCCGTTTGCACGAAAAGGGTGAGCTCGTCAGCGGAGAACCGCTCGGCGACCCCGCGAAAGCGAGCCTGTACGAGTACGAATCCGGCGCGGCGAAGAAGAGCGCAGGCCCCTACTCGGCGACGAAGGACCATCTCGCCGGTTTCTTCCTGATCGAGGCCAAGGACCAGGCGCGGGCCGACGAGATCGCCGTCGAGTTCGCCTCGCCAGGTCAGACCGTCGAACTGCGGCCGATCTGGACCGGCGCCGTGTGAGCGGCCCCTTCTGTCGCGAGGGCTAGGAAATCCGCTTGGTCAGATGCACGGTGACCTGGTCTCCGATCTCCTTCCGGATCACCTTCCGGAACGGTTTGCGCAGCGGCATCATGTGGACGCCGCCACCGATCGGCAGCATGCTCACCTCGTAGTCGTGGCCGTCCACGGTGCCGCTGACCTTGACGGCTTTGCCGGTGCCGAAGAACTCCGCGGAGTCCGGCATGTTCACACACGGCCAGCCGCTGTTGGGGTCGGGAATTACCTCGGCCGTGAACGTCACGTCGATGTCCTGCGGTGTCTTGTCAGCCATACTTTTCAGTTCTTCCTTGTCGTGTTTCCCGCGACGCTGCCCAAGGCCGCCTGAATCGCGGCGACACCGCGATCGACGTCGGCTTCGGTGGTGGTCCAATTGGACACGGAGATGCGCATCAGACGTCGGCCGCGCCAGGTGGTCGCGCCCATCCAGCACTCGCCGGAGCGCTGGACGGCCTCGATCACCTTGTCCGTGTCTTCGCCGAAGCTGACGAGGACCTGGTTCAGCACGACGTCGTTGACGATGGTGACGCCTTCGCTCTTCGCGAGTTGCCCGGCGAACCTGCGTGCCAGCGCGCAGCAACGCTCGACCAGTTCGGCGACTCCTGAGCGGCCCAGCTCGCTGAGTGCCGCCCACGTCGCGAACCCGCGCGCCCGGCGGGAGGACTCCGGCACGAAGTCGCCCGGCGCTCTCACGTCGCCAGCCCCCTGGCCGGTCAGGTAAGCGGCCGTGAGCGACATCGCGGCGACGTGGGACTCGGGATGGGCGCAGAAGGCATAACCGCTGTCGTAAGGGACGTTGAGCCACTTGTGCCCGTCGACCGCCCAGGAGTCGGCCGCTTCCACCCCGGCGGTCAGGTGCCCGAGTGCGGGAGTGGCGGCCGCCCAGAGCCCGAACGCGCCGTCGACATGGACCCACGCGCCCCGCTCGTGGGCGATTTCCGTCGCTGCGGCGAAGTCGTCGAAGGCACCGGTGTTCACGTTCCCGGCCTGAAGGCAAACGATTGCGGGACCGTCGAGGGTGCACTCGAGGTCGGCGACGTCGATGGCGCCTTGGCCGTTCGTGCGTACCGGCCTGACGGAGTCGGTCCCCAGGCCGAGTAGCCGCAGGGAGCGGTCGATCGTCGCGTGGCGTTCCTCGCCGGCCACCACCGTGAGCGGCGGCGCCCCGTGCAGTCCGCGACGCTCGACGTCCCATCCCGACCGCGCCAGCACGTGATGACGTGCGGCGGCCAGGCAGACCGTGTTGGCGCCCTGGCCACCGGTCACGAATCCGAAGGAGGCGCCCGACGGCAGGCCGAGGACGTCCTTGAGCCACTCGCCCGCCACCTCCTCGACGATCGCGGCGGCAGGCGAGGTGACCTGGTTGAAAGCACCCTGGTCCCAACCGGCCGTCAGCATGTCGGCGGCAGTCGCGGCTTCGAGCGCGCCACCGGTGACGAATCCGAAGTACCTCGGCCCGGTGGTCGCCACCAGCGCGGGCTCGACGGCGTCGGCGAGCCGCCGGATCACGTCGGCGGGCGGAGTGGGCTTTTCGGGCAGCTCGCCGAGCTTTCCCCGGACGCCCGACGTGTCGTCCGGGAAGACCGGAGCGTCGGCCACGCTTTCGCGGTAGTCGGCCACGCGGGCGGCGACGTCGGCCAGGAGATCTCGCAGCTCACTCATCCGACGGCTCTCTTTCGATCGTCGCGAACCAGGCAGGAGCGCCGTTCTCGTCGTGGAACCCGGTCCGGACGCGCTCCTTCTCGATGGTCTTCACGCGCCATCCTTCACCGAAGGGCTTTGTCAGCGCCTCACGTTTTACGGGATGAGGCCCGGCGTTCTCGCCCTCGCTGAAACACAGGATGTACAGCGTCCCCTTGGTCACCGCTTCGAGGCTCTTGACGTACGCGAGGCGCTCGTCGGCGTCGAAGGCGTGGAAAAGCCCGCAATCGAGCACCGTGTCGAACCGCTGTCCGAGTCGCTCCAGGTGAAGCGCGTCCGCCGTCGTGAACTCGGCCTCGAGCCCGCGCTCGACCGCCTTCCGGCGTGCTCTGTTCAACGCGGTCTCGGCGACGTCGACGCCCAGCACGTAAAGCCCCCGTGACGCGAGGTGAAGCGCGTTCTCGCCGGACCCGCAGCCCGCGTCGAGCACCTCGCCGGTGAACCGTGGCGCCGCCCGGACGATGGCGGGCTGAGGTCCGCCGAAGTCCCAGGGGGCGGGGCCCTCGTGGTAGGAGGCGTCCCATGGCCGGCCCGTCATGCGCTCGTGACTGGTCGGGTTCCTGCCGCCGAACGGATCTTCGGTTCGCTCCGGCATGGCGGTCTCCTTCACCTCAGGACTCAACCGCCCGCGGTCGCGCCCTTCCCTTTGCCTCCGATCAGCTGACTCACCCGCTGAGGGGTCAAACCCAGCACCGCGGCGATCTCCCGCCCCGACAGACCGGATGTTCCGAGTTTCTTTGCCACCTCACGCTGTTTCGCCGCGGCCTCGCGTTGCCTGCGCTCCGCGTCCCGCACATCGGCGCGAGCGGACCTGACCTGCTCCGCGAGCTTGGCGTCGAGCTGAGGCACGACATCCACATCGAAGGAGTTTTCGTCTTCGATGTCGAGAGCGAACGCGATGTACTCGCGGGCGACAGCCTCCGCCTTGGACAAGGTGCTCGCCTGCGTGACGCCGACGCCGTCGACATGAAGTTCCCACCCGCGCTTCCAGCGCTTGGCCAAGACGACGTAAGTGTCGGTCATTGCAGCCACCCCTTCGGTAGACACGCGAGCTTCTTCATGACGTCGTCCACGACTCCGGGGGAGACGTTCTTGTGATTGGGCACGATCGCTTGGTGCCGACCGCACGGACAAGCCCACTTCTCATGACTTCCCCGAGTCGATTTGTGAGCACAGTCTTCATCGAGAAGCGCCCGCCGCACGTCTCGATACTTCATCGCCTTCACCACGCAGAATAATCTAGGCCCCCTAGATGAGCAAGATCTAGGGGGCCTAGATTTATTGACTCGGTCAGGTGACGATCAACCAGGCAAAGCCGATCCAGATCCAGCACGGCACAAGTGGCGTGACCAGGGCATCATGTGACCTTGGGAAACCTTGTTTGACCAGCGCCGGAATGCGCCGGTACCGTGTTGTGTTAGCACTCATGTCGGCTGAGTGCCAATGCACGAAGGAGCAGCAGTGCCCACCTACCAATACGCCTGCAAGGAATGCGACCACGCTTTCGAGGCCGTGCAGTCGTTCTCCGACGCGAGCTTGACCGTGTGCCCGCAGTGCTCAGGGCCGCTTCGCAAGGTCTTCAGCTCGGTCGGCGTGGTCTTCAAGGGCAGCGGGTTCTACCGCAACGATTCGCGCGACTCGAAGGCCAACACGACCTCGACCTCGGCCAAGACCGAGTCCAAGTCGGAGAGCAAGACCGAGTCGAAGCCCGAGTCCAAGTCGGAGACGAAGAGCTCGGCATCCTCCTCCACGGGTACGACGAAAACGGCCGCCGCCGCTTCCTGACGCCCCGAGTTGTCCACAGGCCCCCGGTTATCCACAGCCGGGGGTTTTCGTTCTTCCCGGGTACCGCACCGGCCCCTAGCGTCGAGATCATCACCGATCGACGAGGGGGAATCCCGTGCTCCACGATCTGCCCGTCCTGCGAAGACTTCAGGGCAGGCCGGCGCGCCTGCTCCGCCGCTGGCTGGCCCTGTCCCTGCTGCTCAGCGGCCTGGTCGTCCTCTTCCTGCCCGACTCCGCCCGGGGCACGCCCGGCACCGCGACCGTGGTCTCCGCCCGTGACCTCCCCGCCGGGACACTGCTGCGCGCCGGGGACCTCAAGCTCGTCGACCTCCCGGACGACGTCCGTCCACAGGGCGCCACCGCCAGTCCCGCGTCGGCCGAGGGGCGGATGCTCGTCGGGGCGGCGCGGGCCGGTGAGCCGCTGACCGACGTCCGACTGGTGGACACAGCCATCCCCGGAACGGGTGATCCAGAGAATTCAACTGTCCCGGTGAGGCTCGGCGACGCGGGTGTCGCGGAGTTGCTCAGGCCGGGTCAGCGGGTCGATGTCGTCGCGGCCGCCGAGGCCGGACGAGAGGCGTCTGTGCTGGCCAGCATGGCCGTCGTGGCGGCGGTCGGCGCGCAGGGAACCGGTGAGCCGAGAGCTCCCGGCGCGGGGAGCAAGGGACCTTTGGTGCTGCTCTCCCTGCCCTCCGTGATCGCGACACGGGTCGCCGCCACCTCGCTGGAACGGTCCATAACGGTTACCCTCCGCTAGCTCGCGCCTGCCACCGGTGGCGGCGGGCGCCTGCGTCCCCCCGGTACGGAAAAGGGACGGTCGGCGAACCGTCCCAGGTGAAGAGGAGTGCGACTTGCTCAAGGGTTTCAAGGACTTCCTGATGCGCGGGAACGTCGTCGATCTCGCGGTCGCGGTGGTCATCGGCGCCGCGTTCACATCGATCGTCACGGCCTTCACGACCGGCCTGATCAAACCGCTGATCAACACCATCGGCGGCTCGGACGCCGCCAAGGGGCTGGGGTTCAACATCCTCAGCGCGAACGACGCCACGTTCCTCGACTTCGGCGGCGTGATCAACGCGGCGATCAACTTCGTGCTGGTCGCCGCCGTCGTCTACTTCGTGATCGTGCTGCCGGTCAAGCACGTCCAGGAGCGGCGTAAGCGCGGCGAAGAGGCGGGCCCGGCGGAGCCGACCGACGTCGAGCTGCTCACCGAGATCCGCGACCTGCTGCGCGCGCAGCAGAACCGCCAGGGCTGACCCGGATCACCGGTCGTGATGAGGCGGCCGGTTCTCCAGGTACCACGAGTCGGAGTCCGGGGCGCGCTGCCCCGGCTCTCGCTCGTCGGAAGTCGTGTCCGGCAGGACGTCGCCGAAGATCTCGTCGACCCGGCGTTGGGCGGCCGCGGCAGGGCGCTTGTCTTCGTCGTCCGCCAAAGGTCAGGCCTCTTCGAGTCCGGAAAGCTCGTCGATCACGTACGGCACCAGCGACGAGAGCGTCGCCATGCCGTCGCGGACGGCCGCGCGCGAACCCGCGAGGTTGACCACCAGCGTGCTGCCGGAGACCCCGACGAGCCCGCGGGAGATCCCCGCGTCCACCGCGCCGGCGGCCAGACCGGACGCGCGCAGTGCCTCGCCGATGCCCGGGATCGGACGGTCGAGCACACCGGCCGTCGCGTCGGGCGTGCGATCGCGCGGGGAGACCCCGGTGCCGCCGACGGTGATCACCAGATCGGCGCCACCGATCACGGCGGTGTTGAGCGCGTTGCGGATCGCGGCCGTCTCGGCCTCGACCACCACGACGCCGTCGACGATGAACCCCGCCTCTTCGAGCAACTCCGTGACCAGCGGTCCCGTGTTGTCCTCGTGTTCGCCGTGGGCGACACGGTCGTCCACGATGACCACCAGTGCGCGGCCCAGCCGTTGTGCGCTCCGTTCCATAGGCACACCGTATCCGGTTTCGGCTGATCTTCGCTCCCGCGGTGTCGCAGGCCATGAGTTGTGACGATTCCCTGACGTGAGCCGCGGATCCGGGGCCGTCGCCGTAGATCCCCCTTAGCGTCGGGAAGGTGCGAACACTCGTAACCGGCGGGGCCGGGTTCATCGGCTCCCATATCGCCGATCTGCTGTCCGATGAGGGCCACGAGGTCGTCGTCCTCGACAACCTCCTGCGCACCGCCCACGGTTCGTCGCGGCCGCCCGGGTACACCGGACGGCACCGGTTCCTGCGCGGCGACGTCACCGACACGGAGCTGGTCGCCGAGCTGCTGGACGGCGTCGACGCGGTCTGCCATCAGGCGGCCGTCGTCGGACACGGCGTCGATCCGTCCGACGCGCCGTCGTACGCGCTGAACAACGACTACGGGACGGCCGTGCTGCTCGCCGCGATGCACCGTGCCAAGGTCCGGAAACTGGTACTCGCCTCGTCGATGGTCGTCTACGGCGAAGGCCGCTACGAATGCCCCATCCACGGGATCGTCCCACCGTCACCGCGGAAACAGTCCGATGTGGACGCCGGCTGCTTCGAGCCCGCGTGCGCGGATTGCGGCGCCGAACTCGACTGGCGGCTGGTCCCCGAGGACGCGCCGTTGCGGCCGCGAAGCACCTACGCGGCCACCAAGCTCGCGCAGGAACATCTGGCGGCGGCGTGGGCCCGGCAGACCGGCGGAACGGTCTGGGCCATGCGCTACCACAACGTCTACGGGCCGCGGATGCCGCAGAACACCCCGTACGCCGGTGTCGCGTCGCTGTTCCGGTCCTCGCTCCTGCGTGGCGAGGCACCGACAGTGCTGGAGGACGGCAAGCAGCAGCGAGACTTCGTGCACGTCCACGACGTCGCGAGGGCGAACGTCCTCGCGTTGGAAACCGAGGGCCCCGAAGGCGACCTGACGCCGCTGAACATCTGTTCCGGGCAGCCGCACTCGGTCGGCGAACTCGCCGAAGAGCTCGCGAAGGCCTGCGCCGGACCGGCTCCGAAGATCGCCGGTGGCGCGAGGCCAGCCGACGTCCGGCACGTCGTCGCCGATCCGGCCCGCGCCCGGCGGCTGCTCGGCTTCACCGCGCGAACCGGTTTCGCCGAGGGCATCGCCGGGTTCGCCACCGCTGAGCTGCGGGAACCGGTCGGTCTCTGAAACCGGGAACAGACCGCACCCCCGGCCGGTTGTCGTTCCCGGCAACGGAATCGGCTTTTTTTGGGGGTTTTGGTGGGCATCACCGTCGGAGACATCGAGATCGAAGCGCTCGGGGACGGCCTGCTCCGGCTGCCGCTCGCGTTCTTCCCCGGTCTCGACCCGGACGCCCACCCGGACGTCTTCGACGAGGACGGCACCGTGCACGTCCCGACCGGCGCGTACCTGATCCGCGGCAACGGCCGCACGATCCTCGTCGACACCGGCCTCGGCCCGCGCGAGTTCGCCTTCCCCAAGGGAATGACGCCCGCCAAGGGCGACCCCACCCCGCCGATGGGCACCGGTGGCGACCTCGCCGCCGCGCTGGACAAGGCGGGCTGCCCGACCGGCGAGATCGACACCGTCTTCCTCACCCACCTGCACAACGACCACATCGGCTGGATCGCCCCCGAAGGCGACCTGACCTTTCCCGGAGCTCAGGTCGTCTTCGGGCAGCTCGACTGGGAGGCCCTGATCGAGCCCGCCGGGACCGGCGAATGGAGTCGTGCCGGCATGGAGACCGCCCGCGCCGCGGGCCTGACCGAGGCGATCAGCGGCGACGACGTCGAGATCGCGCCCGGGATCGTGGCGCGGCACGCCCCCGGCCACACGCCGGGCCACTACGTCCTCGACATCACCGCGGACGACGAGCGCCTGCTGCTGCTCGGCGACGTCCTGCACACGCCCGCGCAGCTGACGGACACGCGAGTGAGCTTCCTCGGCGACGTCGACCCGGACCTCGCGCTCCGCACCCGGCAGCGGTTCCTCGCCGAAGCGGAAGAGACCGGCGCGATCATCGCGGCGGCCCACTTCCCGGACATGGGTTTCCTGCGGTTCTAGGGCATGGCCAACGGCAGCCGGACCTCGAACCGGCATCCCGGACCGTGATTGCGGACGCCGATCCGGCCGCGATGCGCCTCGACGAGCCCCTTCGCGATCGCCAGCCCGAGTCCGCCGCCGCTCGCCAATCCGCCGCGTTCGGGGGTCCGCGCCGTCGTCCCGCGGAACGCGACGTCGAAGACCCGGCCGATCTCGTCGTCGGGGATCCCGCCGCAACCGTCGGAGACCGCCAGCAGCGCCTCGCCGCCTTCTATCCCGATCTGGACCGCGACCGTCCCGTCCGGCGGGGTGTGCCGCACGGCGTTGGACACCAGGTTGCGCACGATCCGCGCCAGTTCCGGATCGCTGCCGGAGACGACCGGCCAGACGTCGGCGTTTTCGACCATCCGCACGCGTTTCTGCTCGGCGAGCGGCGCTTGCGCGGCGACGGCGTCGCTCACGACGTCCCGCAACGGCACGGAGGCCATGGTCAGTCGCAACGCGCCCGCGGTGATCCGCGACAGCTCGAACAGATCCCCGACCATGCCGGACAGCCGCGTGGTCTCGCCGCTGATCCGCCGCGCGTACCCGGTGACCTCGATCGGTTCGGCGACGACGCCGTCCGCGACGGCCTCGGCCATCGCCTGGATCCCGGCCAGCGGGCTCCGCAGGTCGTGGCTGATCCACGCGACCAGTTCACGCCGCGACGCCTCGGCCGCGCGCTCCCGTTCCCGCGCCTCCCGCTCCCACACGCTGCGGCGCGCGATCGCGCGGCCGAGCACGAGTGCCGCGGGCACCGTCACCAGCGCGACCAGCAGGCAGACGAGCGTCATCGTGGTCAGCGCGGGGGTGAACATGAACCCGCTGATCCCGAGCACCGCGATCAGCGTCGCGAGCACCGGGATCAGCACGAGGATCGTCATCGTGCTGGCCAGCGAACCGCGCCTGAGCAGGTACAGCGCCAGCCCGCCGAGCAGCACCACCGGCACCGCGAACATCAGCGCGAACGGCAGGATGTGCCAGGCGTGCGCCAGCATCTCGCCGAACGACTCGCCGGAGCCGATCACGGTCGCACCGGGTCGTACCGGTAGCCGACGCCCCAGACGGTGGCGACGCGGACGGGTTTCGCCGGATTCCGCTCGATCTTCTCCCGCAACCGTCTCACGTGGACGGTCACGGTGGACTGGTCGCCGAAGTCCCAGCCCCAGACCTTCTCCAGCAGATCGGCGCGCGAGAACGCCACGCCGGGATGGGCGAGGAAGAACGCGAGGAGGTCGAATTCCCGGCTGGTCAACGGAAGTTCGGTGCCGCCGAGGGTCGCCTGCCGCGCGGTCATCTGCAGCGAAAGGTCCCCGTCGGTGACCTGACGGGCCGCCGGTTCCGGCCGCGGCATCCGGGCCCGCCGCAGGACCGACGCCACCCGCAACGCGAGTTCCTTGGGGCTGAAGGGTTTCGTGACGTAGTCGTCGGCGCCGAGCTGGAGTCCGGCGATCCGGTTCTCCTCCTCGCCGAGCGCGGTCAGCATCACCACCGGCACCTGGCTCACCTGCCGCAGCCGCCGGCACACCTCGAGCCCGTTGAGCCCGGGCATCATGACGTCGAGCACCACGAGGTCCGGGCCGGTCTCGGAGAACAGCCGCAGCCCCTCGGTGCCGTCCCCGGCGACGTCGACGTCGAAGCCCGCGACCTCCAGATACCGCCGGACGACGTCCCGGACGGTCTCGTCGTCGTCGACCACGAGCACCCGGCCCTGCTCTGTCATGAAGCCCACCTCACCAGCTCGTCAGCACCAGATGGTTCACCACCAGCGCCGTGGCCGCCGACGCGGCGAGCCACCACCGCCGTCCGGGCGACGGCAGCAGCGCCACCGCGGGCAGCAGCCACACCTCGAACGGTAACCAGATGCGTTCGACCTCCGCCTTCGACAGGCCGGACAGATCGGCGAACGCGATCGTCAGCGCCGCGGCCAGCACGATCAGGACGACCGGGTCGCGGAACGACCGTTTCGGCTCGCCCAGGAACGCCGCCCCGGCGCGGCGTGTCCCGGCGATCACGGCCGGGCCGAGCGCGATCAGCACCGCCGCGAGATCCGCCCACACCCAATAGGAGTACGGGCGCAGCGTCGCGATCCCCTGGTAGTAGCGCTCGACCACCAGGTGGTAGCCGTCGAGCCACCAGAACCCGGTCAGCGCGAACGCCACCACGACCGCGGCCACCCCGGCCAGGGCGAGGAGCAGGATCCGCCACTGGCGCGTCAGCACGACGACGGCCAGGACGATCACCCCCAGCAGTACGAGGCCGTACGAGAGAAAGAGCCCGAACCCGAGCAGCAGACCGCCGGGGAGCGCGAGGATCCGCCGCCGCGTGGCGAGCGCCAGCAGCGCGATCCCGGTCGCCGTCACCCCGGCGAACAGCCCGTCCGCGGAGACCCCGATCCAGATCGCGCCCGGGGTCAGGACGGCGAACGGCAGGACCGTCCTCGCGGCGTCCTGCCTGCCCAGTGCGGAGAGCGTCACCGGCACCGCGACCACGGCCAGGCAGCCGACCAGCACGACGAGCGTCGACGCCCAGGCGCCGCCGTGCAGGCCGAGCCTGTCGAGCCAGACGAAGACCAGGGTCGCGCCCGGCGGATGCCCGGAGACGTGCGTCGTCCACGAGTCCGGCTGGTAGTCCAGGATGCGCGAGGAGAACTCACTCAGCATCTTCGGGATGTCGGTGATCCCCGGGACTTCGTGCAGGTACTCGTGTTCCGTGGTGAGCCTGCCGGTGAAGCCGCGGGTCCAGCCGTCGATCATCGCCAGCGAGAACGTCCACGCCAGCGCGGCCACGTAGCCGAGCGCGAGCAACGGCCGCCAGCGCAGCCGTGCGGCGAGCGAGGGACCTTTGGTGACGACGAGGATCGCGAGCACGACGGCGGCGACCGAGCCCGGACCGACATGGGGCAGCCACAGCCCGAACAGCGGTGGCGCGAAGGCGTAGATCACCACGCCGGAACCCGGGCGGTTGTAGTAGAGGCCGACGGCGATCGCCGCGGCGACGACGAGCATCGCCAGCGCGACGGCGATCAGGTCGGCGCGGCGACCCGTGCGGACAGGGGCGGTGACAGTGGACATCACCGGCACCATAACCGTGTTCCCGCGCCGCGGCGGCCTTGGAACAAGGTCCGTCAGAACTCGGTAAGAACTTCGCGGATGTCAGGATTCGGTAAGCATCACAAGGGTTCTCGTCCGTCCATTACGGACCTAACGTGCGTTGCGTGAACGATGACCAGGTTGACGTCGTACTTCCCTGTCTCGACGAGGCCGGTGCCCTCCCGGGGGTACTGGCGGCCCTGCCCGCACGCTACCGGGCGATCGTGGTCGACAACGGATCGAGCGACGGTTCCGCCGGGATCGCGGCCGGGCTCGGGGCGAAGGTCGTCCACGAACCCCGGCGCGGCTACGGCGCCGCGGTCCACACCGGGCTGGAGGCGGCCACGGCGGACGTCGTCTGTTTCGCCGACGCCGACGGTTCCCTGGACCTCGCCGAACTGCCGATGCTGGTCGACGGCCTCGCCGGCGCAGAGCTGGCCGTCGGGCGGCGGGTGCCGAGCGGTCCCGGCGTCTGGCCGTGGCACGCGAGAGCGGGCAACGCGCTGGTCTCGTCCCTCTTACGGCGCAAGGGATTGCCGGTTCGCGACATCGCCCCGCTGCGAGCCGTCCGGCGGCGGGCGCTGCTGGATCTCGGCGTCACCGATCGCGCCTTCGGCTACCCGCTCGAACTGCTGATCAAGGCCCAGCGCGCGGGGTGGCGGGTCGCCGAGTTCGACGTCTCCTACGGCGAACGCGCCAAGGGCACGAAGTCGAAGGTCTCCGGCTCGCTGCGCGGGACCCTCCGCGCCACCCGGGATTTCGGGCGGGTGCTGAGCCGATGACGTTCTGTCTGCTGATCGTCGCCAAAGCGCCCGTGCCCGGTTTCGCCAAGACGCGGCTCTGTCCGCCCGCGAAGCCGGAACAGGCCGCCGAGATCGCGGCCGCCTCGCTGCTCGACACCCTCGACGCCGCGCTGCTGACCCCGGGAGCGCGCGTGGTCGTCGCCATGACCGGCGACCTCGGGAAGGCCACTCGCGGCACGGAAATCGCCACCGCACTCCGGGAAACGGAGGTGATCCCCCAGCGCGGCGACGGTTTCGACGTCCGTCTCGTCAACGCCCACGCCGATGCCCGCCGCCCCGGGGAACCGGTGCTGCAAATCGGGATGGACACCCCGCAGGTCACTCCCGCGCTCCTGACCGAGGCTGCGCAACCTCTGGAAACCGAGGATTCCGTGCTCGGACTCGCGCACGACGGCGGCTGGTGGGCGCTGGGACTCCAGGATCCCCTGCACGCCAAGGCTCTCGCGGGTGTCCCGATGTCCCGCGAAGACACCGGACTCCAGACCTTGCGCGCGCTGGCGGGCATCGGCCTGAGCCCGGGCATCCTGCCCACACTGTCCGATGTGGACACCATCTCCGACGCGCGTCTCGTCGCGGCGGAGATCCCCGGCGGCCGGTTCGCCCGAGCGGTCGCTGAAGTCCGGTGACCGCCTTCGACCGCGGCCTGCTCGGCCACCGCTGCTGGCTGGAACTGGCGACCGGCGAACGTGTCGACCTGCCGGTGGACCGCTGGACGGCCATTCCCTGCGACGGCGACGATGTCCTCCTCGACGCTTGTGCCGGCCCGACCCTCGACGTCGGCTGCGGCCCCGGCAGGCTCACGGCCGCGTTGTCCGAACGCGGTGTCGCCTCGCTCGGCGTCGACATCTCGGCCACCGCCGTCCGCCTCACCCACGCCCGGGGCGCCGCCGCGCTGCACCGGGACGTCTTCGAGCCCGTCCCCGGTGAGGGACGCTGGCGCCATGTCCTGCTCGCCGACGGGAACATCGGCATCGGCGGCGATCCCCTGCGCTTGCTGACCCGCATGGCGGAACTGATCGCGGACGGCGGGACGGTGCTCGTCGAGCTCGACCCGCCCGGCCGCGGCGTCCGTCAGGACCAGGTCCGCCTGGGGCCCGACGGCGGCAACTGGTTCACCTGGGCGTGGGTCGGCGTCGAAGCGATCGCCGGACTCGCCGCCCGGAGCGCGTTCCGGGTCGCCTGGGCCACCCGCCGCGGCCACCGCTGGTTCGCCTGCCTGGAGAAAGCATGAACTCACCTTCGCAACGGGTGACGTCCCGGATCGGGCTCGCCCTCGCCGTCACGTTCACCCTGTGCTTCGTCACCGGCCTGATCAGCCATCTCATCCAGCATCCGCCGTCGTGGTTCGGCTGGCCGAGCCGCCCGGTGTGGCTGTACCGGGTCACGCAGGGCACGCATGTCGTCTCCGGGATCGCGTCGATTCCCCTGCTGCTGGCCAAACTCTGGAGCGTCTACCCGAAACTGTTCGAACGGCCGGTGGTCCGCTCCCTGCCGCACGCGCTCGAACGGCTGTCGATCCTGGTGCTGTCCGCGGCCGCCTTCTTCGAACTCGTCACCGGCCTGTTCAACGTCGCGCAGAACTATCCGTGGAACTTCTACTTCCCGCAGCTGCACTACGCGGTCGCGTGGGTGGCGATCGGCTCGATCCTGGTGCACGTCGCGGTGAAACTGCCGATAGTCCGCCGCTCGCTCACCCAGCGACCGGAACCCTCGCGGCGCGCCTTCCTCCGCACGACCTGGCTGGCCGCGGGGGTCGCCGTCGTCGCGACGGCGGGCGCGACGGTTCCGTTGCTGCGTAACGTTTCTGGGTTGTCATGGCGAAGCGACAAGGGGCCGCAAGGCCTGCCGGTCAACCGGACGGCCGCGGCGGCCGGTGTCCTGGAAGCGGCGAACGACCCGAACTGGCGCCTTTCGGTGATCACCCCGAAAGGCACGAAAACCTACTCGCTCGCCGAACTCCGCGCGCTTCCCCGGACTTCCGCCGAACTCCCGATCGCGTGTGTCGAGGGCTGGAGCGAATCCGCGCACTGGAGCGGCGTCTCGCTGCCTGAGTTGTTGCGGGACGCCGGAAGCGCGCCGGGCACGCCGGTCCGCGTGTTCTCGCTGGAGAAGGGCGGGATCTACGGGATCAGCGAACTGCCCGGCGAGCACACCGGGGACGGGCTCACCCTGCTGGCGCTCGAACTCAACGGCGAGATCCTCGACGCCGACCACGGCTTCCCGTGCCGGATCATCGCCCCGAACCGCCCCGGCGTCTTGCAGACGAAATGGGTCACCCGGTTGGAGACGCTGTGAAAACGTTGCGGCTGCTGCTGTTCCTGCCCGGCCTCGGCGCGCTCGCCTGGGGCGCGGTGCTGTTCGCCGAATACGCGTTCCCGCTGCGCCCGGACGTTTTCGGGACGCTCGGCTGGCTCGCCGGCGGACCGCTGGTGCACGACCTGCTGGTCGCGCCGCTGGTCGGTGCCGCCGGGCTCGCGCTGAGCAGGTTCCTCCCGGAACGCTGGAAGACCCCGGTCAAAACGGGCGCGGTCCTCACGGGGGTGCTGACGCTGCTCGCGGTTCCGTTGCTGTGGCGGCCTTTCGGCGGCGCCCGGAACCCGGGGCTGCACGATGCCGACACCCTCACCGGCCTGTTGCTCACCCTCGCCGTCGTGTGGCTCGGTGTGCTCGTGGCCGCGCTGTTCCGGAAAACGCGGTAGAGGGGGAAGGGCAAACCTGGGGGGCGGGTCGGGGTGTCGCGAAAGCCACTTTCGGGACGTCTGATGTCCCGAAAGTGGCTTTCGCGACATGGTCGCTCGGCATCGCACGCGGCGGTGGGAGCCTTCAGCGCGAGCGCGACCCGCTCGCGAACACGACACCTTTGCCTTACCCCCGAAAAAGGGCCACGCGCGACCGGGATTGGCAGCCGGTCGCGCGTGGCCTCTGGGTCCGGCCCGCTGGGGGTTCGAGCCGGGGTTTGGTCTCGGCCGCGCACTGCGGCCGAGCGTTTAGTTCGGGGTGACGGGCTGGCCGCCGAGGGTCACCTCGACCACCTTGTCACCGCCGAGGGTGAACTTGACCTTGTCGTTCGGCGCCCGGGTGCGGATCTCGGCGACGAGCGCGTCCGCGTTGGGGATCGACCGGTCGTCCAGCTTCGTCACGACGTCGCCGGATTTGAGGCCCGCCTTCTCCGCGGGGCTGCCCGGCGAGATCTCACCGAGCTGCGCTCCGCCCGTCGGCGCCGTCTGCACTCGCGCGCCGATGAAGGTCTGCGTCGCCTGGCCGGTGTTGATGATGTCGTCGGCCGTGCGGCGTGCCTGGTCGATCGGGATCGCGAAGCCGATGCCGACGTTGCCACCGCTCTCGCCGCCCTGGCCCTGGCTGGACTTCGGGCTGTAGATCGCCGAGTTGATGCCGATGACCTGGCCCGCCATGTTCGCGAGCGGGCCGCCGGAGTTGCCGGGGTTGATCGCCGCGTCGGTCTGCACCGCCGACATCACGGTGGTCTGGTCACCGTTGCCGCCGGCGCTCACCGGCCGGTTCAGGGCGCTGACGATGCCCGAGGTGACCGTGCCCGCCAGTTCGAACGGCGAACCGATGGCGACCACCGGTTGCCCGACCCGCAGGTCGTCGGACCGGCCGAGCTCCACCGGGGTCAGGCCGCTGACGCCGCTGACCTTCACCACGGCGATGTCCGTCGTGGGGTCGCGGCCGACGACGGTCGCCGTGCCCTTCTTTCCGTCCTGGAACACCGCCTGGATCTGCCCGCCACCGGCGGCGACCTCGACGACGTGGTTGTTGGTCAGCACGTAGCCGTCGGTGCTGAGCACGAAGCCGGAGCCCTCGCCCGCTCCCGATCGGCCGGAGACCTGCAGTTCGACCACGCTCGGCGACAGTTTCTGCGCCACCGATTCGACCGAACCGGCGGGCAAGTTACCCGTCTGCTGGGCGGGCTTCGGCGCGTCGAGCGCGTTCACGGAGGAGCCACCGGAGGAATCCGCGGTCAGGAAGCCGACCGTGCCGCCCGCGACGCCACCGACCACCAGCGCGATCGCCGCGACACCGGCGAGCAGCTTGCCCGACGTGGACTTCGAGCCCTGGCGCTGCTGCGGGACCGCGTAGACCGACGGGCCCGGCTGCTGCCCGTACGGCGCCTGCTGCCCCGGGATCTGGTGCCCCTGGGTCTGGTGGGACTGGGCCTGGTGAGACTGCGCGTGCTGGGACGGTATCTGCTGGGAGGGTGTCTGCTGGGGCTGCGCCTGTGCCTGAGGCGACCACGGGTTGTACTGCTGGTCCGGGGTGTAGGCCTGCTGCGCTCCGGTGTGCGGAGTGGCGTGGCCGCCGAGGCCGGTCGCGTCAGGCTGCTGCTGGGCAGGCTGTGCGGCCCAGCTCGCGCTCTGCTCCGCGTCCGGCTGAGCGCCGGCCGGCCGCGCCTGCTCGGCGTTCTGGCCGCTGGGGTCGTTCTCGGTCATGTCTCTACCTTGCGGGATGGTCCTGAGAAGTTCCTGAGCCAAAGCTGTGCATCGCACATGAGTATGGCCCCGTCAGCGGGTGGCTCGCAGCCTTTCGGCGATCTGCTCGGGCGTGGCGTCGTTGATCCACACCGCCATCCCGGACTCCGACCCGGCCAGATACTTCAGCTTGTCCTTGGACCGCAGGACCGAGAACACCTCCAGATGCAGCCAGCCGAGCTCGCGATCGCGTTTGGCGGGCGCCTGGTTCCAGGCCGCGATGTAGGGCAGTGGCCGGTCGTAGAGCCCGTCGCAGCGGCGAAGGACCTCGAGGTAGACGTCGGCGAACTCGTCACGCTCGGCGTCCGACAGCGCGGGGATGTCGGGCACCTGGCGATGCGGCACGATCTGGACCTGCACCGGCCAGCGCGCGGCGGGCGGCACGAACGCCGTCCAGTGCTCGCCCGCGACGACGACCCTCGCCCCGGATTCCCGCTCGGCGGCCAGGACGTCGCCCATCACCGGACGGCCGTGCTCGGCCGCGTAGGCGCGCGCGACCTCCAGCATCCGCTCGGTCTTCGGCGTGACGAACGGGTAGCCGTAGATCTGGCCGTGCGGATGATGCAGCGTCACGCCGATCTCTTCACCGCGGTTCTCGAACGGGAAGACCTGCTCGACACCGTCCATCGCGGACAGTTCGGCGGTGCGGTCGGCCCAGGCGTCGACGACCGCGCGGACCTGCTTCGCCGTCAGCCCGGCGAAGGAGCCATCGTGGTCGCTGGTGAAGCAGACGACCTCACACCGGCCGACACCCGGCGCGACCGGCACCAGCCCCGCGCCGTCCACTGTGGACGCGTCGCCGAGGACGTTGCGCGCGAAGGAAGGGAAGCGGTTCTCGAAGACGGCGACGTCGTAGTCCGGCTCCGGGATCTCGCTGGGCTTCCCGGGTTTGGTGGGGCACAGCGGGCACAGGTCGGCGGGCGGCTTGTACGTCCGCGTCTGCCGGTGCGCGGCCATGGCCACCCATTCCCCGGTCAGCGGATCGCGCCGGATCTCCGACGCCGCCGCGACCTGAGGGAGGTCACGGGTGTCCTCGGCGGTCCGTTCGGGCGCGCCCGGCGAGTCGAAATAGATGATCTCCCGGCCGTCGGCCAGGTGCCTTACCGTGCGCTTCACGCTTCTTCAGCCTCAGCCGTCTCCGCCGTTTCGGCGATCATCAGCTCACCCGCCTGCTCGGTGAGCGTTTCCCTTGCGTTGTCGGTCAGGCCGTCGTCCGAGACGACGACGTCGGCCTCTTCGAGCCCGGCGATGGTGGAGATGCCGACGATGCCCCACTTGGTGTGATCGGCCAGCACGACCAGCTTGCGGCCCGCTTCGACCAGCGCGCGATCGGTTTCGGATTCGGTGAGGTTCGGCGTGGTGAAACCGGGACCGTCGGCCATCCCGTGCACGCCGAGGAAGACGACGTCCAGGTGCAGCGAACGCAGGCTCTGCACGGCGACCGGCCCGACCAGCGCGTCCGACGGGGTGCGGACGCCCCCGGTGAGGACCACCGTGCGATCCGGCTGGTTCGCACCGCGCAGCACGTCGGCGACCTGGATGGAGTTCGTGACGATCGTCAGGCCGGGGACCTCGTCGAGGGCCCGCGCCAGCGTCCAGGTGGTGGTGCCCGCGGAGATGCCGATCGCGGTGCCCGGCCGGACCAGCCCGGCCGCGACGGCGGCGATGGCCTCCTTCTGTGCGCGCTGACGCACGGACTTGGCCTCGAAACCGGGCTCGTCGGTGCTTTTGCCGACGATGGAGGTGGCGCCGCCGTAGACCTTCTCGACCAGGCCTCGCCCGGCGAGCACGTCGAGATCGCGGCGCACCGTCATGTCGGAAACGCCGAGCCTCGCGACGAGGTCGCTGACCCGGACCGCCCCGGTCCGGCGCGCCTCCTCGAGGATCACTGCCTGTCGTTGCCGCGCAAGCACGAAGCCTCCCCTGGATTAACTACACAAAATCCTACACGATCAAACATGGCGCGACGAGCGGATCCACCTGCCAGCATGTGTCCATGGCCAGGCTTCGCGACGTCGTCATCGACTGCCACCATCCGGCTTCGCTCGCCCGTTTCTGGGCTGCCGCGCTCGACGGCTACGAGGTCGCACCCTATGACGAAGACGAGCTCGAGCACCTTCGTTCGCTGGGGCTCTCCGGCCCCGAAGACGATCCTTCGGTACTCGTCGAAACCACGGCGGGACCGCGGCTGTTCTTCAACCTGGTCCCGGAATCCAAGGTCGTCAAGAACCGGATGCACCTGGACCTGGCGGACGACGACGTCGAACGGCTCGTCGCCCTGGGCGCGAAGGTGCTCGCGAGCCCCGAAGACGGTGTCGTCGTTCTCGCCGACCCCGAGGGAAACGAGTTCTGTCTCGTTACTCCGCCTCAGTCTCTTTGACGCCCTCGATCGGGACGCCGCGGAAACTGAGCACGAAAAGGGAGACCGCGCCGAAGAACAACGCGATGTCGGCGACGTTCCCGACGAACCAGCCGTTGTAGTCGATGAAGTCGACGACGTGACCACGTGCGAAACCGGGATCGCGGAACAGCCTGTCGCCCAGGTGCGTCGTCGCGCCGCCGAGCAGCAGCCCGAGCGAGATCGCCCAGCCCGCCGAACGGACCTTGCGCGAGATCCACAGCAGCGCGACCACCGCAACCGCCGCCAGGATCGCGAAGATCCAGGTGGAACCGGAGCCCAGCGAGAACGCCGCGCCCGGGTTGTAGAGCAGCCGGAAGCGGATGAAGTCGCCGATCACCGGGATCGGCGCGCGGCCGGTGAGGGCGTCGACGGCCCACCATTTGGTCAGCTGGTCGGCCGCCAGCAGCACCGCGGCCACCAGCAGTGTCCACAGCAGACGGCGGGGCGGCATCTCAGGCGCGTTCTCGGTGCTCATCACCCGTCAGAGTACGGGCGACGCCGAGCGCGTTGAGCGCGGCGGGGAAACCCACGTAGACGGCGAGATGCAGGATCGCCTCGACGGCGGCCCCGAACTCCCCCGCGTCGCGCGCTTCCCGGAGGACTTCGGCCAGTTCCGGCGCCACTCCGCCGTTCGCGGTGTGCTCCGCGATCGACTTGAGCCGCCGGGTCGTGTCGTCGTCCTGCTCCAGGTCGCCGCCGACCTTCGCCACGGCGGTCTTGTGGAACTCGAGCTGCGCCTGCGCGTAGCCCAAGGTCTCCAGCGCGGCGACCGTCACCCATTGCCGCTGTGCCAGCGAAAGCCCCGGCCGCTGGTAGACGCCGCCGTAGACGAAGGCGACCGCTTCTCTGCCGTAGTCCGCCGCCTGGACGGCGTCGAACAAGTTCAACACGGCGGGATCCTCGACGCCGCCGAGAAGCCGGAGCAGTTCGAGGCCCTTGTCGTAGTCACTCATCAAGCAGGGGCTCCCGGGAGCCGCAGGGTCATCAGCGCGCCGCCCGCGGGAGCGCGTCCCGCGTAGACGCCGCCGCCGTGCCGCTGCGCCGCGTGCTGGACGATGGCGAGGCCGAGCCCCGAACCGGGCAGCGTTCGCGCTTCGGAAGAGCGGTAGAACCGGTCGAAGACCTTCGGAAGGTCCTCGTCGGCGATCCCCGGCCCTGCGTCCTCGACTTCGAGCACCGCGGTGCCGTCGCCGACCGGGTACAGCCGAACCCCGACCGTCGAGCCCTCGGGCGAGAACTTCACCGCGTTGTCCAGGAGGTTCAGCACCGCGCGTTCCAGCGCGCTGGTGTCGCCGGTCAGCACCCACGGCTGGAGCGAGACATCGAACTCGATCTCGCCCGCGCGGCGGCGTGCCCTGTCGAGCGCGCGCTCGACGACGTCGACCATCTCGACCCGCTCGTGCTCGATCCGCGGCTCGTCCTGGCGCGCGAGTTCGACGAGGTCGCCGATCAGCTGGGTCAGCTCGTCGAGCTGGCCGCGGATGTCGGCCTCGATGTCGCTGCGGTCCTCGTCGGACAGCGTGCGCGCGCCCGGTCTGCTCGCGGACAGGAGCAGTTCGAGATTCGTGCGGAGCGACGTCAGCGGCGTCCGGAGTTCGTGGCCGGCGTCCGCGACGAGCTGCCGTTGCCGTTCCTGCGATTCGGCGACCGTGCCGAGCATCGTGTTGAAACTCTGCGTGAGGCGGGCGAGTTCGTCGTCGCCGCTGACCGGGATCGGCCGCAGGTCGCCGGTGGTGGCGACACGTTCCGCCGCCGACGTCAGTCTGTCGACCGGCCGCAGCCCCGCTCTCGCGACGGCCGTTCCCGCGGCCGCGGCGACCAGGATCCCGGCGCCGCCGATCAGGAACAGGACCACCGAAAGCTCGTTCAGGGTGCGCTTGGTCGGGCCGAGCGACTGCGCGAGCACCATCGCCTGCCCCGGCCCCTGCGGGAGGGCGACGACCCGGCTGTCGGTCTTCGGGTCGGTGCGCAGCGAGAACGCCTTGTCGCCGGTGGCGACCGCGATCTCGTCCTCGCCGTACGGCGGGCGGCTTCCGGACTGCGGATAGGTCAGCCGGATCTTCTCCCCGACCGTCAGCTGGCCGATCTGCAGGTCCGCGCTGGCGAGGAAGGCACCGGGCACCTGCTGCAGTTCGGTCTGCACCTGCGGCGAGTCGACCGCGGCCTGCGCGCGGGCGCGCAGGTTGTCGTCCACCTGCTGGTAGAGGTTCTCCTTCACGACGAGATACGCGCCGAGCGACACCAACGCCACCGCGCCCGCCACCGAGACGGCGGCGAGCAGCGTCACCCGGCCGCGGAGCGAGAAGCGCCGCGTGCTCCAGCGGTCGCCGCGCGGATCCTTTTCGGACTCGCCGACGACCCGGACCGGCTCGGTCACGGCGGGGTTTCCCTCAGCACGTAGCCCACTCCCCGCACCGTGTGGATCAGCCTCGGTTCGCTCCCAGCCTCGGTCTTTCGGCGCAAATAGCCGACGTAGACCTCCAGCGCGTTGCCCGACGTCGGGAAGTCGTATCCCCATACTTCCTCCAGGATCCGGCTACGGGTCAGGACGTGCTTCGGGTAGGAGAGGAACAGCTCGAGAAGCGCGAATTCGGTCCTCGTGAGACTGATCTCCCGTCCCGCCCGGCGCACCTCGCGCGTCCCCGGGTCCAAAGTGAGATCCGCGAACGCCAGGATCTCGGCGTTCTGCCCGGCCTGCGGGTCCGGGATCGCCCGGCGCAGAAGCGCGCGAAGGCGAGCGAGAAGCTCTTCGAGCGCGAAGGGCTTCGGGAGGTAGTCGTCGGCGCCGGCGTCGAGACCGGACACTCGATCGGACACGGTGTCCCGCGCCGTGAGCACGAGGATCGGCAGGTCGTCACCGGTGCTTCGCAGGCGTCGGGCGACTTCCAGGCCGTCGAGCCGTGGCATCATCACGTCGAGGACCATCGCGTCGGGTCTGTTGGCGATGATCGCTTCCAGGGCCTGCGCGCCGTCCCCGGCCAGTTCCACCTGGTACCCGTTGAACTCAAGGGATCGCCTGAGTGATTCACGGACGGCCCTGTCGTCGTCCACTACGAGGATGCGCATGGCCACAGTCTTACGCAGCGTGCTGAGACTCGCCTAAGAACACACACAGAACAAACAAAGGAAATCGAGCAGTCCACAAGACGTTTCAGCCGGTCTCGGGCCCTTTTGCAACGGGTGCGTTCCATCTGCGCCACAAAGCGAGCATCCGAACCCCCACGACGACGGCAGCTGCTACGACCGTCACCGGCCCCGGCGGCAGTCGCAGAGAGTGACCGATCACGACGAGCACGGCCCCCGCGAGCGCCGCGACCGCATAGATCTCCTTCCGCAGCACGAGCGGGATTTCCCGGAGCAGGAGATCACGCACCGCACCTCCACCGATACCCGTCGTCATCCCGATCAGGCACGCCGCGTAGGGAGTGGCGCCCGCGTTCAACGCGATGGTGGTACCCGCCGTCGCGAACACCCCGAGCCCGAGCGCGTCGGCGAGCAGCACGCCGCGCCGCAGCTTCGCGATCTGCGGATGGAACACGAACACGACCAGCGCCGTCGCCCCGCAGACCGCGAGATAAGGCCAGGTCCGCAGGGTCGTGGGCGGCGTGATCCCCAGGAGGACGTCACGGATGATCCCGCCGCCGAGCGCCGTGGTGAGCCCGACGACGACCACTCCGAAGACGTCCAACCTGGACCGCACCGCCGCGAGCGCCCCCGAAGCGGCGAACGCGATCAAGCCGAGGAACTCGAGCGCGGTGAGGATCATTACTGGTCGAGCAGGCCACCGCGGTAGGCCAGCAGCGCGGCCTGCACCCGGTTCGCCGCGCCGATCTTGGACAGGACTGCCGAGACGTAGCCCTTGACCGTGGCCTCGGACAGGTGGAGGCGTCCGCCGATCTCCGCGTTGGACAACCCCTGGCCGATCAGCCCGACGACCTCACGCTCCCGCTCGGACAGCGACGCGAGCAGCTTGCGCGCCGGCTGCGCGGCCCGCTGCTCGTCCCGGTGCGACTGCACCATGCGCGCCGCGACCCCGGGGTCCAGCACCGCGCCACCCCTGGCGAGGTCCCGGACGGCCCTGAGCAGCGCCGCCGGGTCGATGTCCTTGAGCAGGAAGCCGTTGGCCCCGAGCCTGAGCGCGAGACTGACGTAATCGTCGATGTCGAACGTGGTCAACATGGCCACCGTCGGTGGATCCGGCAGCGCGAGGATGGCCCTGAGCGCGCGAATACCGTCGTCAGGCGCCCTCATCTTGATGTCGAGCAGGGCGACGTCAGGGTGGTACCGCCGGGCGACCTCGACCGCTGATCTCCCGTCGCTCGCCTCGCCCACGATCTCGATGTCGGCAGCGCCGGACATCATGGCACGCAGGCCCGAACGGACCAGTTCCTCGTCGTCGGCGAACATGAGCTTGATCAACGAAGCCCTCCGGCAGCCGGGGGAGCGGCGTCTCGCGTCCCGTTAACGAAGATTACCTACTGTTGTTCAGGGTTTCGAAACCAGACACGTACGAGTGACCCGTGCGGGTCATCTGTGTCGATCTAGCTTTCGATTCAGACCCTGTTTGCCTGGGTTGAGTGTGCGTCCTCCGGGACGGATCCGCAGGTCGAGTGTCACTAGGCGGCCACTGGCGGGGTTCGGCCGGTCCCACCGGCCTGCGCCGGGCGCTCGTTTGAGCGCTACCGCCGTTCGGGGGTTTCGCGGCGTTCACCTCGCCGGCCGCATGCCCTTCCGATGTGACGGTGCCCTCGTGCCCTGCCGGGGCCGGTCACCCGGTAGGCTGTGCCCGGCAGCACATGCCCTCGTAGCTCAGGGGATAGAGCACCGCTCTCCTAAAGCGGGTGTCGCAGGTTCGAATCCTGCCGGGGGCACATCACGACGAAGGCGAATCCCGCAGGCTCGTCGCGACCGATGCCGGTCGACGCAAGGAGATCGGCTTGAGCACCCGGTAACGATGCGTTCAAGGCTCATCTTCATCCGAGCTGGCTACGTACGATGTGCCGCAGCGCGCGGGCACTGACGGCTCAGAACCGTGATCAACGACCCGCGGGGCGGCCGTCAGGGTCGGTCATCGTGATGGCCCCGCCCTGCGCCTTCAGTACGACGTCCGCGCGGTACTTCCCGTCGCCCAGGGCGGCGAGAGTGCCGAGGCTGACCATCCGCGTGATGGCACCGTCGCGGTCGAACACCAGCAGATTGCCGTCCTGGACGTAGTCGCCGCTGTGGGTGCCATCGCCCTCGACGGTGACGGGCCTGCCGAGTTCGCGTTCGATTCGCGCACCGGAGGCGGGGCCGGTGAAGACCTGCACTGACGTCCAATCGCCGGGCGCCAGTTCCTTGAGCGGCCGCGAGCCGCCTGACCTGGCGAGGTCGCCGATGGATTTCTCGAGGCTGTCGTCGAATTCCACTGTCACTCCTGGGGTGCTCGTGCCGCAGCCCGCCACGAGAGCGAGAAGGGCGAGCAGAGTCACTATCAAGCGCATGGTCGGTATTGGTCCGGAGTCGCCGAGGGTTGACCGGGGTCGTGGTCGTCGTTGCGCCCCGGATTGTCCGTGGGCCAAGGCTTGTTCTTGGTTTCGCGAGTCTCGCCAGGAGTCGATTCGCTGGACGATACCAGTGTGTCGTTCTTGTCGATGACCACCGTTTTGCCGTCCTTGACCGCTTGTTCGACCAGGTTCGCCAACTGTTCGGGGCTGGCGTCCGGGTTGGCTTTGGCGATCGAGCGACCGACTTCTTTGGGAGGTTCAAGTCACTCGAATTCGCCTTTTGAATTCAGAGTCCACTGCGGGTTCGCGCGTTCAGGATCCGGCGATGGTCCGGATTCCGGTGATCAAGCGGTCGACGTGGTCCTCGGTCGTGCCGATCCCGATACTCGCGCGCACCGCCGTCGGCGCGGTCGTGCCCGCCTGCTCCAGCAACCGCCGGGTGAACGGGTGGGCGCAGAACAGGCCGTCGCGGACGCCGATGCCGAACTCCGCGGCCAGCCTGGTGGACACCGTGCGCGTCTCGACACCGTCGACGGTGAAGGAGACGATGCCCAGCCTGTCCGGCCAGCGGCCGCCCGCACCCAGCACCCGGACCGCGGGGATTTCCGCCAAGCCGTCGTGCAAACGGGTCATCAGGGTGTCCTCTTCGGACTGGATCGTGTCCAGGTCCGCCGCCGCGAGGGTATCGCACGCGGCGGCGAGGGCCACCGCGCCGATGACGTTCGGGGAGCCCGCCTCGTGTCGCGCGGCACCGGTCGCCCAGTCGACCTGACCGGGTGCGTCCCCGACGTGCGCGGTGGCCCCGCCGCCCGCGAGGTACGGCCGCGCGCCGTCCAGCCAGTCGGCCCTGCCCGCGAGCACGCCGGTTCCGAAGGGGGCGTACAGCTTGTGGCCGGAGAAAGCCACGTAGTCGAGGTCGAGGGCGGTGATGTCGATCCGCCGGTGTGGCGCGAGCTGGGCGGCGTCCACCGCGATGCGGGCGCCGAAGCGGTGGGCGGTGGCGGCGAGTTCGGCCAGTGGCCAGACCTCACCGGTCACATTGGACGCGCCGGTGACGGCCAGCAGTATCGGACGCCCGGAGCCCAGCCCGGTGAGCGCCTCCGCGACGGCCGAGACCGCCTCCTCGGGTGACGAAGGCGCGGAGAGCCGGACGACTTCGTTCCAGGGCAAGAGGTTCGCGTGGTGTTCGCCTTCGAACGTGACGACCACGGTGCCCGGCGGCACGACGTGTGCGAGCAGGTTCAGGGCGTCGGTGGTGTTGCGGGTGAACACCACCTCGTCGTCCGGGCGGCAGCCGAGGAACGTGGTGACGGATTCGCGGGCGCGTTCGTACTTTTCCGTGCACAGCTGGGAAAGCGCGCCCGCGCCCCGGTGCACGCTCGCGTAGTACGGGAGCAGCTCCCCCACCACGTCTGCCACCTCGCGCAGGCACGGCGCGCTCGCCGCGTAGTCCAGGTTGGCGTAGGCGATCTTCGTGCCGTCGGACAATCCCACCTTGACGTCGGAGCCCAGCACGCCCAGCGTGTTCCCACCCATCACGAAGCTCCTCCGCCGACCGGACCATCTGTCGCGTCCCATGATCGCAGCACTCTCACGGGGTGAACATCTCCTGCGCTGCCACGGACTACGAAAAAGTCCATGGTGAAGTAGCGATCGCGCAGCCGTTCTGCTCGAACCGCGTGGGACGGCGCGAGACGAGCGTGCGCAGATCGCGCCGGACGGGCATCGCGACCGGGCCCAGCCTTCGTTCCCATTCCGCCACCGGCCACGCGCCCAGCGCCTTGGTGATCGCGTCCGGCAGTTCTTCTGGTAACGGAACGGGAATCTCCAGGACCGAACACAGTGCCGCGACGTCCTCGGTCACGATCGCGAGCAGGCCGTCGGCCGCCGCGAAGACACCGTCGACGGCGGCGGGCGACGGCTCGCGCAGCAGTGCGTCGGCCGCGCCCAGCAAGGACGTCGCGACCTCGCCGCCCCGGCCGAAGCGCTGACGTGCCACCAGTGCGGCCAGGATCCCTTCCGCCGAAACGAATCCGCCCGCGATGTCCACCATGATCATCAACGTCGGCCGCGGCGGCGCGCCTGCCGGGGTCAGTGCGTCCGCCAGCCCGGAATACGCCTGGACCATGTAGTCCGTCCCCGCGGGCGGGTTCTCCCCCAGCGCGTCGCCCCAGCCGGACGCGGTCGCGTACACGAGCCCGGGGTTCACCGCGTGCATCGTGGCCGCGTCCAGGCCGAGCTCGACGTCCTTGCCCGGCGCCCAGTTGTGCAGGAAGACATCGGCCTCACGGACCAGGTCCAGCACCTCGGCCCGTCCGGACGGCTGTTTGAAGTCGATCTCGGCGATCCGCTTGCCGTCGTTGAGCACGCGGAACTTCGCCGAGCAGTCACCCGCCATCGGCGGCATGCCCCGCAGGGGGTCACCGCCTGGCGGCTCGATCCGGGTGACGGTCGCGCCGAGCAGCGACAGCAGCCGGGTGGCCATCGGACCCTGCACGCGCCGGGTCGACTCGACGATGTGGATCCCGGCGAGCGGCGGTCCGGTATCGGCGCCGGATCCGGGCGGCGCCGCCCGGCCGGCACGGAACGACCACGGCGGCGAGCCCGCGTCGGGGTCGGCACGCCGGTCTTCCACTGTCCTCACCGGACAGATGTGCATCCCGGTCGACGCGGCGATCGATCCGATCTCCTCGAACGAGGAATCCTCGGCCGCTTCGTGCAGTTCGCGCGGAAGCGACACCGACGCCCGTTCGTAGCGGAGAAGGAACGGCCGCCAGCCCTGTCCGACCGCGCGTTCCGGCGCTCCCAGCGAAGCCCAGAACCCTTGCCAGGCATCGCTGCTGAAGGCTTCGATCTCGAAGGCGATCCCGTCGGAGGAAACGAACGGCGGCCGCGCCGTCGATGGGACGCCCTCGGGCCCCTCGGGATCTTCGTCCGCGGTGGCGGCGGCGATGTACTGCGCGACCGCCATCATCGCGACGCGGTCCGCGCTCATCTCGATCCGCGACACGGGGTTTCCACGCAGCTGAGCCAAAGTCGCGGCCAGAACGCCCTGGACGGCGGCCATCCCCGTGAGCACCGAGACGTAGTCGACGCCCAGCGGCCGCGGCTGCGCTTCGGACCGGCCGTGCAGTGCCATGATCCCGAAGTCGGCTTGAAGGAGGTTTTCCGGGAACGGCCCGAGCAGACCGGCCTCGACCGAAACACCCGGTCCGCTCACGCTCAGCACGCCGGGGCGTGCCGCACCGACGTCGGCGTCAAGCATCCGCAATCTGTCGAGAGCTGTCTCGACGGCCGGGCCGGATCCGGCGCTCAGGACGCGGAAACCGTTCAGAGGAGCGGAAAAGGACACGACGTACCTCCGGGTACTGCCACGGAAACGGCCTGGCGTCCGCGGGTTGCGGACGCCAGGCCGGAGGGTCCGATGGCGACGGACTACACCGGGACCGATTCCTCACGCGGTCGCGGCAGGGTGGCCGCCTTTCGGGCGGCGCGCCGCTTGATGACCCGCTCACCCCAGTTCATCAGCGGCCGTTCGATCAGGTAGTACGAGATCGTCGACAGGATGATCGTGCCGACCAGGGCGACCAGTTGCAGCTCCCAGAACCCGGTACCCGCACGGATCATCATCAACGGCATCGGCTCCCCGTTGAAATAGGCGTCCGGCTTCTGCAGGTAGAAATGCATCACCGCGAACTGCCACAGGTAGATCCCGTAGGAGATCTTGCCGATGAACAGGATCACCCGGTTGGTGAACACCGCGCGGATGAGGCGCGACTCGGGTCCGGGCGCGACCATCGACAGCAACAGGGTCGCCGAGAGAATGGCCAAGAGTCCGTAGAAGATCCCGAGCGCGGTGAGACTGTAGTAATCGTCCATACCGATTTCACTGCCGGGGCGGGCGCAGTTGATGAGCAGGCAGGTCATCGCGATACCCAGGAACAGGACACGGTGACGGCCGGCGAAGGTGAGCAGTTTGGGCGCCTCGTTCGGCGACGCCTTCTGCAGCTCCAGCCAGATCGCGATGATCATGCCGATCGCGACCTCCGGCATCAGGCCCATCGGGTACCAGAACAGCGCGCGGGTGCCGAGGCCGTTCATCTGCGAGTACAGCAGCCAGGCGACACCGGCCGCGAACAGGAACGGCACCGGGAGCATCATCCGGTACGCCCGCGCCCGCGCGGTCTTGCCACGGGAGGCGAACTTGAAGGTGGCCCAGGCCAGCAGCGGCAGCAGGAGATAGAACTGCGCCATGTCCGGCACCGTCCAGGTGATCTCCATGCCGTTGCTCCAGCCGTCCCAGTCGTAGATGTGCAGCAGCAGCATCGGACGGAGGACGTCCCACAGGTTTTCGACCTGCTGGAGGTTCAGCGCGACCAGCACCACGAGGTACATCACGTAGTACGCGGGGAGCAGGCGCAGCACACGCCGGATCACCGTGCCTTCGCGTTTGCGCGGGGTGCCGTTGATGATCGACTTCGCGAAGCCCTGGTAGACGAACATCCCCGTCAGCACGAAGAAGACGCCCGCGAAGATCTGCAGGCCGCCGGTGAAGAATCCGCCGACCGCGCTGGTCGAAGCGATCGTGCCGCCGAGTTCCTTGGTGCCCAGCACCCCCGCGATCATCGCGACGTGCGTGAAGAGCAGTGCCAGCGCGCAGACCCCGCGCAGGCCGTCGACGGCGAGATAGCGTTGTTTGGCGGGCTTCGCCGCGGCTGCGGGCGGCCCGCCTTTCCGCGTTGTGGTAACGCTCATGTGTGCGTCCTTTCTCCCAAAAGCTATGGGGTGAACCGCGCTCGAGCCTTTCCACGCCACGCGGCGGAACCCAGACCGATATCCGTCTGCCCTGCTAGCTTCGCACCGCCGTATGGCCCCCGTCTTATCCCATTCTGCGACCCTTTTCCGGCTTTGTAAGTACATGAAGGCCCCCTTCCTTGCGCCCAGCGCAAGGAAGGGGGCCTTCATGTACTTACCGTGGCTGTCGCGCCTCAGGCGGCTTCTTCCTCCAGCCGTCGCGCGATGTCCGCCCGCAGGACCTTCTTGTCGATCTTCCCGATCGGGGTGCGCGGCATCGCGTCGACGATCACCAGCCGCTCCGGCAGTTTGAACCGGGCGACCCCCGCCGTCTCCATGACGTCGATGACGTCCCGCAGTTCGACCGAAGCGCCGGGCGTCGGCACGACGTAGAGACAGCCGCGCTCACCGAGTACCGGATCCGGCATCGCGACCGACGCCGCCATCTCCACCGAATCCAGTTGGTAGGCGAAGGATTCGACCTCCTCGGCCGCGATCTTCTCGCCACCGCGGTTGATCACGTCCTTGGTGCGCCCTTCGACGACGACGTAGCCGTCCGGGCGCAGCCGCACGACGTCACCGGTGCGGTACCACCCGTCCGGGGTGAAGGCGCGCTCGTTGTGCTCGGGCGCGCGGTAGTACCCGCGGATCGTGTACGGGCCGCGTGTGATCAGCTCGCCCTGCTCGTCCGAGGGGACGGGATTCCCGTCAGGGTCGACCACCCGCAGTTCGTCGGCCGGGTTGATCGGGCGGCCCTGGGTGTCGCAGGTGACGTCGAACGGGTCGTCCAGCCGGGTGAGGTTGGTCAGCCCCTCCGCCATGCCGTAGCCCTGCTGCAGGGTGCAGCCGAACACCGAGCTGATCTGGCGCACCAGCTGGTCCTGCAGCCGCGCGGCGCCCAGGGTCAGCACCTCGAACGAGGACAGGTCGTGATGCTGGTCGGCCTCGCGGTACTCGAGCCAGCGCACCACGATCGCCGGTACCACCGACGTCACCGTGGCCCGTTCGGCTTCGATCGCGCCCAGCGAGTCACGAGCGGACGGCGACGGCGAGACCACCACCCGGCCGCCGGCCCACAGTACGCCGAGGATCGCGCTGAGCGGGTAGTTGTGCCCGAACGGCAGCACCGCGAGATACACCGACGAAGCGTCGAAGCCGAAAGCGTCGGCGGATCCGTCGACGTAGCAGGCGTAGTCGTCGTGGGTGCGCGCGATGAGTTTCGGCAAACCCGTGGTACCGCCGGAAAGGATCAGCAGCGCGACCGAGCGCGGGTCGGGTGCCGACGCGTCCAGTTCGGCGCGCGCCGCCGCGGGGTCCGGAGCCGGGGAGCACAGCGCGCGCAGGTCGACGTGGCCGTCACGGACGTCCCCGGCGACGATGACGTGCTCGATCGTCTCGGCCCCGGCGGCGATCCCGGCCGCCAGTTCCTGGTGGTCGAAGTCCTTCACGCGGTCCGGCACGGCGATCGCGCGCGCCTCGGACAGTTCGGCCAGATAGGACAGCTCGTGCCTGCGGTGCTGGATCAGCGCCATCACCGGGATCACACCGAGCCGGAAGCACGCCAGCGTCAGCACGACGAACTCCCAGCCGTTGGGCAGCTGGAAGAGCAGCCGGTCGTCCGGTCGGAGGCCCAGGGCGCGCAACCGCTGGGCGGCACCGTCCACACGGGACAGCAGCTCGGCGTAGGTCAGCCGGAAGTCACCGTCGGTCAGGGCCTCGTCGTCCGGGGTCGCGGCCGCGGCATCGACGAATCGCGAGGCGAGTGCCTGGCCTTTCCAGTGGCCTTCGGCGACGTACCGCGCGACGAGGTCGGCGGGCCAGGGGACCGTTCCCGCTCGGCTCGGCTGGACAGGTTTCGAGGGCACGACGGCCTCCCTTTCTCGTGTGATCATCCGAAGCGCGCGGGCATGGTCTTGGCGCCGGAGACGAAGTTCGACTCGAGCCGGGTCACCGGTCCGGTCAGACGCAGCCGGGACAGATGCGGCAGCAGCTCGGTCAGCAGCGTCGACATCTCCAGCCGGGCCAGGTGCGCGCCGAGGCAGAAATGCGGGCCGATACCGAAAGACAGGTGGGGGTTGGGGTCGCGGCCGAGGTCGAGCCGGTCCGGGTCGGTGAACACGGCGGGGTCACGGTTGGCGGAGGTGTAGTAGACGACGACCTTGTCGCCCTCGGCGATGGGCTGTCCGGCAATCTCCGTGTCCCGCAGTGCCGTGCGGCGGAACTGCATGATCGGGGTGACCCAGCGGATCAGCTCGTCGACCGCGGTGGCGATCGGCACCTCACCGGACACCAGCCGGTCGCGTTCGGCCGGGTTGGCCACCAGCGCCTCCATCGAACCGGAGATCAGGTGACGGGTGGTTTCGTTGCCGGCGACCACCAGCAGCAGCCAGAAGCTGCAGAACTCCCGGTCGCTCAAGTGTTTCCCGTCGACCTCGGCGTTTACCAGCCTGCTGATCAGGTCGTCGGTCGGGTTCTCGCGACGGGACATGCCGAGCTTCATCGCGTAGGCGAACGCTTCGGCGAAGGTCCGCCGGTAGGCGTCGACGTCGCCGCCGCCGAACTCCGGGTCGTCGAAGCCGACCAGCGCGTTGCTCCAGCGGTAGAGCAGGTGCCGGTCCTCCGGCGGGAACCCGAGCAGATCGCACAGGACCAGGAGCGGCAGCTCGGCGGCGAAGTCGGCGACGGCGTCGAACTCCCCCGCCGCGGTGACCTTCTCCACCAGCCGCCGGGCGTGCCCGGCGATGCTCTCGCTCAGCCCGCGGACCGACTTGGGCGTGAACACGGTCGCGACCAGGCGGCGGATCCGGACGTGCTCCGGGCCGTCCATGCTGACCAGCAGCTGCCGGGTCTGCTTGAGGTCGCCCGGCGTCCGCGGGTCGGGCAGGAAGGCGCCCTTGGCCGCCGACGAGAACTCCTCCGGCCGCCGCGACACCGAGTAGACGTCGTCGTAGCGGGTCACCGCCCAGTAGCCGGAGCCGCGCAGGACGGTGCGGCCCGCGCTGGAATGCCGGGTCAGCAACGGTTCCGGGGTCCAGGCCACCGGTTCGGTCTCGCGGCGGCGGGCGAACTCCGCGTGCGGTACCCCGGCGGCGAACGTCACCGGATGCGCGATGTCGGGCCGTTCGATCCCGATCGCGGAGAAACTCTTGCGCAGCACGTCCTTGCGGAGCTTGCCGGTCGCCTCCCGAGGGAGCCGGGGGATGACGTGGTACGACCTCGGTGTCTTGAATCCCGCCAAAGACTTGCGGCAGAACGGGTCCAGCAGCGCGAACAGGTCGGCGGGGGCGTCTTCGGCGACCTCGACGACGGCGGCCACCCGCTCGCCGAACTCGTCGTCGGGGACGCCGATCACCGCGACGTCGCGGACCACCGGATGGTTGAGCAGCACGGCCTCGATCTCGGCCGGGTACACGTTGACCCCGCCGGAGACGATCATGTCCTGCGCGCGCCCCGTCAGATAGAGGAAACCGTCCTCGTCGAGCCGGCCGACATCGCCGAAGGTGAAGGTGCCCGGCTCCAGATGCGCGGACCGCGTCTTCTCCGGGGCGTTGTGATACGAGAAGCTCTGGCCTTTGACCCGCCGGATGAACACGCGCCCGGACTCGCCCACCGGTTGCGGCGTGCCGTCCTCGCCGAGGATCACGATCTCGTTGGGGGGCACGGCCTTGCCGACGCTGCCGGGGTGCTCGAGCCAGTCACGCGAGTCGGTGAGCGTGACCGCGCCGCCCTCGGTGGCACCGTAGTACTCCGTCAGGACGGGGCCCCACCAGTCGATCATCCGGCGCTTGACCTCCGGCGAGCACGGCCCGCCGCCGTGCCACACGCGGCCGAGGCTCGCCCCCGAGAACCGCGCGCGGACCTCCGGGGGAAGCCGCAGCAGGCGGATGAACTGGGTCGGCACGAGGTGTGCGGCGGTGATCCGCTCGCGGTCGATGATGTCCAAGGTGGACTCCGGATCGAACGACCGGCGGATCACCAGCGTCGAGCCCAGCAACAGCCCGAGCAGCGAGAAGAACAGCTGCGACGAGTGGTACCAAGGACCGTCGAGCAGGCACCGCTCACGCGAAGGGACGTCCAGGACGACATGCGCGTACCTGGTCAGTTTCGACACCCGGGAGAACGGCGCGCCGACGACGAAGAGGCCGTTCACCACGCCCTTGGGCACGCCGGTGGTCCCCGACGTGTACAACATCGTGGCACCGCAGGTCTGTCCCTCGGGCTCGGCCGCGGACACCCCGGCCAGCAACGGTTCCACCGCTTCGAATCCGTGCTCGTCCGAGGAGCCGGTGACGAACAGCGTCGTGCACCCGCCGGTGGACTGGGCCACCGCGCGACCGGCCGTCTCGGCGTACGAGGGCTCGACGACCAGGGCCTTGCTCCCGGAATCCGAGACGATGTAGGCGATCTCCGGATCGGTGAGGTGCCAGTTGACCGGTACCACGGTGATCCCGGAGTGCAGGCACGCCAGGAGTACCTCGTAGGTCTCCCGGCGGTTGCCGAGCACACAGGCCAGCCGGTCGCCCTCGCCGAGCCCCCGGTCGCGCAGCAGGGTGATCCAGCGGTTCACCCGCTCCCCCAGCAGCCGCCAGCCGACAGCTCCGGCCTCGTCGACGATCGCGATCCCGGCCCCGTCGGCCGCGATGTGGTCGTTCAGTAGCGTCGGCATGACCTTTACCCCTCAGTCCAGCAGATCCGGCTGCACGCGCACGAGATCGGCGTACAGCGGGCGGAAGTTGAGCCGCCCCATCCCCGGTGTGCCGATGGTCGACGCGGTGTGCCGCGCGACCCCGGGCTCGATCGGCACCGGTGTCCCGGCCGCCTCCGCGAGCAGTTGCACGTGACACGAGCTGTCCATGGTGGTGAACCACCAGGCCGCCTCCTGCACGGTGCCGCCGACCGTGAGCAGCCCGTGGTTGCGCAGGATCACCGCCTTGCCCGTGCCGAGGCGGACCGCGATCCGCTTGCCCTCGTCGGAATCCAGCACCACACCGCCGAACTCGTCGAAGACCTCGTGGTCCTCGTAGAACGCGCAGGCGTCCTGCGTGATCGGGTCGAGTTTGCGGCCCAGCGCCGCCCACGCGCGCCCGTAGGTCGAATGCGCGTGGGCGACCGCGACGACGTCGGGCCGCGCCGCGTGGACGTGCGAGTGGATGACGAACCCGGCCGGGTTGATCCTCCCGTCGCCTTCGACGACTTCGCCCCGGCTGTCGACCAGCAGGAGATCGCTGACCCGGACGTGTCCGAAGTGGACACCGAACGGGTTGATCCAGAACTTCTCCGGGTCGCCGGGATCCCGCGCGGTCACGTGGCCGCCCGCGCCCTCGTCGAAACCCCGCACCGCGAACAGCCGCATGGTCGCCGCCAGGCGTTGCTTGCGGTAGAGCCGTTCCTCTTCGACGGTCCTCATCCGCAGCCGCCCGGGCTGTCCCAGTCGTAGACGGCGCCCTCGTCCAGCAGTTCGGCGGGCACGCCGTACCACTCGGACTGGGGCAGCTCGATGACCGTGGCGTCCTGGTCCTCGCTCATGCCGCACGCTCCTCTCGCACCGCGGGCCGCCAGACCTCCAGGAACGCGTCCAGCCGGTCGAATCCCCAGAAGCGGTGACGGCCCCATTTGAAGTAGGGGATGCCGAAGATGTCGTCGAGATACGCCTGGTAGAGACAGTCGACCCCTTCGGCGCGGATCTCCGGGTCGTCGACGGCGCCGACGGCCAGCTCCGGGTCGAAACCGGCCCGTTCCGCCGCGGCGCGGACGACGTCGGGCTCGCAGATGTTGTCGCCGCGACCCCAGCGCGCCTCGTTGAGCGCGTCGTAGAACGGCCACTCGACACCCTCGCGGCGTGCGCGCAGCCAGGCCAGATGCGGCAGTTCCCACCACGGCTCGATGTCGATCGGCCAGGCCATCTTGCGGCCCTGTCCCTCGGCGATGCGCTTGGTGTCCATCAGCATGTACAGATGCTTCGCGCGGCTCATCTGCACGTAGTGGAACTCGCCGCCGCGTTCGTCGAGGCCGGCCCCGGTCACCGTGTCCGGATCCCAGTACGGAAGGCACACCAGCTGTTCGAGGGCGCCGGGCACCTCGTCGCGCAGGCGGTTGATCGCGAGCCAGCTGTACGGGCTGCGCAGCGAGAAGTACAGCTTGGCGGGCCGGCTCACGCCCGGTCCCCGAGCAGCGCGTGCACGACACCGTCGTCCAGCTGGGCCATCCCGCCCGCGCCCGGACCGGCCGCGATGGCGTAGCCGTGCAGGATCTGGGCGGTGGCCACCGGGACCAGTTCCGAGCCACGCTGCACGTAGCAGTCCATGCGGCCGTCGAACATGACCCCGCGCAGGATGTCGGTCACGGTGAACACGGTGTGCACCGTCTCCTCCATCCGCGCGTCCTCGAGCAGCCGGACGCGGGCGCGGGAGACGACCGGGATCCACGCGCGTTCGGACAGCATGCGGCCGACGGAGATGCCGCGGTCGGCGAGGTAGCGGTCGACGACCTCCTCCAGCGTCCGGACGAAACCGGAGTGCTGGACGCGGTCGGAGTAGTGGCAGTAGAAGTACGGCGCCCGCCAGGACCACAGGAACGCACCCGGTTCCGCGGTCAGCACCGACTCGGCGGTCTCCCCGGCGGGGATCGCGATCCGCGCGGTAGTCGACGTCAGCGCCGGGACTTCCAGGTGCGCCAGCGCTTCGGGGGCGGCCGCCGTGGTGTCCGCCGCCCGCTCGCGGACCAGCGCGACGGTGACCTTGCCGCGCAGCACCGTGACCTTCGCACCGTCGCGGACCACCGAGAGCAGGACGTTCAGCTTGTCGCCGCGGCCGGGGGTGACCTCGACTTCGACCTCGTCGTCGAGTTCCAGCACCGCGGGCAACTGCACCGAGCAGTCCACGATCTCCGCGCCGAGGCCGTGCTCGAGGAAGAGGTCGCGCGCACTCGTGCCCTGGTCGCGCAGCCACTGCAGGACACCCTGCTCGACCAGGTACATGAAGTGCTTGAAACCGATCCAGGTGCGGATGTTGGCGCCCTCGAACGCGGGGCGGCCGTGCGTGACGGTCCGGCTTGGCCGCAGGACTGCGGTCATCGGAGTTCACCTACCTTCGGGATGGTCCGGACGTCCTCGACGAGGCCGGTCACCTCGGCCGCGGCGTACCGGGCGTAGCGAACGTGGAAGAAGTGGTCGCCGCGTTCGTGCGTGTGCAGCGTCGCGCCCGGCATGCCCGCGGCGAGCGCGACGGCGGACTCGGCGGGCAGCGTCGGGTCTTGACCGCCGACGAGCACCTTCGTCGGGATCTCGACGTTGCCGAGCTGGAGGTCGGCGCTCGCGGCGTAACGGTCGAACACCGACGCGAAACCGAGCGGCCCGGCGCGGTTCAGCGCGATCTTGACCATGCCGTCGATGACCTCGGGGTCCAAAGTGGCCGCTCGTTTGCCGAGCCGGGCGCGGACACCCTCGCCGACGTGCGCGGTGAACGTCTCGCGCGAGCGCTCGAACATCCGCCAGGTCACCTCGTACCGGGGCAGCCGGTAGAACGGGCAGAACAACGCCACCGATGAACCGACACGCGGATCGAGCGCGCACATCAGCTCCAGCGCGGCGTTGGCGCCGAACGAGTGCGCCACGAGGACGTCCGGGGTGGTGCCGAGCAGGTCGAGGCCGTCACCGAGCCAGTGCCCGAAGGAGCGATTGCGCCAGCGGAAGTCGTTGCCCGCCTTCCACGGCAGCTCCAGCGAGACCACCCGGTACCCCTGGTCGAGATGGGCCGCCAGCGGCGTCCAGCTCTTCCAATGGCCTTCCATCCCGTGGACGAACAGCACCAGCGGCGCGCCGGGCCTGCCGGGGGAGATCGTGTGCGCCTTCACCGCTGAACCGTTCACCGGGACCCCATCTCATCGCTGTGATCAGTGACGGTGACCGAAACCGCCGGTCCGCCGTCGGGCCGTCGCGGGCCGATGCCCACGCGGCCTTCGCCTTCCGCGACGGCGAGGTGGGCGGCGAGCGCGAGCTCCACGACCCCGTGCGCGCCGTAGAAGTCGCCCCACTGTTCCTTGACGTCGAAACCGCCGGGCCCGACCGTGCGCCGGGGCAGCGGCGCGGCCTCCCATGGCTCGACGTCGACGACGGCGTGTCCGGAGTTCTCGCGCCAGGGCTCGAGGATCACGCACGCGCTCCCCGCGCGCAGTGGTCCGTCGTGCAGGATCGAGGCGATCTCGTCCTCCGGCTCGGCCCCGACGAGCACCACCCGGGTGGCCCGGCCGGAGCGCAGCAGCAGACTCGCCATCCGCAGGCCGGCGAGCCCGGCGGTACTGCCGGAACACAGCATCAGGTTGGGACCGCCGAAACCGAACCACAGCGCGACCGTGCTGGCCACGACGTTCGGCGACACGTTGGGCGCGTCGAGCACGCTCACCGCGCGACCGCCTTCCGCCTCGACCGCACGCGCGACCTTCGCGACCGTCTCGACGTTGCCGAGATTGCTGCACGCGACCACCGCGGTACCGGTTTCGATCGGCCCGGTGGCCCGTTGCCCCGGTTCGAAACCGAGTGCGCGATGCACCGCGCACAACGCGAGACGGGTCGAAGGTTCCTTGTACAGCAGACCTTTCCGCCCCAGGACGGTGGCGGCCTTCTCCGGCGGCGCGCCGTCGAACCCTGCGACCCCCGGCAGGTGCAGGCTCCAGCCGGTGAGCAGCAAGCGGGTCTCCCTCGCCCGTACCCCGGGCTCGCGGGCGGTCATGCCCGCTCCAGCAGGGTGACGGCGTTGACCCCGCCGAAGCCGAACGCGTTGACCTGCACCAGATCCGGCCGCGCGGTGACGGCGTCGCCGATGACGAGCCGCAATCCGGTGCCCTCGTCGAGGGGGTCGGTCAGGCCGGCGACGGCGGGCACTTCGCCGGAAGCGAAGATCCGCAGCGCGACGTCCACGTTGACCAGTGCGGCGCTGCCGGACGTGTGACCCGTCGAACCCTTGACCGCGGTGACGAGCGGGTTCCCGCCGCCACCGAGGACGACCTTGCGCAACGCGTCGCATTCGACCGGGTCGTTGAGCGCGGTGCCGGTCGCGTGCGCCACCACGACGTCCACATCGGACGGGACGCGGCCCGCACGCGTGTAGGCGTCGGACATCGCGCGGGCGATGCCCTCGATGTCCGGCGCCGTCGCGTGGTAGGCGTCGCAGGAAAGACCGGTCGCGGCGACCTTGCCGAGCGCCGGGCCTTCCCAGGTCCCGGGAACGACGACGAGTGCCGCCGCGCCCTCGCCGAGGAGCACGCCGGTGCGCTCGCGGTCGAACGGCCGCACGCGCTCTGTCGGTTCCTCGGCGACACGGCCGATCATGGCGAGCATCGACCGGGTCATCGCATCGGCGGCGGCGACCACGACGGCGTCGCATTCGCCCAGTTCCAGAAGGTCCTGTGCGAGCGCAAGGACGTGGCCGCCCGCGCTGCACGCGTTGACGACCGTGGTCACGTCCGTGACGCCGGGCAGGGTTTCGGCCACGACGTCGGCGAAGTCCAGCCGTCCGGCCGAAACGGTCTCGCCGGTGAGCGCGAGCCGTTCCACCGCGGACAGCTCACGCAGCCCCGTGCCGATCAGCACGGCGACCCGCGTCGTCGCGGTGTCCACACCGGACTGCACGACGGCTTCCTTCAAACATTCGGCCAGGAGCCGTCCCGCGCGGAACAACTCGTCGTCGAGGTCGGCGTGGTAGCCGTAGGCGACGTTCAGCTGCCCGGGTTCGCCGTACCGGAGCGGTGAGACGCCACAAGCGCCGCGGAGCAGGCCGTCGAACGTCTCCGCGCCCGAACCGAGGCAGGTGCGCACCGCGCTACCCGCGATCAGGACCGCCATCGGCGTACCTCCTCACGATGGCGGCGCCGACGGCACCGTCCGCGCCCCGCGCGGTGAGCAGGCTCAGCCCGCCGGGCCCGGCATCGCGCTCTTCGGCCAGCAGGACACCCAGCGCCACCGCGCCGGAGGCCGCGTCGCATTCGCCGAACAGCCGCTTGACCATGACCCGTTCCGGGCCGTGTCCGAGCGCGCGGACGATCGGGCCGTACTCGCGGTGATCGTCGTCGTCGACCTCGCCGGTGTACACAGTGGACACTTCGAACGCGTCGGCACCCGCCTTCGCCAGCACCCGGCGCACACATCCGGCGAGCGCGGTTTCGGCCGCTTCACCGCCGCCGGGCCCATAGGCCGTGGCGACCGCGAGGACACCGGCACGCTGCCGCGTACCCGCCCACTCCGGCGTGTTCTCCTTGGCCAGCACGAACATCCCGGCCGCCTCGCCGGGGGCGACGACGTCGGTCGCCCCGGTCAGGTGAGTCGCCCACGCGCGGTGCGGGGTGAACTCCTCCACCGCGCCGGCGACGACCACGTCGACGTGACCGCGCTCGATGGCGTTGCCGGCGTACCGCAGCACGTTGAGGAAACCGAGGGTGCCGCCCGCGATGGTGGTGTTCGCCCCGCGGAGGCCGAACCGGATGGCGACCTGGCCCGCGGCGCAGTTCATCACCGTGTTCGGGAACAGCATCGGGTTGACCAGATACGGCTTGTCCTGCACCAGGGTCTCACGGGTGTAGTCGCTGGTGGACTTGAAGCTGCCCAGCGAAGTCCCGAGCACCACGCCGATCCGCGGCCGGACCTCGTCGTCGAGGGACACCCCGGCTTCGCGCAGCGCCTCCTGGCAGCACACCACGGCCAGCCCGGTCGCCCGGTCGTAGGTGCTGGTCCCCTTGCGTCCCAGGTGTTCCCGGGGACTGAAGCTGTTGAGGAAGTGCCCGCTCGTCACGGGCAGCGGCTCTTCGTAGAGGTCGCCGATCTCGTGGCCCTTCTCGACCTGGCCCGCCTCGGCCAGTGCGAGCTTCTTCGCCAGCGCGTCCACGCCGACGCCCGCGGAGGTCAGCGCGCTCCAGCCGGTCACCACCACACCGCTCATTCTGGCGCTCCCAACATCACGATGGCGTTGTTGCCACCGAAGGCGAAACCGTCGTTCTGGACCACCCGGACGTTCGCCGGACGGGCCGCGTTCGGCACCGGGTCGACACCGCCCAGCTCCGGATCGGCGGTGGTCCAGTTGACCGTGGGCGGCAGGAAACCCCGGTCGATCGCGATGGTCGAGGCGATCGCCCCGAACCCGCAGGCCGCGCCCATGGTGTGGCCGAGCATCGATTTGATCGAGCTGATCGGCGGCGGGCGCTCACCGAAGACCTCGATGACCGCCTTGCTCTCGACCAGGTCGTTCACCTGCGTGCCGGTGCCGTGCGCGGAGATGTAGTCCACATCGGACGGTGAGATCCCGGAGTTGCGATGCGCGATGCGCATGCATTCCGCGACCGTCGGCGCGTCCGGCGTGACCGGGTGGATGGCGTCGCAGTTGACGCCGTACCCGAGCAGTTCCGCGTAGATCGTGGCGCCCCTTTTCCGGGCGTGGTCGAGGGTTTCCAAGGCCAGCACGGCGCCACCCTCGCCGGTGAGGATGCCCGCGCGGCCCTTGTCGAACGGAGTACAGGCGTCCTTCGCCAGCGCGCCGAGCCGGTAGAAACCGGCGTGTGCCCAGCGGCACACCGAATCGGCGCCGCCGGCGAAGACGACGTCGGCCTCGCCGCCCGCGAGCAGGTCGTAGGCGTAGCCGATCGCGTAGTTGCTCGCCGAGCAGGCGGTCGCGATGGTCAGCGACTCGCCGGCCAACCCGAGCTCCTCGCTGACCGCGTTCGCCAGCCGGTTGGCGGGCAGCTGGGTCAGCAGCGCCGGGTCCTGCGCGGCGAAACCGTCGGCGATGATCTGCGCGGTGAGCGCCTCCGCGACCGCGGACTCACCGCTGGTGGTGCCCATGATCGCGTGTGCACGCCCCGGCTCCACCGAAGTGAGGTCGAGCCGGGCGTCGGCGACCGCCAGCTGCGCGGCGCTGGCCGCGAACTGGCTGGACCGCCCCCACCGCGCCGGGTCCACCCGGCGGAGATGGGCGCCCGGATCGAAGGTCTGGACCTCGCCCGCGTTCCGGTGCGGGAACCCGGCCGGGTCGAAGCTGGTGATGGGCGAGATCCCGGATCGGCCGGTGCGCAGCGCCTCGGCGAACGCGGCTATCCCGATCCCGATGCTCGACACCGGGCCGACCCCGGTCACGACAACGCGGGCCACGGTTCATCCCTTCTTGACGGAGTGCCGGATCAGGGCGTCGTTGACCGCCTTGAGCGTGCGCAGCTCGGGCAGTTCCGCCTGCGGGATCTCGACCTTGTACTGCTTGTCGATACGGGCGAGGATCTCGATGGCACGCAGGGAATCGGCCTCGTAGTCGTCGATGAAGTCCCCGTTGTCCTCCAGCTCCTCGGGCTCGAGTTCGAGCACCTCGGCGACCAGCTCGCGAAGTTCCTCGAGCTGGGTGTCGGTCTGCGTCATGACGATCCTCCGATTTCGTTGTCCGGTTCTCACGCCGCGGGCCGCACGGGGCGTCGCGTCGCGGTCAGGGTGGTGACGGTGGCGATCAGGCGATCGCCGACCCAGGTCTGCCCGGTGGCGAAGGCCGTGTCGGCCAACACCGACTCCAGGCGGACCTCGTGGCGCAGCACGTCACCAGGACGGGCGGCGCCCGTGAAGCGGTAGTCACGGGCACCGATGAACATCAACGTCGAGTCGTCGTCCTCGACCGGCTCACGCCCGTCGAGCCAGAGGAGCGCGGCACTCTGCCCGAACGACTCGATCATCAGCGACTTCGGGTAGTCGTACCGGTCCGCCGGGGCGCCGTCGGGAATCCCCTCGTAGCAGGGCTCCGTACCGGTGACCGCCTTGATCGTGACGATCGACTCGCCCGGGACCAGCTCCAGCACGCGGTCCACCAGCAGCAGCGGGTACCGCTGCGGGAGCTGAGCGCGGATGTCGTGGTGCTCGGTCATCCCGCGACCTCCTCGAAGGAGGCGCGGATCTTGGCCGTCGTCGTCTCACCGAGGGTGGCCTTGCCGGTCACGTCCCAGCCGTCCGGGGTGCGCTTCGCGGTGGCGGTCAGCACCATCCGGTCGCCGTCGAGCAGCGGCGCGAGGAAACGGACCGACCGGACGGTGCTCAACCGGGCACCCGCGGCCTCGCGCATCGCCTGCTCCAGCGTCTCGATGACGAAAACGCCGGGGTACACCGCCTGACCGGGGAAATGCCCGCGCAGATTGGGTTCCTTGCCGTCCACGGTGATCTGGGCGACGAGCTCGAGGTCGTCCCCCGAGGCACGGACGTCCAGCGTGTCGACCGCCCGCAGCGGCGCGGCGAAGGAAGGAAGCCCGGTCACAGCGTGATCCCCCCGTCGATCTGCAGCACCTGTCCGGTGATGTAGGAGGAGCGGTCGGAGACCAGGAACGCGACCAGTTCGGCGACGTCCTCGCCGGTGCCGAACCGTTTGGCCGGGATCTGCGTGAGCGCCTTGGCACGCTGCTTCTCGCCGAGGGAACCGGTCATGTCGGTCTCGATGAATCCGGGCGCGACGACGTTGACCCGGACACCGTGCCCGGCGACCTCCTTGGCCAGCGACTTGCTGAAGCCGATGATGCCCGCCTTGCTGGCAGAATAGGCGGTCTGGCCCGCGTGGCCGTAGACGCCGGCTACCGAGGACATGTTGACCACGACGCCGCCGCGGTTCTTCATGAACCGGAAGGCCATGGCGCGGCAGAAGTTCCACGTACCGGTGAGGTTCGTGGCGAGCACCGCGTTCCAGTCCTCGGCGCTGGCGAGAACCAGCGGGCTGTCCTTGGTGATCCCCGCGTTGTTGATCAGCAGGTCGATCGGGCCGAGCTTCTCCTCGGCGTCCTTGACGAATTGCTCGACGGCCTCGGAATCGGCGACGTCGCATTCCGCGAAATAGCCGGGTACGCCGATCGCCGCGATGTCCTCTTCGATTTCCGCCGACGCCGCGCTCGGTTTCGAGAAACAACCCGCGACGGCGTAGCCCTCCTGGGCCAGCCGCAGCGCGACGGCCCGGCCGATCCCTCGTGAAGCCCCGGTGACCAGGGCCCGGTGGTGCTCTGCCACGCCGCCTCCTCGGTTTCCAGCACAATTTGTTTCTATTTTAAGAAGCGCGGCGCAAACTATTCTTCTCATCGTTTGCCGCGAGTTCCGCGAACACTTCGACGGTGTCCGCGCCCGGCCGGGGAGCACCGTGACGAACCTTCGTCGGAGTACGGGAGAACTTCACGGCCGGCCCGACGATCGGCGCCGTGGTTCCGTTGCTCAGCACCGTTTCCTGCAGCATCGCCCTGGCCTGGACGTGCTCGTCGGCGACGGCTTCGGTGAGCGTGCGCACCGGCGCGGCGACGAGCCCGTTGCCGTTGAGCTCTTCGAGAGCATCGGCGAGCGGTCGTCCCGCGCACCAGCCCGAGATCATCGCGTTGATCGGTTCTCGATTGGCCAGTCTTTCGACGTTCGTGCGGAATCCCTCCGCGCGGCCGAGTTCCGGTCTGCCGATGATTTCGGTGAGCACGCGCCAGTGCCGGTTGATCGCGACCGCGAGATACAAATGGCCGTCGGCGCATTCGTAGACGTTCGCCGGAACGACGAAATCGGTCTCGTTGCCCAGCCTCGGCGGCGGGGCGCCGGTCGCGGCGAGGGTCGGCAGGCCGCTGCTGCTGGCGAGCAGGCAGTCCACCATGGCCACGTCGACGTGCTGTCCTTCGCCGGTCCGGTTCCGGTGCGCCAGCGCGGCGAGCGCGCCGATCGCCGCGTGCAGGCCCGCGAGCTCGTCGGCGAGGAACGTCGGAGCGCGGACCGGCGGACCCTCCGGGAGGCCGTTGAGCGACATCCAGCCCGCCGCGGCCTGGATCGCGGGATCGTAGGCGGGCAGATGCGATTTCGGTCCGTACTGCCCGAAGCCGGACACCGAAACGAAAACGATGTCCTCGCGCGCCGCCCGGCAGGCCTCGTACCCGGCGCCCCAGCCGTCCAGGGTGCCGGGCTTGTAGTTCTCGACCACGATGTCCGCGTGGGCCACCAGCTCCAGGAACCGCGCGCGATCGAGGTCGGCGCGCAGGTCCAGCCCGGCACTGCGTTTGTTGCGGTGCACGGTTTCCCGGAACCAGGACAGCCCGGTGCCGGGGATGTTCGGCGGCACCTCGCCGTCGTGGCCGTCGGCGAGCTCGATCCGGACCACGTCGGCCCCCAGGTCCGCCATGACGCAGGTGGCGAGCGGACCGGACCAGACCTTGGTCACGTCCAGGACGCGCACACCCTCCAGCGGACCGTCCGAGCCGGTCCGCGCACGGCGGAAGAACTCCTCTTCGCGCATGGTCAAAGCCTTTCCAGCAGGGAAGCGGTGCCGAGCGAACCGCCGCAGCACATGGTGATCAGCGCGGTCGAGGTGCCGGTGCGCTCGAGTTCGTGCAGTGCCGTCACCAGCAGCCTGGTCCCGGTCGCGCCCAGCGGGTGACCGAGCGCGATGGCGCCGCCGTTGACGTTCACGCGGTCGATGTCCGCGCCGTGCGCCTTGGCCCAGTTGAGCACCACCCCGGCGAAGGCCTCGTTCACCTCGCAGATGTCCACATCGGACAGTCGGCGGCCGGTCCGGCGCAGCACCCGTTCGGTGGCGACCACGGGCCCGTCGAGCAGGTAGTACGGATCGGCGCCGGTGACGACCTGGCCGACCAGCCGTGCCCGCGGGGTCAGGCCCAGCGCGCGTGCCTTGCCGTACGACATCCAGAGGATGGCGGCGGCGCCGTCGGAGATCTGCGACGTCGATCCCGCGGTGTGCACCGCGCCTTCGATGTTGGGCCGCAGCGCGGCAAGACCTTCCAAAGTGGTGTCACGGATGCCTTCGTCGCGAGTGACCGCGCCGACCGGGGAGACTTCACGGTCGAACCGGCCCTCTTCCCACGCCCGGGCCGCGCGCTGCTGGGAGAGCAGGCCGTAGTCGTCGGCGTCCGCGCGCCCGATGCCTTCGCGCTCGGCGATCCGCTCCGCGCCGCCGAACTGTGCCTTGGGCGGGTCGTCCCACGGGTAGTCCCGCGTCTTGTAGTGCCCGGGCCCCTGGTAGAGGTTCGTCCCGATCGGCACCCGGCTCATCGACTCGACGCCGCAGGCGATCCCGGTGTCGATGGCGTCCGCGGCGATCAACGCGGAGATCAGGTGGTTCGCCTGCTGCGCCGAGCCACAGGAAACGTCCACTGTGGAGCAACCGACGCCGGGGTCGTGACCGGAGTTGAGCCAGGCGTTGCGGGTGACGTTGAGGCTCTGCTCGCCGGACTGGGTCACGCAGCCGCCGATGATCTGGTCGACGTCGCCGGGCTCGATGCCGGCGCGGGCGATGACCTCCAGCTGGACGTGCCGCATCAGTTCGACGGCCTTCAGTTCGGCGAGCACCCCGCCGCGCTTGCCGAGCGGGGTGCGGACGGCGGAGACGATGACCGGGGTGCGGTCGTTCAGCGCGGCCACGGGCGGGTACCTGCCTCTCCACCGGACGCGGTGCCCGGCTCCCCCATCGTGGTGCGGCCCCGGCAGGCGAACGTCTCTCGGATTGCGGACCCAGCTGGGGTTTCTCCGTAGTTGCGGGAATGGTTCGCGCACCCCCTCACGATCACCGAGGCTGGTTATGGTGCCTCTATGCGGCTGGACGACAGCGAAGATCAAGCGGCATTCCGGGCGGGCCTCAAGGCCTGGCTCGCCGAGCAGTTACCCGAAACCACGCCGAGCGCGCCTCGCGCGTGGTCCGCCGACGAGTTGCGTGCCTGGAGCAAGGCGCTGCACGCGGCCGGATACGCCGGCCTGACCTGGCCCGCCGACCACGGCGGCCGGGGGCTTTCCCCCGCGTACCAAGCGATCTACGCGGAAGAGAGCGCGCTGGCCGAGGCACCGGACCACGCCGGGGTGATCGGGCTGGGCATGGTCGGCCCCGCGATCGTCCACTATGGAACGGACGGGCAGAAGGCCACCCATCTCCCCCGGATCCTTTCCGGGGAAACGATCTTCTGCCAGGGCTTCTCCGAGCCGGACGCCGGATCGGACCTCGCCTCGGTGCGCACCCGGGCCCGCCGCATCGACGGTGGTTACGTCATCGACGGCGAAAAGGTCTGGTCCTCGTACGCCCATTTGGCCGACCACTGCCTGCTGCTCGCCCGTACCGACCCGGACGCGGCCAAACACCGCGGGCTGACCTGTTTCCTGCTCGACATGCGCGCGCCCGGTGTCGAGGTGCGGCCGTTGCGTCAGCTGTCCGGCGACACCGACTTCAACCAGATCCTGCTGACCGGCGTCGAGATCCCCGACGACTGCGTGCTCGGCGAACCGGGGCAGGGCTGGCGGGTCGCGCTGACCACCCTCGCGCACGAGCGCGGCACCTTCGGCATCACGCTCACCGCCCGGCTGGCCGTCCAGCTCGACAGGCTGGTCAAGACCGCCAAGGCGTGCGGAGGCGACACCGACCCGCGGGTCCGTGCCGAGATCGCCGAGCTGTACGTCGACCTGCAGGGCCTGCGCTTCACCGGATACCGCGCGCTGGCCGCGATGGAACGGACCGGCGAACCGGGACCGGAGAGTTCGATCCTGAAACTGCGCTGGTCGCAGGCGAACCAGCGGGTGAGCGCGCTCGCGCTGCGGCTGCTCGGCGCGGGTGCGGCGGCCGACGGGACCGACGCGTTCTGGGACGGCTACTGGCAACACCAGCGGTTGCGCAGCCGAGCCAACAGCATCGAGGGCGGGACGTCGGAGATCCTGCGCGGCATCGTCGCGGAGCGGGTCCTCGGCCTGCCGAAATCACGTTAGAGGGGTATCGATGGATTTCGCGCTGACCGAGGACCAAACCGGGCTCAAGGCCGCCGCCCGCACCTACCTCGAGGACACGTACGACCTCGAACGGATAGCGGCACTGGCCGACGAAGGCGGGCAGGACCTCGCCGCCTGGCCCGAGCTGGTCCGGCAGGGCTGGCTCGACCCGGACCTCGACCTGGCGGAGTTCGTCCTGCTGGCCGAAGAGGGCGGACGCGCGCTGCACCCGGTGCCGTGGTTCGCCACCGCGGGGCCGGCGCTGCCGGTGTACCTGGCCGCGGGCGTCGACCTGCCCGGACCGGCGACGCTGGCCGACGGCTCCACCACCTGTCGCGCGGCACGCCGTGACGGTGTTTGGCGGCTGGACGGCGCGGTGCAAGCGGTCCTGCACGCCGAGGTCGCCACGGAGATCGTGGTCGCGGCCCGCACCCCGGCCGGGGTGGCGCTGTTCGGCGTCGATCCGGATGCCGTTTCCGTGTCCCCCCGTGTCGGCGTCGACCCGCTTCGGGCGACGTCGGACCTCGCACTGGCCGGGGCCGAAGGCCGGTTGCTGGCCGGGCCGCCGTCCGCCGCGCCACTGCTCGCCGCGATCCGCGGCCGGGCCACGACCTTGCTCGCGGGCGAGGCCATCGGCGTCGCGGACCGGGCGCTGGAGATCGCCGTCGGGCACGCGAAGACGCGGACCCAGTTCGACCGTCCCATCGGTTCGTTCCAGGCGGTGAGCCAGCAGCTCGCTGACGGTTACGCCGAGGTCGAGCTCGCGCGTTCACTGGCCTACCGCGCCGCGGTCGTGCCGCAGGACGGCGGGCCCGCCGCCGTGGAAGCGGTCTCGTGCGCCGCGCACGCCGCGAGCCGCGCGGCGATCTCCGTCTGCGAGACGGCGATCCAGGTCTGCGGAGGTATGGGCGTCACCTGGGAATTCCCGCTGCACCGCTGGTTCCGGCGCGCTTTGTGGCTGGAGGCGGAACTCGCCCCGGGACCGTTGGAAGCGATCGCGCACTCACTGTTCGGAGAGCACTCATGAGCCTGCAACTGCACTGGTTCCTGCCGTCGCACGGCGACGGGCGGGAGATCGCCAAGACCGCCGACGGAGTCGCGGCGCCCGGCGCCCGGCGCGAGCCGGACCTCGAGTACCTGACCCAGGTCGCGCTCGCCGCGGACCGCTTCGGGTTCACCGGGATGCTCACGCCGTTCGGGTTGTTCTGCGAGGACCCGTGGGTGGTGGCTTCGGCACTGGTGGGCGCGACGCGGTCGGTCAAGTTCATGATCGCGATGCGGCCGGGATTCGTCTCGCCACTGCTGGCCGCGCAGACCGCGGCGACGTTCCAGCGCGTCTCCGATTCGAGGCTGCTGCTGAACATCGTGACCGGCGGAGACCCGGACGAGCAGCGCCGCTACGGCGACTGGCTCGACCACGACCAGCGGTACGCGCGCACCGGCGAGTTCATGGACGTCTTCCGCCAGGCTTGGCCGGGTTCGCGGTTCGACTTCACCGGCACGCACTACACCTTGAAGGCCGGGCTGATCGCCCGGCCGCATCCGGTGCGCCCGACCCTGTTCCTCGGCGGTTCGTCGTCGGCGGCGCTGGAAGTCGCGGCCGCGCAGGCGGATGTGCTGCTGATGTGGGGCGAAACGCCCGCCGCGATGGCCTCGCATCTCGAGCGATCGCAGGCACGCGCGGAGTCACTGGGACGTTCGCTGCGCTTCGGCACGCGATTCCACGTGATCAGCCGCGACACCTCGGCCGAGGCGTGGAAGGTGGCCGACCAGCTGCTCGCCGGGATGGACCCGGCCCGGATCCGGCAGGCACAGGAACGGTTCGCCGCCACCGAATCCGAGGGCCAGCGGCGGATGGCGGCGTTGCACTCCGGCAGCACCGACTCCCTGGAGATCCACCCGAACGTCTGGGCGGGCTACGGCCTGGTCCGTCCCGGTGTCGGCACGGCGCTGGTGGGCAGTCACGAAGAAGTGGCCGAGCGGATCGAGGAATACCATGCCCTCGGTCTCGATCATCTGATCCTTTCCGCTCAGCCGCATCTCGAAGAGGCGTATACGTTCGGCGAAGGCGTGATGCCGCTGCTGCGCAAACGCGGTCTGCTCGCGGAAACCTTCTGAATCAGCTTGGCCGGGTTGGTCGTGAGTGGCGTTTCGGGTTAGAACCCGAAACGCCACTCACGACCAACGTGCGTTGAGGCCTTCGTACCCTTATCCTCTTACTCGACGGTGGAGGAATTGGGACACGCGACGTCCCAATTCCTCCATCGCCGTTCGTTCCGACCGCGAGCGTCAGCTGAAGCTGATGATCACGCCGCCGCCGTTGCCGGCGGCGTCACCGAGGCCGACGACGCAGGTGATGACCTTGCAGTCCACCGCGCCGTAGCTGCTGCCGTCGGGCAGGACGCCGGTGAAGTTCTTCTGCACGGTGACCGGGCTCGAGATCTTCCCGGACGCGTCAGCGACCAGCGAGAGCTGCGAAGGGCTGCAAGGGAACTGCCCCGTCGCGTCCTGGGCACACTCGCCCACACGATAAGTGCCTCCCGGCGTCAGGCCGGTTCCGGTCACCTGGACCACCGCACCGTCCGAGAGCCCCGAGGCCGGCGTGACCGTGACGGCCGCCGCGGCGGAAGCGCCCGGTGCGACGACAGCCAGCAGGCCGAGAGCGGCGATGGCGGAACCGGCGAACTTGGCGACAAGCTTTGCGGACACAGTAATCACTCCGATTCATTGCTGGGGATTTTCCGACTTACCAGGCGCGGGTTCCGTTGCCCCCCGGCGTCCTGGTAACAACGTTACGATCACGGACCTAGATCGTCAACTCTTTCTTCGAGCAGTTTTCGAGTAGGCCGCAAGAAAAAACGTGCAATAAACTCGCGCGCTTCATGCGTAATTCACGGGTGGAAAGCCAGTCAGGAGAAGAGGCTCCGAGGGCGCACGCGGGAACCTGATTCAGTGACCTCTTCCAGCTCCGAATTCCTGTTCGGTGGCGCGCCAGAAAGGCACGCCGCCTACGCCGCGCTGCGCGAAAGCGGCCCCGTCCGAAGGATCACGCTCTCCTCGGGCACCAGCGGATGGCTGGTGAGCGGCTACGCCGAGGTCCGCCAGGCACTCGCGCATCCGGGACTGAGCGGGCGCACCGGCGTCGTCGGCGACCGGCGCGGCCTGTCCGAGGACGTCCGGCTCGGCATGAACACGCACATGCTGAATCTCGACCCGCCGGACCACACCCGGCTCAGAAGGCTGGTGTCCGCCGCGTTCACCGTGCGCCGGATCGCCCAGCTGCGCCCCAGGATCGAGGCCATCACGGCCGAACTCCTCGACGCCGTGGCCGACTTCGACGAGGTCGACCTGATCAAGGCGCTGGCCCTGCCACTGCCGATCCGCATCCTCACCGAGATGCTGGGCGTGCCCGAGGACGAGGCGGGCGCCTTCCACGGCTGGACCGAGATCCTCACCGCCAGCGCGCTCCCCGTCGACGAACTCGACGCGGCCGCCGCCGAAATGTTGCGCTATGTCAGGAAACTCCTCGCGGAGAAACGCGCGAATCCCGGCACGGACCTGCTTTCCGCGCTCGTCACGGTGCACGACGGCGACGACCGGCTGACCGAGCACGAGCTGACCTCGATGGTCTTCCTCCTGCTCATCGCCGGGCACGAGACCACCGTCCACCTCATCGGCAACGCCACTCTCGCGCTGCTCGAGAACCCGGCGCAGCTCGCCGCCTTGCGCGCGAACCCGGAGGGAATGCCCGCCGCGGTGGAGGAATTCCTGCGCTACGAGAGTCCGGTGCACGCGGCGATGCGCTACTCCAACCAGGAAGTGGAACTCAGCGGCGTGACGATCCCGGCCGGCTCGCTGGTGATCGTGTCGCTGCTGGCCGCCAACCGCGACCCCGCCCGCTTCCCCGGCGCGGACGCGCTGGAACTCGACCGCGGGGACAACCCCCAGCTCGCCTTCGGGCACGGTATCCACCACTGTCTCGGCGCGCCGATGGCCCGGCTCGAAGGCGGGATCGCGATCGCCGCCCTGCTCACCCGGTTCCCGGACCTGCGCGAGGCCGTCCCCGCGGGGAGTCTCCGCTGGCGCGTCAGCATGGTGATGCACGGCCTCGAAGCCCTTCCCGTCCGGCTTCGCTGACGAGTGTCCTTAAAGGACGCTTTAGCTCGACTGCCACCAAACCAGCAGGCTGGGATAAGACGCGCTCGAAACCGCGGTGCGACACTTTTCGTAGACGATCACGAATTCGCGGTGCGTATCTCACGTCCGCGAGCCGCGTCACCTCCTATTCCTGGGAAGGGAGTAGAACGTGTCCCAAGACCTAGGCACCCCGGTCACGAGCACCGCGCCGCGAGGCTCTGCCCCGCCCGTGCGGACGCCGAAGAAGAAGACCAAAACGGGGCTGTCCGCACTGGCCGCCAAGCGCATCGCCGTCCTGAGCTCGCTCGTCGCCGGCGTCGCCTACGGGTGGGGTATCGGCGGGAACGCCGCACACTACGCCTACGCCGCCGCGGTCCGCAGCATGTCCGCGAACTGGCACAACTTCCTTTACGGCGCCTACGATCCCGCCGGATTCATGAGTGTCGACAAGGCACCCGGGTCGCTCTGGCTTCAAGCGCTTTCCGTGCGCATCTTCGGTTATGAGACCTGGGCACTGTTGTTGCCCGGTGTCATCGCGGGCGCCTTCTCGGTGTTCGTCCTGTTCGTACTGGTACGCCGCTGGGCCGGGCACGCGCCCGCGGCACTGGCCGCGGTCCTGCTCGCCGCGACACCGATCACGATCGCGGGCACCCGGGTCAACCTGCCCGACTCGACGCTGATCCTGACGCTGCTCGTCGCGACCTACGCCTTCTGGCGGGCGCTGGAGAACGCGTCGCCGCGCTGGCTGCTGCTGACCGCCGCGCTCGTCGGCGTCGGCTTCCACATCAAGCTCGCCATGGCTCTGGCCGTCCTGCCGGTACTCGGGATCGTCTACCTCGTCGCCGCGCCGACCTCGCCGGGACGCCGGGTGCTGCATCTGCTGGGCGCCGGCGCGGTCACCGCCGCGGTGTCCTCGGTCTGGATGCTCATCGTCGCGCTGACCCCCGCGGGCTCCCGTCCGTACATGGACGGCAGCACTTCGAACTCGGTGTGGCAGATGGTCTGGTCCTACAACCTTTTCGACCGCACCGACGCCCCGAAGAGCGGGAACTCGGCCGAACTGCCGGTGCTGCCCGACGGCAAGGTCACGCCGGTCGACCAGGGCGGCGAGACCGGTGTGTTCCGTCTGTTCAACGACCTGATCGGCGGCCAGATCTCGTGGCTGCTGCCGCTGGCGCTGCTGCTGCTCGTCTTCGGCCTGGTCGCCGCGGGCCGCGCGCCGCGTACCGACAAGACGCGAGCGGGCTGGCTGCTGTGGGGCGGCTGGCTCGTCCTCTACGCCGGCGCGCTCAGCTTCTCGCAGAGCATCCACCCGTACTACACGAGCATCCTGGCACCGGCCATCGCCGCGATCGGCGGCGTGGGCCTGCATCTCGCCTGGACGTCCCGTCGTCACGTGTGGGTGGTGCCGGCCGGCCTGCTCGTCACCGGCGCCTGGGCTTTCGTTCTGCTGAGCCGTTCCAGTGACTACGTGCCCTGGCTGCGGCCGGTGGTCGCCGTCGCCGCCGTCCTCGCCGTGGTGCTGTTCCTCGTGCGCCGCACCGGGAAGTTCGCCGTGGTGACCGGCGCCGTCGCCGGGGTCGCGCTGCTGGCCGGGCCGGTCGCCTGGGCGGCGCCCGCCTTCCACCCGCCGACGGATCCGCGGACGGCGATGTTCCAGAACTTCAACCCGCTCGCGGGGCCGAACCCGAACGCGCTCTCCACCGGCATCGACCTGACCAAGCTCATGGCCGGCGGCCCGAAGCCCGGTGCGGCCGGTGCGCAGGGGATGCCGTTGCCGCCGCCGATCATGTTCCAGATGATGCCGTCCGACGCCGACCAGAAACTCCTCGGCTTCCTCAAGGCCAACAAGCGCGGTGAGCGCTTCGATCTGGCGACCTTCGGCGGTACCGGTGCCTCGCCCTACATCCGGGCCGGTCTGTCCGTGATGCCGATGGGCGGTTTCGTCGGCACCATGCCGATGCCGACCGCGGACGGCCTCGCCGACAACGTCCGAAGTGGACAGTTGAGGTACGTCCTGTTCGGCGGGTTCGCCTACGACAGCCCGACCGCGCTGGCCCGCAAGGACTGGGTGGTGCGCAACTGCACCCGGGTCCCGCCGCCCGCCTACACCGCGAACCCGTGGATGGGCTTCACCTCCGCCCTGTTCGACTGCAAGCCGGGAGTGTGATGGCCCCATGACGGCTGAACTCACCGCGGCACCCCGCCTCGCACCGGGAAGCCGCACGACGGCGAGCGTCGAGATCGTGATCCCGGTGCTCAACGAGGAACGCGCCCTGCTCGGCTGCATCACCACGCTGAGCGCGTACCTCGGCGACGACTTCCCGTTCCCCTGGTCGATCACCATCGCCGACAACGGCAGCACCGACCGGACCTGGGAGATCGCCACCGAGCTGGCCGAGCGGAACCCGCGCATCTCCGCGCGGCGGGTGCCGGTCCGCGGCCGGGGCGCGGCAATCAAGGCGACGTGGGGGTCCAGCACCGCCGACATCGTCGCCTACATGGACGTCGACCTCTCGACCGGTCTGGAGGGCCTGCTCCCCCTGATCGCGCCGCTGGTCAGCGGGCACTGCGAGATCACCATCGGGACCCGGCTCGGGAACGGCTCGCGGATCCGCCGCAGCCTCAAACGCGAGATCGTCTCCCGCACCTACAACGCGATCACCCGGCATGTGTTCGGGCTGCGCAGCACCGACACGTCCGCCGGTTTCAAGGCGGCCCGGCGCGAAGCCGTGGCCGGGCTGCTGGACGCGGTCGAGGACGACCACTGGTTCTTCGACACCGAGATGCTGATGCTGGCCGAGCACAACGGCCTGCGGGTGCACGAGGTGCCGCTGGACTGGGTGGAGGACGTCGATTCGCGGGTCAAGGTCACCCAGACCGCGATGGGGAACCTCAAGGGCCTGGTCCGCGTGGGCCGGGCGATCGCCGCCGGGAAAGGGCGTGTGGACGTGCCGGAGATCCCGCAGTTGCGCGCCACCCATCCGGACGCCGTGCTGGCCCAGCCCCGGGCCGCGACACTGGCGAAGTTCCTCGGGTTCGCGGTGATCGGCGCCATCTCGACAGTGCTCTACACGCTCCTGTACCTCCCCTTGCGCGTCCCACTGACCCCGGCGGGGGCGAACCTGGTCGCGCTGGTGCTCGTCGGGGTGGCCAACACCGAGGCGAACCGGCGCTGGACGTTCAACCGCGGCGGCGGGCACCGGCTCGGCTTGCACACCCGGGCCGCGATCCTGTTCGCCACCACGTATCTGCTGACCACACTGGCCGTGACCGGGCTCCACCTGATCGCCCCGGGCTCCGGGCCGGTCGTCGAACTGCTCGTGCTCATCGTCGCCTACGGGCTGATGACGCTGCTGCGGTTCGTGGCCCTCGACCGCTGGGTCTTCGCCCAGCACCGGAAGGAATCCCAGTGAAGACGGCGGACATCACCCGGATCACCGAGATGGAGGACCGCCACTGGTGGTTCCGGGAGAAGCGGCACCTGCTCGCCGACGAGCTGAAGCGACTCGGCCCGCCCGGCCGCGCGCTCGACATCGGCGCGGCGGGCGGTGGCAACACACGGGTGCTGCGCGAGCGCGGCTGGGACGTCGTCGCCACGGACTACGACGAGAACGCCGTCGAGATCGCGCGCTCGCGCGGTCTCGACGCGATCCACGCCGACGCCCGTGACCTCCCGCTGCCGTCTTCGTCGTTCGATCTGGTGGTGGCGTTCGAGATCCTCGAGCACATCCAGGAAGACGACCAGGCCGCCGCGGAACTGTTCCGGGTGCTGCGGCCCGGTGGCTCCGCGCTGATCAGCGTCCCGTCCGGAATGGACCTGTGGTCGGCGCACGACGTCGCGGTCAGCCACGTGCGCCGCTACGACCGGGCCTCGCTGCGGAAGGTCATCGAAGACGCCGGCTTCGTCGTCGACGAACTGTGGAGCTGGAACGTGCTGCTCCGGCCGGTCGTGGCCCTGCGGCGGCGTTCGGCTCGCGGCAACGAACTCAACGAGCACACACCCTGGCTGGTCAACCACGCCCTGACCGCGATCGTCACGGCGGAGCGCTACCTCCCGACCCGTTCGCGGCGCGGCGTCTCGCTGATCCTGAAGGCGCACAAGCCTTAGCTGCCGGAAGTACGTGAAGGCCCCCTTGCCTACCTTGAGGGTAGGGAAGGGGGCCTTCACGTACTTGGGTCAGTCCGGTCACGCGGCAGACCGGACCCCGAACGCGAAGAAGGGCCGTTCACCACAGAAACCTGTCGTGAACGGCCCTTCCCCGTCGGTCCTAAGCCGCGCGAAGCCCGGCCGGAGGGACGTCCCAGGCGGTGCCGCGGTGCTCGAGGTACCAGTCCACCGTCTTCGTCATGCCCTCCTCCAGCGTGACGAGGGACTCCGGCTCGATACCGACCGACAGCAGCGTAGAAACGTCGGCCGTGACCGGGGTGTTCGGTGTCTCGCCCGGCCGCATCGGCAGGTCGGTGATGCCCACCCGCGGGTAGCCGCGCTGCTCGCAGATGTCGATCACCAGATCCGCCACCTCGCGGATGGTGACCGATTCGGCGGGCCCGATCTCCACCGTCTGCTCCAGTACCCGTCCCTCGGCGGCGGCCTCCAAAGAGGACACCAGCGTGCGGGCCACGTCGCCGACCCACACCATGTCCGAGACCTGCCGTCCACCGCCGTAGAGCTCCACGGGGATGCCGGACAGCGCCCGGCAGACCAGCGCCGGGGTGATCTTGCGGACCTTGCCCGCAGCGAACGGCGGCGCGGCCTTCTGGCGCGGGCCGTAGGCGTTCACCGCGCGGACGCAGTTCACCCGCGTCCCGCGGTCCGCGTTGAACATGCGGACGAACCGTTCGACCGTGGTCTTCGAGATCGAGTAACTGTTGTTCATCCAGTGGTTGCCGACGCAGATGTAGACGCCGGGCAGGTCGTACTGGGCGACGGCCTCGAGGAAGTTCAGGCCGCCCATGACGTTGGTCTCCACCGCGGGCCGCGGATTGGTGATCGTCTCCTGGGTGCCCAGTACGGCCGCCAGATGGATGATCCCGTCGCAATGCGCCGCGAGCTCGGTCAGCGCCGTCGCGTCACGGATGTCGCCCAGCATGACCTCCCACGGCCCGCCGTCCCCCTCGCCACGATGGTCGAAAACGACCGGCGTATGCCCTCGCGCGGCGAGCTCCTCGCAGACGTACTGCCCGATGAACCCGGTGCCACCGGTAACACCAACCTTCATTTTTGCCACCTTTTCCCGATAGGCTGGGAATTTCAGGACTTTTCCTTTTCGCAGAATCCCATCGGCGGCTCGGCCCGGACGCCTCCAATACTGCCGCGAAGGGCGGTAATGGCGGGCGAATTCAGCCCAGGAACTTCTTGAGCGCGTCGATGACCTGGGCAGGCTGTTCCTCGGAAAGGTAATGCCCGGCCCCGGCGATCTTGACGACCTGAGGGTCGGCCGCCTTCGACGGCATCACCTGGAGGAAGTACTGGTGGTTGAACTCGCCGGCGAGGCCCAGCACCGGCATGGTCAGCTTCCCGTACGCCGACCCGGCCGCGATGTCCTGGTTGAGCGTCCGGTACCAGCCGTTCCCGGCACGGACGGCCTCACGCGACTCGTAGGCGCGCGCGTAGACACTCCGGTCGAAGTCGCTCACCGCCCCCGGTACCACCGAGAGCTGGTTGATCATCGCGTCCACGAGGTACCGCGATCGGCCGGAGACGAGTTGCTCGGGCAGGCCCTGCAGCTGGTTGAACGTCCACCACCACGGCGAGAACTGGCCGGGGCCCGAAGGCAGCAGCGGCAGCTGATAGAGGCTCTTGTCGGGCGCGACCACGTCCATCAGCGCCAGCTTCCCGACCGACTGCGGATACTTGATCCCGTAGCTGTGCGCGACCATCGCGCCGATGTCGTGGCCGACCACGTCCGCCTTGGCGTACCCGAGTTTGGCGACCAGCGCGTGGACGTCGGCCGCCAGCGTCTCCTTGTCGTAGCCCGACGCCGGCTTCGACGACCCGCCCATCCCCCGCAGGTCGACGGCGATCACGCGATGGTGCGCGGCCAGCGCCGGCATCACCTTGTGGAACGTCCACCACGTCTGCGGCCAGCCGGGCAGCAGCACCACCGGGCTGCCGGAACCACCGGCGACGTAGTGCAGCCGGACGCCGTTGACGTCGGCGTGAGAGCTCTCGAATTTACCCGGCAGCGAGCGCGCGAGCGCCGCGTCGGACTGTCTCCACCCCGTGTTCGCCGAGGCCCCCGCCCCCGCTCCCCCCACCAGTACCACCGCCGCGGCCGCGGCCAGCGCCGTCATCACCTTTTTGAACTTACGCATGAAATTCGCTCCCACCGCGAGGGAATGGTTACTCGACACCTCAATAGTCAGCCGAGGGGACCGTGAAACGCATCTCGCTTGTTGCGGAGGAGAAAAAAAGGAATTCGTGGCGGCCGAATGTCTTCACGGCCGAAGTCGTGAGTGGCGATGCGGATTCGACCCGAATCGCCACTCACGACCGTCCACGAGACCGCTCACGCCGCGCGCGACTCGCTGCCCGGACGGGGAAGCTCCGTCACGGTCGCCCCGGTGGCGGGGCGCCGCCGGTTGGCCCGCAGCACCTTGCGCATGATGCCCGGCTTCATCAGCGCGGTCGGCGGATCGATCAGCCCGGCCACCCGCATGAACGCCGCCGTGATCTCGGGATCGACCGTCGCCGCGTACTGGACCTTCGCCATGTACGCGTTGCCCATCTTGACCTGGAGCGTCCGTTTTCCTTCCGCACCCGGGAAGTCGAGGTCACCGCTGGTCGAGATCGCCCACGGGTCGTTGATGACCTTGCCGATCTCGCGCAGGAACTTCCGCGAGTCCGGCTCGGACCGCCGGGCGAGGTGCTCGCGCAGCGCGATCGCCTCCATCGACGCGACCGTCATGCCCTGGCCGTACACCGGGTTGAAGCTGCAGAACGCGTCGCCGAGCACGAACAGCCGCTCCGGGAACCGCTTGAGCCGTTCGTAGCGCCGTCGCAGGCTCGCCGGGAACTTGAACGTCACCGGCTCGATCAGCGGCTGGGCGTCCTTCACCGCTTCGTAGATCTCCGGGGCGGGCAAGGACTTCACGTACTCGAGATAGCCGCGCGCGTCGGTCGGCGGATGGTCGCCGAGGATCCCGGTCAGCGAAAGGATGCACTCGGTTTCGTTGACCTGCCCGAAGAACGCGCCCCTCGGATGCGCGGGCGAGGCGACCGGGTTGATCGACTGCCAGCCGTCGAACATCTCCGGCCGTTTGCGGAACATCCGGGTGGTGTAGGCCAGCCCGATCTTCACGCGCTCCTCGGCGGGCCGTTCGAAACCCAGTTCCTCCAGCCAAGCCGGCGTCCGCGAGCCACGTCCGGAGGCGTCGACGACCAGGTCCGCGCCGAGGCGCTCCTCTGCCGACGCGCCGTCCCGTGCCTGCACGCGAACCCCGATGATCCGCTTGCCCTCACGCGTGGCGAGCAGGCCGTGGACGTCGGTGCGTTCGCGGTAGGTGACGTTCGGCAACGCCGCGGTGCGCAACCGCAGGTGGTGCTCCAGTACCGGGCGCAACGCCGTGATCGACGGCAGCCCGCTGTCGGCAGGCATGACCTGCGTCCCGTTGAAGAACCACTTCATCCGCGCGAGGTCGCCGACCGGGATGCCGGAGTCCCGCAAGTCGTCCAGCAATCCCGGGAAGAGCTCTTCGAGGATGAAATAGCCGCGCGCGTGCAGTCCGTGCGCGTGCCAGGTGTGCGGAGTGCCGCGCCGCGGCTTGTCCACGCCGAGCACCTCGTCGCGATCGACGACCACGACCTCACGGTAGAACTCGGAAAGCACTCTCGCCGCCAGGGTGCCGGCGACACTGCCGCCGATCACCACCGCGCGTTTGCCGACGGGTTCGTTCATGACCATGGCTCCTTGACGCTCAGGCCGCGAGGTCGTCGGAGGCGGGCGGGGCCTGACCGATCGTGGCGGTGGGGACAGCGGGGACGGCGGGGGCGGCCGTCTTGACGCGCCGCGCGGTGCGCAGCACGCCGACCACCAGGCTGGGCCGCATCAGCGCGGTCGGCGGGTCGACCAGGCCGGCGGCCCGGAAGAACGCCTCGGTGAACCGGCCGTCGACGGTCGCCGCGGAATGCAGCTTCGCCATGTAGGCGTTGCCCATCTTGACCTTCAACGGACGCGGGCCCTCGACGCCGGGGAAGGCGAGGTCGCCGCCGGCCGAGATGTCCCACGGCACGTCGATGATCGGGCTGATCTCCTTGAAGAACCGCAGCGGGCGCACCCCGCCCTCGTTGAGGTGCTTGCCGAGCTGGTCGGCCTCCATCGCCGCGACCGTCATGCCCTGGCCGTACACCGGGTTGAACGCGCAGACGCCGTCCCCGATCACCAGCATGCCTTCGGGGAAGCGGCGCAGCTTGTCGAACCGGCGGCGGACACTGGCGGGCACCTTGAAGCTGGTGATCTCGCTGATCGGCTTCGCGGTGCGCACCGCCTGGTGGATCTCGGGCGCGTCCAGTGTCTTGGCGAACTCGAGGAAACCCTGGGCGTCACGCGGCGGGTGGTCGCCGAGCAGGCCGGTCTGCGACAGCAGGGCGACGTTCCCCGGCAGGTTCACGAAGAAGGCGCCACGCGGATTGGCGGGCGAGGCGACCGGGTTGATCGCGAGGTCGTCACCGAACGGGTCGGTGTCCAGCTCGAAGATCCGCGAGGTGTAGGCGAGGTCGATCTTGATCTTCTCTTCGGCCGGGCGCTCGTAGCCGAGCTCTTCCAGCCACACCGACGAACGGCTGCCGCGGCCGGTGGCGTCGACGATCAGGTCGGCGTGGATCGTTTCGGGTTCGGCGTCGTCGCCTGCCACCAGGACGCCGGTGATCCGGGTCTGGTCCCCGGTCGCGACCAGCGATTGGATCACCGTGCGCTCGCGGACCTCGACGTTCGGCAGCGCGAGAACCCTGGCCCGGACGTGCTCTTCGAGCTCCGGGCGGGTCGCGGAAACGCTGAGCAGGCCGGAGTTCTTCTGCTGCAGGCGTTTCCCGTTGAAATACCAGCGCAGGCTGCCGGAGAGATCACCGCTGGGGATCCCGTCGGCGGTCAGTTCCGCCTGCAGGCCGGGAAAAAGGTCTTCGAGGATCTGCTGGCCGCGTGCGAGCAGCGCGTGCGCGTGGTGCGCCTGCGGTACGCCGCGACGGGTACCGGTGACGTCGACGATCGTGTCACGCTCGACGATCACGACGGCGCGGTAGCGCTCCGAAAGTACGCGAGCGGTCAGCAGGCCGGCCATGCCGCCGCCGAGCACGACGGCGCGTTCGCCAAGGTATTCGCCCATCGCGGGATGCCTCCAATAGGTAGTCGGCCGGGCCGTCGGAGTCCGACACGTGAAGAATCGTCGTCCGCCCGGTTCCCTGGAGCGTCTCTTCGACTGCGGTTTCCCGCGCACCCCGCACCACCGTCTCGCCGAATGCGTTGTGAGGCAACGGGTTCGGCAGAACAGGGCCGGTCGGTTCTCGAGCGGATCTCAATTCCCGGTTGTTAGCGTCGGTCAAGTAATTCCGGCCGTCGGCGTAGTTGGAGAGGTGTCATGCGCACAACGACCCAGATCCTCGTGATCGGCGGTGGCCCGGCGGGTTCCACCGCTGCCGGGCTTCTGGCCAAAGAGGGCTTCGAAGTCACTCTTCTCGAGCGGGAACACTTCCCGCGCTACCACATCGGCGAATCGCTGCTGCCCTCGTGCCGCCCGATTCTCGAGCGCCTCGGCGTCTGGGACAAGATCGCGTCGGCCGGCTTCCAGCCCAAGGGCGGCGCCTACTACTTCTGGGGACCCGAGGAGTGGGAGGTGCGCTTCCGGCAGCACGGCCGTGACGGCAGCACCAGCGCGTGGCAGGTCATCCGCGCCGATTTCGACAAGATCCTGCTCGACCACGCACGCGAGGTCGGTGTCGACGTCACCGAGGGCATCGCGGTGAAGAAGCTCGACTTCGACGGCGACCGTCCGGTCGCGGCGCACTGGGCCGAGGCGAAGAACCCGGCCAACTCCGGCCGGATCGAGTTCGACTACCTCGTCGACGCCTCCGGCCGCGGCGGCGTGATGGCCACCAAGTACCTCAAGAACCGCAAGTTCCACAACGTCTTCCGCAACGTCGCGGCCTGGTCGTACTGGAAGGACGCGAAGGAGCTGGACCGCGGGCCGCGTGGCGCGATCACCGTCGCCTCCGTCGGCGACGGCTGGTTCTGGGGCATCCCGCTTCCCGACGGCACGATGAGCGTCGGCCTGGTCACCGGGAAGGACTCCTTCAACGCCGCGCGCAACGAACTCGGCGGCGTGGATCCGGTCTACCACAAGGCGATCGGCGACTGCCCGGCGATACAGCAGCTGCTGATCGAGGCCGAGCAGGTCACCGAGGTCAAGGTCGAACAGGACTATTCGTACGCAGCCGAGCAGTTCCAGGGCCCCGGCTACCTGCTCGCGGGCGACGCCGCCTGCTTCCTCGACCCCCTGCTGTCGACCGGTGTGCACCTGGGCACCTACAGCGCGCTGATCGGCACCGCCGCGATCGGCAGCGTCATCCGCGGGGAGATCAGCGAGACCGAGGCCTGGGACTTCTACGAGGTCGTCTACCGCCGCGCCTACGAACGGCTGCTGGTGCTGGTGTCCACCTTCTACGAGAGCTACCGCGGCAAGGAGCACCACTTCTTCCGCGCGCAGCAACTGTCCGAAAAGGACTGGGGTGGGATGGACGTGCAGGCCGCCTTCGACCGGTTCGTCACCGGCATCGCCGACCTCGAGGACACCGAAGAGGTCTACCGCCGGATCCAGGGTCACCTGCTCGGCGACGAGAGCGGCAAGCACAACCCGCTCGACAACCTCAACCGCGTCCACGAGCACAAGCAGGCACCGGAGAAGCCCGAAAAGGCGATCAACGGGTTGTACCTGAGCTACGAGCCGCAGATCGGCATCCGGCGCGCGTGAGCGCCTCCACACCTCCACTGGCCTAGGGAAAGGGTCCTCATGTCAGCCACGCTCCACGGTATGCCCGAGCGGTTCGACGTCATCGTCATCGGTGGCGGCCCGGCCGGCGCGACCTGCGCCGGGCTCCTCGCTCAGGAGGGGCATACGGTCCTGGTCCTCGAACGCGAACGCTTCCCCCGCTACCACATCGGCGAATCCCTGATCCCGGTCGGCATGCGCCCGCTCCAGGAGCTCGGCCTGCTCGAGCGTATGGAAGCCCGAGGCTTCGAGCGCAAGTACGGCGGCAGCCTGGTGTGGGGAAACCGGGACGTGCCCTGGAACTTCTCGTTCATGAAGGCCGCGGAAGGCACCTACGCCTACCACACCCGCCGCGCCGACCTGGACTCGCTGATCCTCGACCGTGCCCGTGAACTCGGCGCGTACGTCGTGGAGGAGACGACGGTCAAGGACGTGCTCCAGTCCGACACCGGCCGAGTCACCGGTGTCCGGTTCGCCCTGCGCGGCTCGGCGGGCGAGTACGAGGCCACCGCCTCGCTGGTCGTCGACGCGTCCGGCCAGTCCAGGGTGATCGGCCGGAAGTTCAGCGACATCACCTGGCACAACGATCTCCGCAACGTCGCCGTCTGGACCTACTACGACAACTGCGAGCGGCTGCCCGGCGACGAATGGACCAACATCCTCATCGAAGGCACCGACGAGGGCTGGTTCTGGGGCATCCCGATCGACAAGGGCACGATGAGCGTCGGCTACGTGACCAAGTCGGACGTCGCCAACGCGGACGACCAGTCGCTGGAACAGATCTTCCTGACCGAACGGGAAAAGACCACCCGGCTCAAGGGGCTGCTGGCCAACGCCCGTCAGCACGCGGGGTACCGGACGGCACGGGACTGGTCCTACACCAACGAAACCTTCTACGGCGACGGCTGGGTGCTCGTCGGCGACGCGGCCGCGTTCGTCGACCCGCTGTTCTCCACCGGTGTCGCGCTGGCCACGCTGGCGGGCAGCTCACTGTCCAAAGTGGTCCACCAGGTCCTGGAACACCCGGCCATCGAGGAGAAGGCGCTCGACCGGTACGCCGGGAACTACCGCGCGTTCTTCGACGAGATCCGGACCTTCGTCGAGCGGTTCTACGACCGGACGAAGTACAAGGAGTACTACTACGACCTGGCGCAGGAAATCGTCGACCCGGAGCAGCTCAACGCGCCGAGCACCGACTTCGTCACGCTGATCTCCGGTCTGTCGGGCAAGCACCCGCTGCTGAACATCAGTCTCGACGACCTGATCGCGAACGTCGTCGAACCCTGACCGAGGAGCGGCCCTGGTGGAGATCAAACCCCGCACCGGTTTCCGGACCCTGTGGGTCTACTTAGGACTGGTCGTGGTCCCGGTCGTGATCGCGATCGTCCTGCTGTCACAGGGCGACGACGGCGGCAGCGTCTCCGGCACCAAGGCGGCGGCCGGGCCATCGCTGGCACAGCTGCTGCTGGCGATCACCGTGGTGGTCGGCGCGTGCAAGGTGGTGGGCTGGCTGGCCCAGCGGATCGGGCAGCCCGCGGTGATCGGCGAGATCACCGCGGGCATCCTGCTCGGCCCGTCGGTGCTCGGCGCGCTGTGGCCTTCGGGCGCGGCCACGTTGATCCCGAAGGCGACGGTGCCGCAGCTGAACGTCGTGGCGCAGCTCGGCGTGATCTTCTTCGTGTTCCTCGCCGGGCTCGAGCTGAACACCGAGCTGTTGCGCGGACGCGGGCGGCTCGCGGTGGTCGTCAGCCATGTCAGCATCGCGCTGCCGTTCCTGCTCGGCGTCGGGCTCGCCATGTTCGCCTATACCCGGTTCGCGCCCGGCGGCATCGGATTCCTGCCGTTCGCGCTCTTCTTCGGGGTGTCGATGAGCATCACGGCGCTGCCGGTGCTGGTGCGGATCCTGCACGAGATCGGGCTCTTCCGCAGCGAGGTCGGCGTCGTGGCGCTCACCTGCGCGGTGGTCGACGACGTGACCGCGTGGAGCCTGCTGGCGCTGGTGATCGCGCTGACCACGGCGTCCTCGCTCGTCGGTGTCGTGCTGACGGTCGTGCTGACGGCGGCGTTCGTCGCCCTGCTCGGGCTGGTCGTGCGGCCGCTGCTGCGGAAGGTGGTCACCCGGACTCCGGCGGCGAGTCTGCAGAAGGCCGCGCCGCTCGCGGTGGTCGGCGTGCTGCTCTGCGCGATGACGACCGAATGGATCGGGGTGCACGCGATGTTCGGCGCGTTCGTGTTCGGCGTGGTCTTCCCGCGGGACAACCCGGTCGCGACCTGGTTGCACGACAAGGCCGGCGGGCTGACGACGGCGTTGATGCTGCCGCTGTTCTTCGCCTACAGCGGGCTGCGCACCGACATCGGCCTGCTTTCCGGTGGCGGCGCGTGGCTCTGGTGCGGCCTGATCCTGCTCGTGGCCGTGGCGGGCAAGCTCGGCGGCTCGGCGCTGGCCGCACGCGCGGTGGGCGAGAGCTGGAACCGCTCGCTGCAGGTGGGCACGCTGATGAACTGCCGTGGCCTGACCGAACTGGTGGTCCTCAACATCGGTCTCGACCTCGGAGTGCTCTCCCCGACGCTGTTCACCATGCTGGTGATCATGGCGCTGGTCTCGACCGCGATGGCGGCGCCGATGGCGACCTGGTTCGCCCGGCGCGACGGCCAGAACGTGGTGGATTTCCTCGGCCGCACCTCCGAACGTGCGGCGGCCTGATCCACCGGCAAGCAGGAAGACGCCGCATCGTCCGCCCACTGCGAAGCTGGGACCGTCGACAATCTAGGAGGTCAAGGTGTCGAGCACCGATGTTCCGACGCGGGAGGAGCTGGTCCGCCGCGTGGCCGAACTGGCTCCCGCACTGAAGAAGCACTCGAACTGGTCCGAGCAGAACCGGCGGGTGCACGAGGAGTCCATCGAAGCGCTGGCCGACGCCGGTGTCTTCAAGCTGCGCCGCCCCAAGCGGTACGGCGGTTACGAAGCCGACACCCGCACCCTGGTCGACGTCGCCACCGAGATCGGCCGCGCCGACGGCTCCACCTCCTGGGTGGCCTCGGTGTACTGGATCCCGACCTGGATGGCCTGCCAGTTCCCGGAGGCGGTGCAGGACGAGGTGTTCTCCACCCCGGACGTCCGCGTCTGCGGCACGTTGAGCCCGTCCGCGATGGCCGCACCGGTCGACGGCGGGGTCGTGGTGAACGGCAAGTGGGGCTTCATCAGCGGGGCGCTGCACGCGCAGTGGCAGGAGATCATCGCGATCCTCGTGCCGCCGGAGGGCGAGCCGTACCCGATCATGGCGCTGGTGCCGATCTCGGATCTGCTGATCGTGGACGACTGGGACACCTCGGGCCTGCGCGGCACCGGCAGCGTTTCGACGGTGGCCCAGGACGTCTTCATCCCGGCGGAGCGGGTGCTCCCGCTGCCGGCGGTGCTGGAAGGTCAGGGCACCGCTTCGGCGTCGATCTACCGGGCGCCGTTGCTCCCGGTGGCCTCGGCGTCTTCGGTGGGGACGCTGGTGGGGATGGCGAGGGGCGCGCAGGACACCTTCCTCAAGCGCCTGCCGGACCGCAAGATCACTTACACCGCCTACGATTCGCAGCGCGAAGCCCCCATCACGCACCACCAGGTGGCCGAGTCGGCGATGAAGATCGACGAGGCCGAGTTCCACGCGCACCGTCTGTCCACTTTGGTCGACACGAAGACGGCGGACGGCACTCCTTGGAAACTCGAGGAGCGCGCGATCGCGCGGGCCGACCTCGGCGCCGTGGTCCGCCTCGCCAAGGAGGGGATCGACATCCTCGCCTCGGCTTCCGGTGGCTCGTCGATCTACCAGGGCATCCCGATCCAGCGCATCGCCCGCGACGTCGCCGCGGTCAACCTCCACGCGCTGATGCACCCGAACACCAACACCGAGCTGTACGGCCGCGTGCTCTGCGGGCTCGAGCCCAACACCCTCTACATCTAGGAGGATTCCCCGATGACCACGACCGAAACCGGCACCGCCGCCGACCAGGCGGCGATCGCGGCGCTGACCCAGAAGGTGATCGCCGCGTGGGCCTACCACGACGCCGACGCGTTCGCCGGCGTCTTCACCGACGACGGCACGATGATCCTGCCCGGTGTCTACAAGAAGGGCCGCGAGGAGATCCGGTCGTTCCTCGTGGAATCCTTCGCGGGCAACTACAAGGGCACCCAGGTCACCGGGCGCCCGCTGGAGATCCGCTTCTTCACCCCGGACTCCGGTGTCCTGATCACCCAGGGCGGCGTGCTCGGCCCCGGCGAGACCGAGGTCGCGGACTCCCAGTCGATCCGTGCCTCGTGGACGGTCGTCAAGCGGGACGGCGCCTGGCACCTGGCGTCCTATCAGAACACCCCGGCCAAGCAGCAGCTGCCCAAGCCGGGCACGGCCGCCTGACCTCTCCCCACCGGAACCCGGGCCCCCTCCCCAGGGCCCGGGTTCCGTGCTGTCCGCTGTCCGTGAAGGCCTCCTTCCCTACCTTGAGCGTAGGGAAGGAGGCCTTCACGGACAGCTGTCTATCCGATGGTGAAGACCTCGACGGGGTGCGGGATGCGGATCTCCCCCGCGGCGAACGTGCCGAGCTCGCTCACGGCGTCCAGCAGCTCCGCGCGAGTCGTCCCGCCGCACCACGGCTGATGCCGGGCGAAGGTCAGGAACTCGAGAAGCCGTTGTGACGGCTCGGAAACCGGCACCACGATCTCCGCGCCCACCGTGACGGACCGGAACTCGACGCCGAACCGCGTCAGCTCCTCCGCGAGGGTCTGCGCGAACAGCGGACGCACCACGCCTTGCCGTGCGAGAGAATCCGCGAAGGGGCCGTTCAGCCGGTTCAGCGGGGTCACCGCGACGAAGAGCCGGCGGTGCCGGTTGCGGGCCTCTTTCAGCGCCGCCATGCCGTCGTCGGCGCCGAGGTAGCACAGCGACTGGACGAACAGGCCGTACTCGGTCGCCGTGATCCGGCTGTCGGCGACGTCGGCCATACTCGCCGTGAACACGCGGTGGCCCCGCACCTTCGGCAGCCCGGCCACCTCCGCGCGCAGCCGTGCCACCGCTTCGCCGTTGGTGTCGACGCCCTGGAACCACACCGTTCTCCGCGGTACCCGCGCGATCAGCTCCAGTTCGAACATGCCGAACCCGCAGCCGTACGACGTCAGCTCGAGATCGGCGCCCGCCCCGATCTGTCTCGACGTCTCCTCGGCCATCAGCCGCTGCTGATCGGTGAGGCTCCGGAAGGTGGCATTGCAGGTGTTGTAGTCCAGTTCGTCCATCAGCGCTCCCTGGTCAGGCCCCCGAAACACCGAAGCCGTGGCGCACACGCGCCACGGCTTCGGCAGTCGAGCGACGAATACTCAGATCCGCTTCTTCAGGGCACGTACCGAAAGTGCCCCGAAAACGATCGCGATCACGGCTGCCCAGACGAGCGACCAGATCACCGCCGAGGTGACTCCGACGCCACCGTTCATCAGCCCGCGGCACGCCTTGAGGAGGATCGCCACCGGGCTGACCTCCGCGAACGCCTGCAGCCAGGACGGCATCGACTCGACCGGCGCGAACACCCCGCTGACGAAGTTCAGCGGCAGGATCACCGCGAACGCGAACACCTGGACCTTCTCCGCCTGGTCGGCGGCGACGCCCACCAGCGTGGGCACCCAGGAGAACGCGATCGCGAACACCAGCAGGAGCAGCCCGGCCGCCAACACGCCGAGGAAGCCCTTTTCCGGCCTGAAGCCGAGCAGCAGCCCGACGCCGACCACCAGCAGCACGGACCAGACCTGCTTGAACTGGTCGCCGACGATCCGGCCGGCCAGCGGCGCCCAGCGCGCGATCGGCAGCGAACGGAACCGGTCGAACACGCCCTGGGAGAGGTCGGTGTTGAGGCCGATGCCGACGTTGATGGTCGCGAACAGCATGCTCATCACCAGCATGCCGGGGATCATGAACTGCAGGTACGCGTGCCGGTCGCCGGAGATCGCGCCACCGAAGACGAACGTGAACAGCAGCGTGAAGATGATCGGCTGGAAACTGATGTCGGCGAGCTGCTTCGGTTCGTGCTTGACCGAAACCGTGCTGCGCCAGGCGAGGGTGAACATCTGAGAGATGCCCTGGAAGAACCCGACCCGGGAAGAGAGCTGCCGTGGCAGCGCCGTGTTCGCGGCGGTCATCGGATCTCCTCCTCGGTCTCTTCGGCCGTCTCCTCGGCGGGGCGGCCGGTCAGGCTCAGGAACACCTCGTCCAGGCTGGAACTGCGCAAGGACAGTTCGCCGATGACGATGCCCGCCTCCTCCAGCCGCCGGACCGCGCCGGGCAACGCCGCCGGGTCGGTGACCGGGACACTGACGACCTGGCCCGAGACGTCCGGGGTCACGCCGGCGATCTCGCCGACCAGCCGCACGACCTTCTCGAGGTCGGCGGCCTGGGTACCGCGCACCGTCAGGCGCTGGGCGCCGGTGCTGGCCTTGAGCTCGTCCGGAGTGCCCTTGGCGATCACCTTGCCGTGGTCGACGACCACGATCTCGTCGGCGAGGGCGTCGGCCTCTTCCAGGTACTGCGTGGTCAGCAGCACCGTGACGCCGTCAGCGACCAGGCCGCGCACGACGTCCCACAGCTCGAGCCTGCTGCGCGGGTCGAGACCGGTGGTGGGCTCGTCCAGGAACAGCAGCCGCGCGTCCCCGACCAGGCTGGCGGCCAGGTCGAGCCGACGGCGCATACCGCCCGAGTAACCCTTGGCCGCCCGGTCGCCCGCCTCGGTGAGGGAGAACCGCTCCAAGAGCTCGTGCGCGCGGGCCTTGGCCGCCCGCCGCGAAAAGCCGAGCAGCCGCCCGATCAGCAGCAGGTTCTCCACCCCGGTCAGGCTTTCGTCGACCGAGGCGTACTGCCCGGTCAGGCCGATCAGCTGCCGTACCTGGTGGGCGTCCTTCTGGATGTCGTATCCGGCGACGGTGGCGTGGCCCTCGTCCGGCGTCACCAGTGTGGACAGGATCCGGACCGTGGTGGTCTTCCCGGCCCCGTTCGGGCCGAGGACACCGAGCACCGTGCCCGTGCGAACAGCCAGGTCGACCCCGTCGAGCGCGGTCGTCTCGCCGAACCGTTTCACCAGCCCCTCGGCGTGGATCGCGAATTCCGTCTCGTTCCCCCGCTGTCCCGGGCCGGCCCTCGACGCGGTCGCGGGTTCGACGTTCTGCAACATGACGCACTACCTTCCTGTTCCTCACCGAGACGTTCTCGTGCGGTTACATCATGCGACCGAGCGCCGCACAGGAGCAGTGAATGATTAATCTTTTGAGTATGAATTCTTCATTTTCGGGATGAATATCCCAGTTTGCCGATCGTCGTACCGGCGCCGAGAGTACCCGAATCTCGCGCTGTCGATCTTCTCCATAAATGCGGTCAATAACCGTGGTCCCTTGCCGAATTCCGCTGCTAACCTGCGAAAGTCAACCACTTCGGGAAACGCATTACCCAACCGGGAAGGATCGTCACGGTCATGGTCGCCGTCATCACCGCCGCCCCGCGGACCAGCACGGTCTTCGCCGGATTCACCGCGTACGGCGCCTTGTGGGGACCTTATCTTTCGATGCTGCCGGACGTCCGGCACGCCACCGGCGCGGGTGAAGCGCAACTGGGTGCCGCATTGCTGATCGGTGCCCTCGCGGCGATGCCCGCGATGTTCGCCATCGGCAGGCTGCTCGACCGATTCGGCCGCCCGGTCGCGGTCGCGACTTTCGCCGGATTCGCGCTCATCGCGCCGATGCCCGCACTCGCCGGATCTGTTCCGGCGTTGTTCCTGACATTGGGATTGTTCGGATTCGGATCCGGCGCCTGCAATGTCGTCGTGGTCGCGCTGGCCGCGTCCGCCGAAGCGGGCGACGGGCCCCGCGTGATGAACCGCGCGCACGCGTTGTTCAGCGTCGGCCTGTTGACGTGCAGCCTCGGCACCGGGGCGGCCCGGACGGCGGGCGTACCCGCCGAAGTGATCGCGCTGACGCTTTCGACGCTGGTCGTCATCGGCGCCTTCGCGGCGAGGAAGTCCGTGCCGGGACGCCTGGTGCGGCAGGGCAAGGAACCGGGACGGCGGCTGAAGCTCGCCCCGGCGATCCTGCTCCTGTGCCTGCTGGCCGGGCTGGCCATGGTCGTGGAAAGCGGGGTCCAGCAATGGAGCGCGGTGTTCCTGGCCGACGTCACCCGGGCGCCGGTCGGGATCTCCGCGGCCGCGCCCGGCATCTTCGCCGCGGGGATGGCGCTGGGCAGGCTCGGCGGGCACTGGATGGCGGGCCGCGCGTCGGACCGCTGGGTGCTGCTCGCCTCCGGCGCGCTCTCCGGGGTGGGCGTGCTGCTGCTTTCGATGGCCGACGCGCCGGTGCACGGCCTGCTCGGCACCGCCGTGGTCGGCGGCGCGATCTCGGTGTCGACGCCCACGGTCTACGGCCTGATCGGACGCGGGACGACCCCGGAGGACCGCGGCGCGGTGATCGGCTCGGCCGCGTCGCTGGCCAGCGTCGGCCTGCTGCTCGGTCCGGCCGTGGTCGGCCAGATCGCCGGCCACACCGACCTGCGGTTCGCCATCGCGGCACTGTCCGTGGCCTCGGTCGCGGTCTGCCTGCTCGCGTTGCGCATACCCGCCCGGAATCAATGAACGGAGGATGATCCCGATGGCCGACGTCACGGGAGGCAGCGGAGGCGCTGATTTCGCCGAAGGGCGGCACCGGCGGCTGCTCGTCGGGGACGGCGTCCCCGACGGCTGCCCCATCAGTTCCCGCCACCGCGACGGACAGCGCGAATGGCTGGTGAGCGGCTATTCCGAAGCTCGCGATTTCCTGCGCGACAAGCGATTCAGCCGGGCGGTACTGGCCGAGACGGCCCATCCGCGCGGCCCGGCCACCCGGATGTCGGTGACCGAGCTCGACCCGCCGCGGCACACGCAGATCCGGAAGCTGATCGGCGGCGCGTTCTCCGCTCGCCGCGCGGAGCAGTTGCGCGAGTACGTCGAAACCTCCGCCGCGGACCTGCTCGACAAGCTGATCGACGACGGCCCCGCCGCGGATCTGATCGCCGATTTCTGCGCCCCGCTGACCTTCACGTCACAGGCCGAACTGCTGGGTGTGCCGCCGTCTCGCCGTGAGGCCGTCCGCAAACGCGCGAACGGGCGGCTCGGCGAGCCCGGCTCATCGCGATCCGCCGTCTACCAAGGCGAACTGCTGCTGCACGACGAGGTCACGGCGATGCTCGCCGACACCGAGGACCCGCCGTCCGGGCTGATGGCGGAACTCGTCGAGGCACACCGTTCGGGAGTGCTCGAGGAAAGCGAGCTGACCGGGCTGGCGTCGTCACTCTTCTTCGACGGGCACGCGCTGGCGGCCGCGCAGATCGCCAACTCGGTGCTGTGCCTGATCTCCCGGCCGGGTCTGCTGGGCGCGCTGGACTCGAATCCGGAACTGGTGGAGGCCGCCGTCGAAGAGGCGTTGCGGTACAGCCCCGCGGTGAACTTCAGCATGACCCGGGTCGCGACGGAGGAAGTCACCCTCGCGGACACGCGGATCGAACCGGGCGACCTGGTGACGGCGCTGCTGTCGGTGGTCAATCGCGACGAGGACGCCTTCACCGAGCCCGACCGGTTCGACGTCGACCGGCAACCCCGGCACCTGTCCTTCGGGCACGGCACGCACCACTGCATCGGCGCCCACCTCGCCAGGGTCGAGATCCAATCGGCGCTGCGCGCGCTTTCCCGGCGCGCGCCGCTACTTTCCCTCGCCGTGCCCGAATCTTCGCTGACCTGGACGGTCTCGCCGACAATGCGGGCATTATCGGCACTTCCGGTCCGCTGGACTTCTTCCGGCGTGCTCGATCCTTTGGACCGTCGCGCACGGTGGTGGGAGGATCGCCCCGCGGCCTGAACCCAGGCTTCCGGGTAACGAAAGGAGTTCGTCATGCGCGAGATCGCCGCAGGACTGTTCATCACACTGGACGGTGTGGTGGAACGGCCCGACCGCTGGATGGATCTCTACTGGTCCGACGAGATGACCGAGGGCATCAACGAGAGCCTCGACGCCTCGGACGCCGTTCTGATGGGCAAGGACACTTACCTCGCCTTCGAACAGCTGTGGAAGCCGCAGGGTGACAGCAACCCGATGGCGGCGTTCCTCAACGGCACGCACAAATACGTCGTTTCTTCGACTCTCGACGAAGCGTCGTTGACCTGGCCGGACACGAGCCTGATCACCGGCGACATCGCGGGCGCGATCACCAGTCTGAAGGAGGAATCCGGCAAGGCGATCCGGGTGCCCGGAAGCCCGAAGCTGGTTCGCTGGCTGCTCACCGAAGGCCTGCTGGACGAGCTCGCGCTCAACGTCATGCCGTTGGTGGCGGGCGAGGGAATGCGGCTGTTCGAAGACGTCGGCAAGGAGATCCCGCTGACGCTGACGAGTGCGAAATCGCTGAAAACCGGCGTCGTCGGCACCGTCTACACCCGCGCCTCCTGAATCAGGAGCCGTGAAATTTTCATTTCTCCGTCGTGACGATCACATAAGCCGACATAGCGCGAACGGGCTACCGGAGAACCATCGGCGCTGCGATAATGGCGAGCAGGCGCGACCATTCTCGCGCATCGGCGAAGAAAGGAACCTTCTGTGACTGCCGCAGCCCGCAAGACCAGGCAAAAACCGGCGGGTGAGGGAATCCGCGTCACCGGCGCTCACGAGAACAACCTGAAGGACGTCTCACTCGAACTCCCGAAGAACCAGATCACGGTTTTCGTCGGGGTGTCGGGCTCCGGGAAGTCCTCCGTCGTGTTCGACACGATCGCCGTCGAGGCGCAGCGTCAGCTGAACGCCACGTTCCCCTGGTTCATCCGCAACCAGCTGCCCAAACACGAACGCCCGCACGTGGACAGCATCGAGAACCTGTCCACCCCGGTCATCGTCGACCAGCGCCCGCTCGGCGGGAACGCCCGCTCGACGGTCGGCACGGTCGCCGACATCCACCCGCTGCTGCGGGTGCTGTTCTCGCGTCAGGGAAAGCCCAGCGCGGGCAATCCGTCGTTGTACTCGTTCAACGACCCCAACGGAATGTGCCCCGACTGCGAAGGCATCGGGCGGGCGGTGCGCCCGGATCCCGAGCTGATGCTCGACATGACGAAGTCGCTCGACGAGGGCGCGATCCTGGTGCCGGGTTACCCGGTCGGCAGCCCCGGCTGGCAGTTCTACGCCAACCACGACGCCATCAACCCGGCCAAGAAGCTCAACAAGTACACCGCGAAGGAGATGGACACCCTCCTGCACGGCAACGAGGGCAAGGTCCAGCTCACCTTCAAGAACGGCAAGACGCAGACGCTGACGTTCGAGGGCCTGGTCGCGAACTTCACCCGGCGCCACCTCAAACGCGACACCGGCTCGATGAGCGAGAAGACCCGCGCCCAGGCGGAGAAGTTCATCTCCGAGGGCACCTGCCCGGCCTGCCGCGGCGGGCGGCTGAGCACGGCGGCGCTGGCGACCAAGCTGGCGGGCAAGAACATCGCGCAGTGGTGCGAGCTGCAGATCACCGATCTGATCGAGCTCATCCGGTCCGTCAAGGACAAGCAGACCTCCGCGATGGCGCAAGGCGTGCTGGCCGCGCTCGAGCGCATCGAGGCGATCGGTCTCGGCTATCTTTCGCTGGACCGTGCGACGACGTCACTGTCCGGCGGTGAGGGTCAGCGGCTCAAGCTGGTCAAGCACCTGGGCAGCGATCTGACCGGGCTGACCTACGTCTTCGACGAGCCCAGCGTCGGCCTGCACCCCCGCGACGTCGGTCGGCTCAACGACCTGCTGCGGGCGTTGCGGGACAAGGGGAACACCATCCTGGTGGTCGAACACGACCCGGACGTCATCGAGATCGCCGACCACGTGGTCGAGATCGGGCCGCGCGCGGGCGTGCACGGCGGCGAGGTCGTGTTCGAGGGGACGTACAAGCAGCTGCGCGCCGGCAAGACCCTCACCGGGGCCGGGCTGGCCCGTTCGGGCGTCGTCAAGGCGGATCCTCGGAGCGCCAAGGGAAAGCTGCCGATCCGGCGGGCCTCGCTGCACAACCTGAAGAACGTCACGGTCGACATCCCGACCGGGGTGCTCACCGCGGTCACCGGCGTCGCGGGCTCGGGCAAGAGCTCGCTGATCTCCGGCGTCTTCCGCGAGGCGCATCCGGACGCGATCTTCGTGGACCAGACGCCGATCGCGGCGTCCTCCCGCTCGACGCCGGCGACGTACCTCGGCCTGATGGACCCGGTGCGCAAGCTCTTCGCGAAGGCGAGCGGCGCGAACGCGGCGTTGTTCAGCTTCAACTCCCAGGGCGCCTGCGAGGAGTGCCAGGGCCGCGGTGTGCTGATCACCGAAGTGTCCTATATGGACCCGATCACGACGCACTGCGAAAGCTGCGACGGGCGCCGTTTCAAGGACGAGGTGCTCGCGCACAAACTGCGGGGCAAGTCGATCGCCGACGTGCTGGAACTGTCGGCGGAGCAGGCGGCGGAGTACTTCACCGAGGCACCGGTGCTGGCGAAGGTCAACGCGCTGATCGAGACCGGGCTCGGCTACCTCGGGCTCGGGCAGGCGCTGAGCACGCTCTCCGGCGGTGAACGCCAGCGGATCAAGCTGGCGGACAGGCTTTCCGGCGGCGGGAACGTCTACATCCTCGACGAGCCGACCACCGGCCTGCACATGACCGACATCGACATGCTGCTCGGCCTGCTCAACGGCATGGTCGACGCGGGCAACACGGTGGTGGTCATCGAGCACAACCTCGCGGTGATCGAGCAGGCGGACTGGGTCATCGACCTCGGCCCGGGCGGCGGCAAGAACGGCGGCGAGATCGTCTTCACCGGCACGCCCGAGAAGCTCCTGGCAGCGGAGAACTCGCTGACCGGCGAGTACCTCAGGCGCTACCAACAGGCCGACTGAGCGACCACGTGAAGGCCCCCTTCCCTCGGTTCAATCGAGGGAAGGGGGCCTTCACGCGTCACCGAGCAGGATTCGAGACGCCCCATGCCACCGCGGATCGCCATGCTGAAGGCAGGTTTGTCGGTGAGGAGGCTCGATGGCGGTGCGTCTGGCGCTGGCCGGGGGGCTGGAGTGGCTGGATTCGATTCCGGAAAGCGAACGCGCGACGGTTTTCACGGCGTTGTTCGCCATCTGCGACGGATCCGCGTTCTTGACCTACGGCGTATTCAAGGTCGGTGGCGGTCGCGACCGATTCCTGCTGACCGTGGCACCCGAACTGGCGGTCCGGATCCGGATCGACTGGGCCCGTTCGGAGTTCGAACTGCTCGGGTTCACCCGGCGGGCCTTCGGCTGGCCGCGTGAGCTGGACGCGTTGTGAGGCGCCGCGGCATCCGGGTGCGGACAGGACACGACCGGCCTAGGCAAAACTCACGAGGGAAAGCGCATTCCTTGGATCCCGTCACCGGGTGATCAAAATAACGTAGACTGACCACGAAGCCACTGAACTGGGGTGCGAGGTGCTTCGTGGTGATCAAAGTGCTGCTCGCTGAAGATATGCATATGGTCCGAGGGGCTCTCGTGGCCCTGCTGAACCTGGAACCCGATATAGAAGTGGTCGCCGAAGTCGCTTCGGGTGACCAGATACTGCCGACCGCGAAATCGGTCCGACCCGATGTCGCGGTCATCGACATCGACCTGCCGGGCAAAGACGGCTTGACGGCGGCCGTCGAGATCCACGAAAGCCTGCCCGGCTGCCATACGCTGATCCTCACCAGTCTCGGCCGTCCCGGCACGGTCCGGCGGGCGCTGGACGCGAAGGTCAACGGCTTCCTGCTCAAGGACGCGCCGTCGGACAAACTGGCCAACGCGGTGCGGTCGGTCGCGGTCGGGCGACGGGTGATCGACAGCGAACTGGCGCTGGCAGCCTGGGAAACCGACGACTGCCCGCTGACCGTCCGCGAGATCGAGATCCTGCGGGTGACCGCGCGCGGCCGCACCGTCGCCGACATCGCGGCCGAACTCTTCCTGTCCCCCGGCACGGTCCGGAACTATCTCGCGGCGATCGTCACCAAACTCAACGCCCGCAACCGGGTCCACGCGATCCGCATCGCCACCGACGCCGAATGGCTGTGACTAGAGAGGGGCCGCGGTCACGTGGGTCTCCACCGGGCCGAGCCGCAGCACGCCGTCGTCCAGCGGCACGCAGCGTTTCCCACCAAGGCCCCGGAGCGCACGGAAGGTGCCGGGTGGATAGACGACGTCCATCCAGGCGCAGGGGTTCGCGGGCCGGTGGATCTCGAACCGCACGGGTCCGTCACCGGAGTCCAGCGTGACCACGGACCCCCGCGGCAAGGCGTCCACGTCGAAGCCCGACAGCACGACGTTCCGCCGGGCCAGAAGCGGGTCGCCGGGGACGGACGAAGAGAAGAGCGTCACCGCGGCCGCACGATGCGCGGGATGGTTGAAGTACCGGTCACCGACCAGCCCCAGTCCCGCGCGCACCACGACGTGGTCGCGCGAGACCGGCTCTGGATCGGGACGAGGGCCGTCGGAAGGACGGCCCTCGTAGGCGTGCACGCCGGACACGTGCAGCGCGACGATCAGCGCTCGCCCAGCTGCCATTCCGGCCGCACGTAGTGGCAGGTGTAGCCGTTCGGGATGCGCTCCAGGTAGTCCTGGTGTTCGGGCTCGGCTTCCCAGAAGTCGCCGGCCTGGGTCACCTCGGTGACGACCTTGCCCGGCCACTTGCCGGAGGCGTCGACGTCCGCGATCGTCGCCTCGGCGACCTGCTTCTGCGTGTCGTCGGTGTAGTAGATCGCCGATCGGTAGCTGGCGCCGAGGTCGTTGCCCTGACGGTCGCGCGTCGTCGGGTCGTGGATCTGGAAGAAGAACTCCAGGACCTGACGATACGAGAGCTGCGCCGGGTCGAAGACGATCTCGATGCCTTCGGCGTGCGAGCCGTGGTTGCGGTAGGTCGCGTTCGGCACGTCGCCGCCGGTGTAGCCGACCCTGGTGGAGACGACTCCGGGGTGCCGGCGGAACAGATCCTGCATACCCCAGAAGCAGCCGCCCGCGAGAACAGCCATTTCCGTCACTGTTGATCTCCTCTGGTCGTTGACACCCAGTACAACGTGCCGCACCCTCCCTGTCATCCCCGCCCAAGTGTGACGGAACGCTTACGTCCTCCGTGCGTCTCACCCTGCGTGAAGCCCTGCAAGTGGCTTTGCACAACGTGAGTACTCAGCGTGAAAAAGATGGGCCGTTCGGACTCGCCTGGGTGACCCCCTAACGTGTAGCCCCACGCACCATCCGCCGGAGGACACATGGATCCGATCCGTGTACCGCCCGAAATGTTCCGTTTCACCGACGGCAGCAGGTCCGGGCTCCCCCTGGCGATCCTGCATGCCTTCGGAGAGGCGAACGAGCGGCTCGAGACGGCCCTCGGCATCGACGATCTCCGCACCAGGCTGCGGGAGGTCGGCTGGCTCGAGACGCTGGACGACGACGACCTGGTCAAAGCACTGGATCAGCTCCGGACCCAGGGTCAGCTCGACACCGTCCAGAACCACGCCGGTGACTACCGGACGGCGTCCGAGTACGAGCGGCGCAATCTTCAGTACGCGCTCACCCGGCAGGGCGAAGCGGCGTACGCGGGGCTCCTCCGCGCGAACGAAGTGCTCAACGCGACGGGCGCGCTGCAGACGGCCACGCTCGAAGCGCTGGGCGATCGGCTCGGTGAGCTCGTCAGGCAGCTGGAAGACGGCACCGACAGGCGCGTGTTCAGCACGCTCGCCGAGGTCGAGGGCCACCTTGAGACTTTCCGTGACACCACGAAGCGGTTCAACGGCGAGCTCCAGCGCCTCCTGCGCGCCGAGGCCGATCTCGCGACGTTCCACGAGGTCAAGGCGGCCACGGTCGCGTACCTGCAGGAGTTCCTGAACGACCTCGAACACCACACCCACACCATCGCCACCCGCATCAAGGAGATCGACGACCACGGCGTCGAGCGCATGCACCGGCGGGCGCTCAACGGCGCGTCCCTGCAGAACCCGGATCCGCGCTGGCTGGAGCTCCGTCAGGCCCGCTGGGACGGGCTTCGCGCGTGGTTCCTGCCCGAAAACGGGTCCTCGCCGCGGGTCGAGGACCTCCACCAGGTCGCGCGGCGGGCGATCATCACCCTCCTGCAGGTCCTGGACCGGATCACCGAGTCGCGGCGGCGCGCGAGCAGCGCGGTCGCCGATTTCCGTGAGCTGGCGCGGTGGTTCACCGTCGTCCCCGCGCAGGAGGACCTGCACCGCCTGTGGTCCACGATGTTCGGGCTCAGTTCCGCGCGGCACGCGCATCTGGCCCACGCGGACCCGGAAGTGGTCAGCACGACGGCGTCGTGGCTCGACGCGCCACCGGTCGAGGTGTCGGAGCTGCTCCGGTCGGCGGGCCGCACCGAGCGGTTCACCAAAACCGGGAGGGTCCGCGACGTCACCGCGATCCGGGCGGCACGGGTCCGGCAGGCGATCGCCGAACGCGCCGAACTCGAGGCGGCGTGGAACATGCTCGACACCGGCGGGGTCGTACGGCTTTCCGCGTTCGAGAAGCTGGACCACACCGTTTTCGAGCGGCTGCTGGATCTGCTGGGCCAGGCACTCGGCAGCGGCCCCGACGCGACCGGCGCCCGGCGGTGCACGACGTCCGACGGCCAGATCGAGATCATCCTGCGGCAGGCGCGCAACGGCGCGGTGGCCCGTCTGACCACCACGAGCGGCGTCTTCCGCGGCCCCGACTACGAAATCGAGATCAGCACGGCCGGAGGCAGTGCGTGAGCCTGACGAACCAACTGGTCATCGCGGAACGCGAGGAGGTCGCGCGCGGGATCCGGGCGCTGCTGGCCAAACCGCTGATCGGCGAACGCGGCTCCCCCGAGACCTTCGACCTCATCCGGCGCCGCCGCGAGCCCATCCGGCAGTGGTTCGACTACTACTGCGGCTGGACGCTCACCGTCGAACCCCGGCTCGGGTACGCCCGGCTGGTCAAGGTCCGCGCCTCCGCCGACCCGACCCGCCCGGCGCGACGGCTGCGGTCCGGGCGCGCGGCCTTCGACCGGCGCCGCTACGTCCTGCTGTGCGTGGTGGCGGCCGAACTGCTCACGGTGCCGGTGACCACGATCGGCCTGCTCGCCGACCGCGTCGGCCGGGCGAGTGCCGCCGACGACCTCGTCACCACCTTCGACGTCGCCTCCCGGGCCGAGCGTCTCGCGTTCGTGGACGTCCTGAAGCAGCTGGAGTCCTTCGGCGTCCTCGAAACGGCCGACGGCGACGCCGAGTCCTTTGTGGACGAAACGACGGCAAAGGTGCTGTTCCGGGTCGACGCGACCCTGCTGCTGCGGCTGCTCGCCGCCCCGGTCGGGCCGTCGCAGCTGGCGGTGCCCGCCGACGACGTCGCACTGCGGTTCGAGGAACTGCTGGACGCGGTGTCCTACGAGCAGCGCTACGGGCTCTCGTCGGGACGCCACGAGGACACGCCCAACGCTTCCGACGTCCAGCGGAACCTGTGGCTCCGCCACGCCGTCTTCCGCCGTCTCGTCGACGATCCGGTGCTGTACTTCGCCGAACTGACCGCGGAGGAGCGCGCGTACCTCGGGTCGCCGACCGGGCGCCAACTGCTGCGCCGCGCCGCGGAACAGGGCGGATTCGTCCTCGAAGAACGCGCGGAGGGCGTGCTGCTCGTCGACGTCGACGGGCTGGCCACCGACGAGCGGTTCCCGGACGACGGCAGCAACGCCAAGGTCGCCGCGCTCCTGCTGCTCGACGCGCTGGACGAGCCGCGGACGACCGACTACCTGCGCAACGCCACCGCCAAGCTGCTGAAACGGTTCCCGCGCTGGGCCAAGACCTACCGGGGCAAGGACGGCGTGCGGCGGCTGACCGTGGACGCGCTCGCGGTGCTGACCGGCTTCGGGCTCGTCCGTACCGAAGCCGAACTCGTCCGGCCACTCCCGGCCGCCGCGAGGTACACCGGACGGAACGAGGAGGCGACGTGACCGTGACGAGGTGGATCCCGTCCCGCGCGGGCATCCTCAACATCTGGCGCTACTACGACGAGATCTTCGAGTTCCACGACGGGCGCCTGCTGCTGCGCGGCCCCAACGGGAGCGGGAAGTCCAAGGCGCTGGAGCTGCTGCTGCCGTTCCTGTTCGACGCGAGCCTGCGCGCCAACCGGCTGTCGACCTTCGGCACCAGCGAGCGCAGCATGCACTGGAACCTGATGGGCGAGGGCGCTTCCGGCGCCACCCGCGTCGGGTACGTGTGGCTCGAATTCCGCATGGGCGAGGACCAGTGGTTCACCTGCGGCGCGCGGCTGCAGGCGAGCACCCACACCAGCACGGTGCACGCCGACTTCTTCACCACCGGCCAGCGCGTCGGCGACGGGCTGCCGCTGGTCAACGAGGCGGGCCAGCCGCTCACCAAGAACGCGCTGGAGGAGGCCCTCGGCGACCACGGGACCGTGCACCCCGGCGCGGCCGAGTACCGCACCGAGATCCGCGCGAAGCTGTTCCCCACCTTGAGCGAGCAGCGGTACGACGCGCTGATCACCGCGCTCCTCCAGCTGCGGATGCCCAAACTCTCGCAGCGGCTCGACCCGAGCCTGCTGTCCAACCTGCTTTCCCGCGCGCTCCCGCCGTTGGGACAGCAGGAGATCGCGGACCTCGCCGAGGGTTTCGAGCGGCTCGACGCGCAACGCGAAAAGCTGGGCTCGCTGGAGACCGAGGTCGACGCGACCCGCGCGCTCGCCGCGCGGCAGAAGACCTACGCGCAGCGTGTCCTGCGCGCGGGCGCCGCGAACCTCATCGCCGCGACCGCCGAACTCGACGGGCTCGCCGCGGCCGCCCGCCGTTCGGCCGAGGAGTACGACGAGGTCGCCGCGAGCAAGGCGGCGGCCGAGGAGCGGGCGGCGAAGCTCGAAAAGGACGTCGAAGAGACCGAAGCCCGCGTCTCCGGGCTGACCGATTCCGAGTCGTACCAAAAGGGCCAGGAGCTCGACAAACTGCGGCAGCGCGCGTTTTCCGCGCGGGACCAGGCGGGAACGCTCCGCGCGGACGCCGACCGGCTCCGTGCCGAGGCGGACGCCGACGAGGAGCGAGCGCGAGGGGCACGACAGGTCGTGAAGCGGCAGGCCGACCTCGTCCGCTCGCAGGAGGCCGAGGTCCGGGCCGCCGCGACCCGCGCGAACCTGGCCGGGGTGCACGACGAACTCGTCGCCGGGCTGGACGACTCCGGCAAGCAGGGCGAACCGGTCCGGCTCCGTCCGCTGTTGCAGGCCGCCGTCCGCGGCAAACGCGACCAGGTCGAGACCGTCGGCCGGGCGATGGACAAACACGAACGCGCCGTCGGCCGCCGTCACCAGGCCGAGGCGGAGCTGGACCGGGCGAGGTCGGATTTCTCGGCCGCGCAGGAGAAACTGGACCTCACGACGGCGACCCGCGAACTCGCGCTGAGCGATCTGCGCACCCGGCTCGCCGAATGGGCGATCGGCTGCCGTGAGCTGCGCTTCCCCGACGTCGAAGCGCTCGTGCGGGAGGCCGAAGCGGAAGTCGCGCTGCTGGGCAGGATCAGCACGGTCGCCGAGACCGTGCTGGAGGACATCGTCCGGCAGGAGGCGGCGACCGGTGCCGCGCTGGCGACCGCGCGTATCGAGCACGACGAACTGCTCGTCGAGGCGGGCGTGCTCGAATCGGAGGACGTCCTCACTCCCGAGTCGCCGCGCACCCGGACGGCGGACCGGACCGAGATGAGCGGCGCCCCGCTGTGGCGGCTGGTCGATTTCGCCGGCTCCGTCCCGGCGGACACGCACGCCGGGATCGAAGCCGCGCTCGAAGGCGCCGGACTGCTGGACGCCTGGGTGAACTCCCACGGTGTCGTCGACGGCCACGACGTGCTCGCGGAGACCGGGACACTGCCGGTGGCTCCCCGCTCGCTCGCCGACGTCTTCGTACCGGAACCCGACGCCGGGGTCGCCCCGGCGAAGATCCGGCGGGTGCTGGAAGTGATCGCCTTCGACGACACGCTGCCCGCGGGTCCCGCCGCGATCGGCGCGGACGGCAGCTGGCGGATGGGCAGCCTGTCGGGCAGCTGGGCGAAGGAAGCCCCGGCCTACATCGGTTCTTCCGCCCGCCTGCGCGCCAGGGAACGCCGGATCGCCGGGCTGCGGGACGAGATTTCCGGCCGCGAGAAGATCATCGCCGAGCTGGAAGGCGAACTGGCCGCGCTGCGGGGCAGGCGCGAGCTGATCAAGATCGAACGCGCCGCCCGCCCCGGTCACGAAGATCTCCTTGCCGCGACCGGGGAATCGACCACGGCCGAGGCCGACCTGACCGCCGCCGACTCCGCCGTCCGGCACCGGGAAACGACCGTCTCCGCGCTGGAGATCGAGGCCAAGACCGCGCTGCACGAGCTGACCGGCCAGGCTTCCGACGGCGGGCTGCCGACCGAACGCGCGCCGCTGACAGCGCTTGCCACGGCCCTGCGCACCTACTCCGACCAGGGCGAGAACTGGCTGTACGAGCACGGGAACCTGCTCGCGGCGACCCAGCGGGCCGAAACGTTCGCCGATCAGGCGGCCCGTTCGGAGGCGAACGCCGCCCGGCGCGAGGACGAGGCTGTCGAGGCGGAGGCCGAACGCACCAAGCTCACCGCGATGCTCGAAGCGATCGAGGGATCCGTCGGCACCGGCCAGCGCGAGGTGCTCGCCGAAATCGACGGCCTGCGCACGAAACTGCGCGGACTCGCCGACGAACTCCGCGCCGCGAACGCCGACGCCAAGGATCTGGCCGTGTCCTTGGGCGCGCTCGGCGTCCGGCGCACGACCGACGCGAGGGCCCGCGAGGACGCCGCCAAGAAGCAGGACGCCGCCGCGCTCCGGTTCCGGAAGCTCGCCACCGGGGTCTTCCCCGCGGACGGCGGGATCGAGGACCTGCCGAAGTTCCAGGCCACCCTGTCCGCGTCCGAAGGAGTGCGGGCGGCACTCGACACGGCCCGGCTGGTGGCCGCGGCGTGGCCGTCCGTGCCGCACGCGCCGAGCAATCTCGGCGAGGCGCTGCACCGGCTTTCCGAGGCCGTGCACACCTGCCGGAACACGCTCAGCACGCGGGCGGAACTCGATCTGGAGACCGACGAGGACGTCCAGATCTTCACCGCCGTCGTCGACGGGCTGCGGGTCGGCGCGGCCGAACTGCTGAAGATCCTTTACGCGGAAGCAGAACAGAGCAGGCACGAGATCACCGGCCGCGAGAGCGACCTGTTCGACAAGACGCTGACCGGCGACACCCGGCGCCATCTCGCGGCCCGCATCCGGCAGGCCAACGACCTCGTCGACGGGATGAACGCGCGCCTGGAACGGGTGCGGACCGCGTCGAGGGTCGCCGTCCGGCTGGTCTGGCAGGTCTCCCCCGATCTGCCGCCGGGCACCAAGACCGCACGAGATCTGCTGCTGAAGGATCCGGACCAGCTGACCGCCGAAGATCGCGTGTCCCTGCACAAGTTCTTCCGCGAGCGCGTCGAACAAGCGAAGGCGGACGACACGGCGACCAGCTGGGAACAGCAGCTCGCGCAGGTCTTCGACTACACGTCCTGGCACCGGTTCGTGGTCAAGGTGGACCGTGCCAACGGGGCGGGCTGGCAGCTGCTGACCAAGAAGCTGCACGGCGCGCTTTCCGGTGGGGAGAAGGCGATCGCGCTGCACCTGCCGCTGTTCGCCGCCGTCGCCGCGCACTACCAGGCCGCGCCCGAGGCACCGAGGGTGATCCTGCTCGACGAGGTGTTCGTCGGCGTCGACACCACCAACCGGGGGCAGGTGTTCGGCCTGCTGTCCGCGCTCGACCTCGATCTGATGCTGACGTCGGACCACGAGTGGTGCACCTACGCCGAACTCGGCGGTGTCGGGATCCACCAGCTCATCACCGGCGGCGACGGCGACGACGCGGTCACCACGGCGCGGTTCACCTGGAACGGTCACGACCTCCTGCCCGCCGAACCGCGTTAGCCTGAGCGGCCCCAAAGCCGGGCGCAGCGGGGCCCTTTCCGCGGTTCGTCCTTGTGCGGCGCGGGAGGGCTCGCTACGTTCCTGCCGATGGCGCCGACGGCAGTGCGGATCCAGGTGCTGGGTTCGCTGCGCGTGTGGCTCGACGGGGCGGAAGTCGACCTCGGCCCGCCAGGCCGCCGCGCCGTCCTGGGGTTGCTCGTGCTCGCCGGCGGCGAAGCGATGTCCAAGCAGGACCTCGTGGACGCGCTCTGGGGCGAACGGCCGCCGCGCAGTGCGGTGAACGTCCTCCAGACGCACGTAAAACATCTGCGGCGGCTGCTGGAACCCGGCCGTCCTTCCCGGTCCGGGAGCGAGATCCTGCCGCATGTCGGCGGCGGGTACGCGCTGCGCTGGGACGCCGTCGAGATCGATTTGCCCCACGTCCGCGGGCTCGTCGCCGAGGCGAACGACGCCCAGCGCGACGGCGAGACGGGCCGTGCCGCGGCCCTGTTCGGCGAGGCCCTGCGCTGGTGGCGGGGTAAACCGCTGGCCGATGTCCCTTTGCTCGCACCACATCCGAAGGTGATGGCCCTGATCGCGGAACGCCGTGCGCTGCTCGCCAGGTACGGCGACGCCATGCTCGCCATCGGTGCCGCCGACGAGGTGCTGACCGAACTGGTCGAAGCCGCCGCGGACCAGCCGCTGGACGAACCTGCCCAGGCACGGTTGATCCGCGCGTACCATGGCGCCGGCCAGCGGGCGACGGCTTTCGGGCTCTACCAGGAGGTTCGCGAGCGGCTCGTCGAGGAGCTGGGTGTCGAGCCGGGACCCGAACTCGTCGCGGCGCACGCCGCCCTGCTCGACGACGGGGAACAGCACCCGGCCGAGAGCCAGCGCCCCACCGCCCGCGTCCCACGGCAACTGCCCGCCGAACCACCCGGGTTCACCGGCCGGGCGACCGAACTGTCCATTTTGGACGAGCTGGTGCCGAGGGCGGGCGGTTTCGGCGGTGCGGTGGCGCTCGCGGCCATCACCGGCACCGCGGGCGCCGGGAAGACCGCGCTCGCCGTGCACTGGGCGCATCGCGTGAAGGACCGGTTCCCCGACGGGCAGTTCTACGCGAATTTGCGCGGCCATTCGCCCGGTCCGCCCGCGACGGCGCTCGAAGTGCTCACCCGGTTCCTGGCCGCGCTGGAGATCCCCGCCGAACGCCTGCCCGCGGACACGGAGACCGCATCCGCGCTGTACCGGACGCTGATGACCGACCGGAAAGCCTTGGTACTGCTGGACAACGTCGATCGCGTGGACCAGGTCCGGCCGCTGCTGCCCGCCGGTCCCGGCTGCCTGGTGCTGGTGACCGCCCGCGACCGGATGGCCGGTCTGGTCGCCCTCCACGGCGCCCGGCGGCTCACCCTCGGCATGCTCGATCCCGCCGAGGCGCTGGAACTGCTCTCGCGGGTGCTCGGCGCCGACTGGATCCGGGCCGAACGCGAGGCCGCGGCCGAGGTGGCCGAGTCGTGCGCGTATCTGCCGCTGGCCCTGCGGATCGCCGCGGCCAACCTCGCCGACACTCCGGGGAACGGCATCGAGGATTACGCCGTCGAGTTGCGCAAAGGCAATCTGCTCGCCGCGCTCACGGTGCCGGGTGACGAGCAGATCGCCGTCCGGACCGCCTTCGACCTCTCCTACCGGGCCTTGCCCGCGGAGACGAGCAGGGTGTTCCGGCTGCTGAGCCTGGTGCCGGGCAACGACATCGGCGTCGAGGCGGTGGAGGTCCTCGCCGGTGCGGAACGGGCGGGCCCGATGCTGGACGCGCTCGCGGCCGCGCATCTGGTCGAGCAGCACGCGCCGGATCGGTACCACTTCCACGACCTGCTCCGGCGTTATGCCGCCGATCGCCTGGAGTCGCGGGAGTCCCCGGCCGAGATCGGCTCCGCCCGCGCCCGGTTGCACGAGTGGTACCTGCGTGCCGTCGACAACGCGGCGAAGCTGGTGTACCCGCACATGTTCCGTCTTCCGCTGTCCGTGCCCGACGGCCCGATCCCCGCCGCCGAGAAGGAGAACGCGGCGGAATGGCTGGAGACCGAGCTGGGCAACCTCGTCGCCGTCGCCGAGGACGCCGCGCGGGTCGGGCCGCTTCCGGTGGCCTGGCTGCTGGCCGACGCCCTGCGCGGCTATTTCTGGATGTCGTTGCGCCAGGTGGAATGGCGGGCGGCCGCCGCGGCCGCGTCGTCCGCCGCCGAACAGGACGGCGATCCCCGCGCCCGCGCGTCCGCCCGGTTCAGCCTGGCCGACCTGAGTTTCCGACAGGGGCGATACCGGGAGGCCGTCCGGCATTACGCCGGCGCGCTCGTGCTCGCCAGGCGGGCGGGCTGGGTGGAGGCGCAGGCCGCGGTGCTGGGCAACCTCGGTTGCGCGTACTGGCAGGCCGGACGGCTTCCGGCCGCCGCGGTGCGGTTCTCCCGGGGACTGGAGCTGAGCAGGCGGGCGGGCAGGCCCGCTGGGGAAGCCGTGGCGCTGGGCAATCTGGGGCTCGTCCACTGGGAGATGGGCGACCTGCCCAGGGCGGCCGGGCACTACGCCCAGGCCTTGCGCCGGTATCGCCGGATCGGTTCGCGCTACGGGGAAGCGATCAACCTGAGCAATCTCGGGCAGGTGCAGCACGCTCGCGGCAACGCAGGCGAGGCGGCCGGGCTGCTTTCCGAGGCCCTCGCGCTGCACCGCGAGGCCGGGAACCGCGCCGGGGAGGCGGAAACGCTCGGCAGGCTCGCGTCGGCGTACTGCGATCTCGGCCGTCCGGCCGACGCGCTCGCCCACGCGCGCGACGGACTCCGGCTGGCGCACGAGACCCGCGAACCGCGAGGCGAAGGCGAAGCGCTCGTCGCGCTCGCGAGCGTGCATCACCGCGTCGGGCACCGACGGGACGCCGTCCGCCACTATCGGCAGGCGCTGGCCCTGCTGCGGGAAACCGGCGACCGGTACCCCGAGGTCGACGCGCTCATCGGGCTCGCCGTCGCCACCGGTGACCTCGGCCAGGCCCGCCAGGCGCTCACCCTCGCCGAGCGGGCCGGCTACCGCGCGCTTCGACGACGGGCGTCCGCCGCCGTCGAAGCGATCCTCCGCGCCTGAATCACGCGGCGGCGATGGCGCTTTGGCTGTCGTATCCGCCCGACGGGTCGAAGGTGACGACGACCCACGGATTGACGCCGTTTTCCTTGCCTTTGCCGTCCTGGCAGGAGAACTCGCTCATGTCGAACGCCTTCCAGACCGGGCCGTCCGGTGTCTTGCCCAGCGATTCCTCGATCCGGCCGACCCAGCGGCAGGCCGGACTGTGCACCCGCGCCGCCACCGACGGCTCGGCCCAGACGATCGTCCCGCCGTCCGCGCACCAGGAAAGGTCGAACGTGTAGGTCCACCTCCCGGGATCCTCGAGCACGACCGGCTTGATGATCTTGACGCCGGAGGCGCATTGCCTGGCCGCGTCCGCCTCGCCGGTGGCGACGAACGTGAGCCCGGCGCACAGGACCACCGAACCGGCGAGCATCTTCTTGAGCGTCATCGCTCCCCCTGAATCCGTTGTCCCCCTACTGTTCCCCCGGTTCCCGGCACCCGCAATCCGCCGGACGCCGGGTCCAATCGACGTCCAATGGCCGTCCAGTGCCGCCGAATAGCTTGGGTCGCACTGTTCCGGTTGAGGGGAGTACGGATGAGGGCAAGACTCAAGAAGGCTCTGATCGCGGTGGCCACCACGGTGACCGTCGCGGCGTCGCTGGTCGCCGGCACCGCGGGCGCGAGTTCGGCGCAAGCGGCCGGGCTGCCGGTGTTCGCGATTTCGTCGGACGGCAAACTGATGGCCTACTTCGACACCGCCACGCCGAATGTGCTCGGCTGGGTCCGGCTCGTGCAGGGACTCACCTGCGGGGAGACCTCCCTGATCGGGATCGACTTCCGGGTACAGGACGGCGTGCTGTACGGGGTGGGGAACAAGGGCTGTATCTACACGATCTCGACCCCGCCGAAGACACCCGACGTCGTTCTCACGAAGGTGTCACAACTGAGTATTCCGCTGTACGGCAAGGACTTCGGCGTCGACTTCAACCCGGCCGCCGACCGGCTCCGGGTGATCAGCGACAACGGCCAGAACCTGCGGCACAACCTCGCCACCCACAGCACGATCGAGGACACCGCCCTGACCACACCGCCCATCTCGGGGAGAACCTCCGGGGTCACGGCCGCCGCCTACACGAACAACGACCTCAACCCCGACACCGCCACCACGTTGTTCGACATCGGCACGGCCACCGACCAGGTGCTCATCCAGGCACCGGCCAACAACGGGCTCCTCAGCCCCACCGGGGCGCTCGGCGTCAACGCCGGCCCGATCGCGGGCTTCGACATCTTCAGCGAGCTGACCAACGGCAAGACGACCTCGGTGAGCGCGTTCGCCGTACTCAACCCGGCCGCCGCGTCGTCGCCGTCGACGTTCTACACCGTCAACCTGCTGACCGGGGCGGCGACCAAGGTCGGCGACTTCCCGCTGCCGATCGGTGACATCGCGGTCGCTCTCGACACTTACTGAGCGAACGGGGGGTGTTTCCGGAAATCGGCGATGATCGCTTTCTCGGCAGCCGGGCTTCGGCTGCCGAGAAAGTTCTGTTGCCGGAATTCGGCAACGGGTTGCGTGGCTGCAAGCCGTCGGCGGCCGATCCGAATTTCGTTTTCCACCAACGCTTCTTGTCGGTTTGCTGGACAACACCCAGGCGGCGTCGGTCGGCGCGATGGGTCTGCTGGCGGACCGGGTCGGCGCCGTGGAAGCGGCGATCGAGCGGGCTTCGGAACGGATGGTCGTGCGGGACGTGATGTAGGGGCCTTGTGGCGTTCTCGGCGGTCGGATTTCGGCTGCCGGGAACGCATTGCCGAAATTCGGCGACGCTTCACGATGGCCGAATGATTCCGGGTGGCCGTTGGTGCTGTGGTCGGTGTCGGGCCCTGGTCTGGTCGGTTCGCCGAGCCTTCATTGCCGAAAATCGGCAACGCGTTCCCGTGGCCGTATGATCGGAAACTGTCGGTGGCCGGTCGTATGTTGATCAGGTGGACACCTACAAAGCCACACCTGTGGCACTCCTTGAGAAACTCACCGACCCTGGCCGAGGTTTCGGCTGCCGGGAACGCATTGCCGGAATTCGGCAACGGGTTGCGGTGCTCGGATGGCCTGGTGGTTCGCTGGCCTTCATTGCCGGAATTCGGCAACGCGTTCCCGTGGCCGTATGATCGGAAACTGTCGGTGGCCGGTCGTATGTTGATTAGGTGGACACACGTAAAGCCACACCTGTGGCGCTCCTCGAGAAACTCACCGACCCTGGCCTGTTGGAGTCGGTCAACGCTGCTGTCGATTCCTTGGACGACACCGATTCCGTCGCTGTCGCCCAAGCCGCGTCAGCGGGGATCGCACGACTGGAAGCGGTCCGGTTCCGGGCCCTGGCACAGCTGAACCGGCATCGCGACGGCGCCCGCAGTGTCACCCAGGAGGTCGCGTTCGCGTTGTCTCTTGTGGACAATCATGCGGGTGCGATGGTCGCCGCGGCCGAAGCGTTGACCACCCGCCTGCCCCGCACACTGGGGTTGATGGACCAAGGAAAAGTGGATGGTTTCGGCGCGATGAAAGTCGCCGCCGCCACCGCGTGGCTATCCGACGACAACGCCCTCGCCGCCGACACCCTCCTGGAGGACCGGTTACCGGACAAGAACTCCGGGCAGATCCGGAAAGCGGCGAGCCACGCGGCACTCACAGTCGACCGCGAAGGCGCCGCTCACCGTACCGAGCGGCATCGTGAAGGCCGCCG